>JBDTRY010000414.1:0-2553 GCA_039931435.1 Acidobacteriota bacterium | reverse complement strand
TTTGCATTTCTCACGCGAGGGAGTTGCCTTCACGATGAACGCCCTCATGCCCGTCCCGCCTGTGCCATCAGCAGCTTGAGCATCGATTCGGTCTCTGCTTCGCCCGGAACGCAAAGGGTCAGGTCTTTGCTCTCGCCCTTCGCAATGGCTTCCGCGTAGCCTTCGCAGTCCCATCCGCACGCGGTGCAATCGGTCTGCGCCATCGCTGCGAACAGTTTGTCCTTGAGACTGCCGGCCTTCGCCAGCTCCATGCGATCGGTCAGCGGTTTGTCGGGATCGTGCCACGGCGCATCGGGAGTGGGAACCGCGCTGTCAGCCACGACGCCCGCAAGCTCGGGTGCTGGCGCGGCCTTCTTCTCGCTGCCGCCGGCAATCTGCGCGGGCGGCCACTTCCCGTACTGATCCCACTGACCCTTGTAGAGATTGACGTCCTTGACGTCCTTCCCGGTTGATCCGGCTTTCGGACCGCCGCCTTCCGGAAACACTTCCGGATAGATTCGAGCGCCGGTGTCGATTCCGCGGATGGGAAAGTCTTTGCGGAGCGGATGACCATTGAATCCGTCCCACATCAGGATCCGCTCGAGATTCGGATGTCCTTCGAAAACGATTCCGAACATGTCCCACGTCTCGCGCTCGTGCCAGTTCGCCGTCTTCCACACGGAGCTGATCGACGGAATGGAGCCGTCGGTGAGCGCGCGAATCCGGACGCGTGCATTGCGAGCGAACGAGTAAAGCGTGTAGGAAACCCCGAAGCGCGGACCGGTATGGCCCGGGTACTTCGAGTAGTCGACGCCGGCGAGATCCACCAGATAGTTCCAACCGTCTTTTTTGAAGGCGGTAGTCACTTCGACGATCCGCGCGGCATCGACGATCAGCGTGATCTCCCCCGCGAACTCTCTGGCATTCGTAATGGCGCCATTGAGACCAGCCACGGACGTGGCGATCAGCGGATCGAGGCGAAGCTCGTCGAGACTGCGTCCGACCGGCGCAGCTGGCTTGGCCGGCGGCGTGATGGGCGTTTCAGTCAACTAGCCGCCCTCCACGTCACGACCGGCATCGGTCATGAGCTGCTTCAGCATGTCGAAGGTCTCGGCCTCCCCGGGAACGCAGAGAGAGATGTCTTTTGTCTCGCCGGATGCGATTGCATCGGCGTAGCCTTCACAGTCCCAGCCGCAGGCTCCGCAGTCGGTCTGCGCCATCGCGGCGAAGAGCTTTGTCTTCAGATCCCCGTGCAGCTCCTCGGCGATCTGCATCCGCTCCCCGAGCGTCAGGTTCTCGTTGTGAAACGCAACGGCCGCAGACGCGCCGTCCACGGAAGATCCAGGGATGACTTCGGGGGCGGCGGTAACCTGAAGGTCCGCTTGCGTCACTTCAGGTGCGTCGAGCACGGCGGTAGCGCTGGCAGTGGCCGCTGCGGCTGGCGCGGACGCTGCCTTCGGCGGAGTGGGGACGCGCGTCACACCGGAGATCGGCGCCGGACGCAGCTGCTGCGCCTGTTCGGCACGCAGCGCGGGACCGTCATGCACCGGACGAATCTGATCGCGAACCGAGGCGCGCGCGAAGTCATAAGCCTCTCCGCCTTTGCGGAGGATGTGCATCTTCTCGATCTTCTTCTGCAGCTCCATGAGGCCCCAGATCAAGGCCTCGGGGCGCGGGGGGCAACCAGGAATGTAGACGTCGACCGGGATCAAGCGGTCGACACCCTGAGTGACGGCGTAGGTGTCGTAGGGGCCACCGCAGGTTGCGCACGATCCCATGGCGATGACCCATTTCGGCTCGGGCATCTGATCCCAAAGGCGGCGGACGATGGGCGCCATTTTCTCAGTGACGGTGCCCGACACGATCATGAGATCGGCCTGGCGGGGCGTGGCGCGAAAGACTTCGGCGCCGAAACGGGCCATGTCGTGGCGGGGATCGAGGACCGCCATCATTTCAATGGCGCAGCAGGCCAGGCCGAACTGCATCGGCCAGAGCGAGGACTTGCGAGCCCAATTGAAAAACTTATCGACGGTGGTGGTGAGGACGTTCGAGTCGAAACGATTCTCGATCAGACCCATGTCAGGACCTTCCGCTTCCAGGCATAGAAATAACCGATCAGGAGAATCGCGAGGAACACCGCCATCTCGACAGCTCCAAACCAGCCGAGCTGTTTGAACCGGATCGCCCAGGGGAAGAGGAAGATCGTCTCGACGTCGAAGACGATGAAAAGCACCGCAATCAGAAAGTAACGGACTGAAAAGCGGTGGTCGAACGCCAGCGATGTGGCAGGAACGCCACATTCGTACGGCTCGAGTTTGACTTTGTTCGCCCGGGAAGCGCGGAAGATCGGCGCAAGGATGAACAGTGTCAAAACCGGCAGCGAGATCACGATGAGTGCCGCCACCAGTAGCACTGAATAGTTCGCCATATCTCGATAGACCGCCGGTAATTGTAAACGCGCACTCTCAGGAGTCAAGGATCGTTTGTCGCTTGCTGCCAGCGAGTTACGCCCCAATCAAGCGGGCGTGGAGATGCCGGCACATCTCAGAAAAGCGGACGCTCGAAACTCCAGGT
>JBDTRY010000413.1:0-2577 GCA_039931435.1 Acidobacteriota bacterium | reverse complement strand
GCCATCCGCCGCGCTTCCTGACCATCGAGAAGAAGCCGATCTGCGTGTACGGCTCGTCGAGCGCTTCCATTCCGCCGAACCGCTGCACGTCTTCAGTGTGCTCTTCCTGAAGCGCGTCGATGACGTCATCGACAGTCACCACTCCCAGTATGCGGCGTTGGTCGTCAACAACAGGAAGTACGACGAGATCGTAATTCGACGTGAGCCGCGCTACTTCCTCCCGATCCATCGTCGGGGAAACGGCAACTACTTCCTCCCAGGCGACATCCCGAACGAATGCACCCTCTGGCGCTGCGAGGAGCTCGTGAAGCGACATCACACCTTTGACGACGCCGTCCTTGTCGGTAGCGTAGATCGCGTGCATCGCCTCGCGACGTCCACCGCGCGCGATTCTCCGGACGCCTGCCAGTGCTTCCTCTACCCTCGTGTCTTCCGGCACTGACACGAACTCGGTCGTCATCAGACCGCCGGCCGTGTCGGGCTCGTACGCCAGCAGACGCTCTGTCTCTTCTCGCGCATCCTCCGGAATTTCCGAAAGAATCTCGTCGGCTGTCTCGTCCTCCAGGTCCTCCAGAACGTCAGCGCGATCGTCCGGCTCCATCTGCGAGACGAGCTCTGCCGCCTGTCGCGTACTCATCGCTTCGAGGACTTCGCTTCGCAGATCCTCGTTCAGGTACTCGAGGACGTCGGCGGCGCGATCAGGACTGAGCGCGCTCAACAACTCCGCAACACGACCTCTCGGCATCGCCTCGGCTATGTCGGCGAGATCTGCGGGGTGAATCTCTTCTGTTTCGACCGCGATGCTTCCCGGATCCGCGTCGAGCAGCTCGAGAATGTCTGGCGCCAGCAGTGCGGCCATTCCTCTCACGTCGTCATCGCCATGGGGCGTATGCAGGGGAGAGTGCCGCTGCTCCTTCATCACACCACCGGTAGAGAGCGGCGGTCGTCGCGGAAGTCCGCGACTTCATAGCCGGCAATGGAGATGGCCTCACGGATTGCTCCGTTGGTGACTGTGCCATCGTGCTCGATGATGGCCTTCCCAATCGAGACGTCCGCTCGCGACACGCCTTCGACTCCGCCAAGGGCCGTGAAGACCGCACGAACGCAGTGAGAGCATGTCATTCCGTCAATCTTTGCGGTCGTCACCATGCGGCAATTATAGTAGGGCTCGCACGATTTGCCCACCGCAGCGGCTGGCACTTTTTCGCGTACCGTACCGTAAGTTTCAAGAGGATGCTACGAGGACACTGAAATGAGCGACCCAACGAAAATTTCTGACGAACAGCGAGCCATGGAAGTGCTTCGCGAGCAGGCCGAGGAAATCTCCCGCCTCGAGCGATCGTTGGCTCAGCAGTATGGACAGGAAGCTCAGTCGATTGGGAAGATCGACGAGCATTTGGTTCCCCGTGAGAAGCTTTTCTCGCGGCGAGTGCTATTCGGCTGGGCGTTCGGCGCGCTCATTGTCGTGTTCGTCGTACGAATGGTGCTGCCGGTAGTGTTCGATAATGTCAAGGAATCGGTCGTCAGCAAGCTGGGTGGGCCCGTGAGAAACACCACCGTTCAGCCGGTGGTAGCACCAACACCACCGACTCCGCCCATTGTTATCCCAGCTCCGGGGACGCCCGCACCAACCGTCCCGTCAGCAAACCCAGCCGCTCCTGAAGCGGTGAAGATTCACATAAAAAAGATCACTCGCTGACGCTTACTCGAACCGCGTGACCTTTGCGGGCACAGGGGGATTCTTTGCGCGAGAGACCGTCGTTTTTTCCAGCGCCGGGAGAAATATCTCGTACTGCGATCCCGGACTCCACATCACCCAGCCATCGTAGCCCGAGTCGTAAACCGCCTTCTTTTGTGCCTCGATCTCCGGCGGACCGTACTTCGGCGCGCCGAGGGTGAATGCCTGAAGCCAGGGACGAACACGCTGCCCCTTGAGACCCATCGCTTCGGTTCTGACTCTGCCGCGTGATATGGCGGTGTGAATTATTTCATAAGGCTGTGCGTTCGGCGAGGAAATACCAAACGAGCCGCGTGGGTAGTGTGACGGATACACCATCGGGAGAACTACGTCCACCGACTGAACCATCGGCTCCCACTTCTGGCCGACCTCGAGTGCACCGCCCACAGTACTCACGAGGCCAAAGATATCGGCCGTCGTTCTGACGCCGAGCTTGTCCATGCGCGTCTTCGCAGCCTTCAGGAATTCAGCGAGTGCGTCGGTCTTGCCTCGGCCGTTCGACTCGGGGAATACCTGCGGTGGCAGACTCTTGTACGGCTCCGGGAATCGGATGTAGTCGAATTGAACTTCGCCAAATCCCATACGGACCGCTTCTTCGGCAACCCTGAAGTTGTACTCCCAGATGGAGTTCGCATACGGATTAACCCAAGTCAAACCTTTTTTGTCGCGCCACGGAGAACCGTCTGCCTTTCGAATGGTATGATCGGGATTCATCCGCGCGGTCACTGAATCCTTGAACACCACGATTCGCGCAATTGGCAGAATTCCGTGCGCGTTGAGAGTGTCGAGGAGCGCCTTGATGTTCGCAACCTTTGTCTGCGTTCCTGCGTTCTTCTGGA
>JBDTRY010000412.1:0-2580 GCA_039931435.1 Acidobacteriota bacterium | reverse complement strand
GCGAGCTTCTCTGCTACGCGCATGGCCGAGTGCACATAGGCGCCGTAGGAGATGATGGCCAGATCCTCGCCGGCGCGGCGCAATGCTGCTTTCCCGATCGGCAGCGGTGCAGGTCTGTCATCGCTGAGCGCCTGCTTGATCCGTGGATCGCGATAGAGGGCGATATGTTCGTAGTAAAGCACCGGGTCGGGATCGGCGACCGCAGCAGCCATCAGAGCCCGGGCGTCGTGAGGCGTGGAGGGAGTGACGATTTTCAAACCGGGCGTGCGATAGAACCACGGCTCGGTGTTCTGGCTGTGATACGGGCCGGCGTGGCGCAGCCCTCCCCACGGCATGCGCACGACCATCGGTACCGACGCTCCCCAGCGGTAGCGGATCTTCGCCGCGTTGTTCACCAGCTGGTTGAAGCCGGTAGCAACGAAGTCGTTGAACTGGATCTCGCC
This sequence comes from Acidobacteriota bacterium, assembly GCA_039931435.1. Taxonomy (GTDB): domain Bacteria; phylum Acidobacteriota; class Thermoanaerobaculia; order Gp7-AA8; family Gp7-AA8; genus JBDTRY01. The sequence goes on along the minus strand of JBDTRY010000412.1, from coordinate 2,137 downwards.
GATCGGTCTTTGGCCAGCCAACGCTGCCCCCACGCACACACCCAGCACCGCGCCTTCCGCCAGGATCGAGTTCAGAATCCGATCGCCGAATTCGTTCAACAGCGGGCGCAGAAGCAGGAAAGCGTTCCCGTACTTGCCTCCCACGTCCTCGCCGTAAACGAAGACGCGTGGATCGGATTGCAAGGCGTCCTTTACTCCGAGCATGACCGCTTCCAGAAATGTGCGGCCTTTGGGATCGAAGGGAGGTCCGGGATCGAGCGCGGGCAGTTGAAGCTCGACGGCGGCCGATTTCTCTTTGTCCAGCACCTCCAGACGGCGTCTGGGAGGCTCGCCATCGAGAACGCCCACGCCTGCAAGTTCGGGGTCCGGCCACGGGGCCTCGATCACGGCTCTCGCTTCAACGTCGACGAGACTCTGGCAGTCGGCTTTCCACCGAGCGACTTCATCCGCTTCGACGATTCCTTCTGCTTCGAGACGAGCGGCGTACGTACTGATGGGATCCTTCGCAGACCAGAATGTCCAGGCTTCCGGATCGGCGTAACCCTGCTCGGAAAGCGGCGGGTACTCCCAGCCCGGGGGAGTCTCTTTTCCGAGATAGAGCATGTCGTCGTGATGGGCGTGGCCGCACATACGCATGGAGATCAGCTCGATCAGCGCCGGACCCAGTCCGGAGCGGGCCCGTTCCACGGCCCACGTGAACGCCGCGGCAATCGCGTCGGGATCGGTTCCGTCGATGGTGATTCCAGGGATTCCATATCCCTGAGCCTTGTCGGCGAACATGCGCACCGAGCTCTGTTCGTGCACGGGGGTGGCCAGGGCGGTCTGGTTGTTCTGGAGGCAGAAGACCGCCGGGAGGCGACGTGCGGCGCAGAGGTTGACGGCCTCGTGCCATTCGCCCAGCGACGAGCCGCCTTCTCCGATGAAGGAAATGGCTACGCGCGGACCTTGCTCTCCAGTGCGCTCGTCACGGATCTCGCGCGAGAATCCCATGGCCAGTCCCGCTGCAGTGAGCGTGGAGATCGTCAGCGGTGCCGACGCGGGGAGAATGCCCCGGGAAAAGTCTCCGACGTGCAGATCCTTCCCGTTCATGGGCGGGCCACCTTTGCCCATCTGCGCGCTGAGTACCATGCGCACGGTTTCTTTTTCCGGATGCATGGCCAGGGCGACGCCGAGGTCCCGGATGAGGGGAGCGACGACGTCTCCGTGCCAGCGTTCCGCCGGTGGAGTATCGGCATTCTCCGATCGAAAGCTGCTGCCTCTGCGGAGGCGGATGGCTGCGGCGTAGATGGCTTCCTGTCCCAGCGATCGAAAGCCCTTTCCCTGGAAGGACGTTTTGCCGTAGCGGACTTCGCCTCCCGAAAAAAAAATCTTCAAGCGATTATCGACGGCGCGGGTGAGGATCATTCCGCGAAGAATCTCGCGCCGCTCATCCCGCGTGAGAGAGGCCGCGATCGATTCGCGCCGGAGAAACCCGGCGCAGTCTTCGACGATCTGTCGGCGGGCCTGCTCCATGCGGATTTCCATGGAAACGGCAGGGGTGGGCGAGGGGAGCCCTCCACCCTTGAAAAGTGCGGCGGCGAGGCCGCGCTCCAGTGCCTCGAGGAGTGGGCCACGAACTGCATCGATGGCCTCGGCGGTTGCCGCCCCATGCGATTGCAAATCCCCGGTGACGGAATCGAATGCGTCGGAGGCCACTGAAAGCGCCAGAGGATGTCGCTCGCCGACGAACGAAAGAAAGCGTAGCCGGAACGCAGCTCCTGTTGCGGCGGGACGGGTCTCCGAGGTGAGCGTCATGGGCTGACCATCGTAATTCGACAGCCCTCGTGTGACAAGAAAGGGGAGTGGAGCGGCACGGTTCCGTTTGCCGAAGTTGCTAGTCCACAGTTGATTGGCTCATTTAGTGCCCGTTCTTCGATGAACGACAACGCAATGATCACAGCTGTTCATTGATGAGGAAGAACATGCCGTCGAGTGTCTTGTGCCAGAGCGGGCGCTTCTTCCAGGTCTCCAGCTCCATTTCGTCGCAGTCCACGAGATCTTTTTCGAAGATTTCCTCGAGCTCGCTGGCGAACGTCGGGTCCCAGATTCCGAGCGTGACCTCGTCGTTCAGCTCGAAGGAGCGGTCGTCGAAGTTTGT
>JBDTRY010000411.1:0-2581 GCA_039931435.1 Acidobacteriota bacterium | reverse complement strand
CCCCGGCGTCCGAATCCTCGAGGACGATGCAGTCCGCGGCTCTCACGCCGAGGGCCTCGGCCGTGCGCAGGAAGATCTCCGGATGCGGCTTGCCATGGACGACGTCATCGCCAAAAACGATTACTGAAAAGCGCGTACTCAGTCCGGCAGCCTGGAGAGAACGCAGCGCCCGTTCCCTGCTCGTGGATGTAGCCACGGCGTAGGGAACGGAACGTCGGTCGAGTTCCGCGAGCAGATCGTGCAGACCGTCTTTCGTCTTCATCCCCTGCTCGAGCTCCGCGGCGAAGTTCTCCGCCCAACGGCAGCGAAATTCGGGAACGCTCAGTCTCCCCGCGAAGAAATTCTGAAGAATGGCCTCCGAATCGCTTTCGGTTCTACCCAGTAGCTGATGATAGAGGTCGTCAGTCACGGAACAACCGAGAGCCGCTGCAGCGCTGACGCAGGCCCGTCGATAGACAGGCTCGCTATCCAGGATGAGCCCATCCATATCGAGGATGACGGCGCGGGCGAGGCCGCTTGACGGCGAGAGCTGCTCAGATTGCAATCGAGTCCCTCGCGGCACTGGCAGGCTCAGGACGCTTCACGACACCAGCAAACTGCGCTGAGAACTTCTGCATTCCGAATAGTTCTCTTCGGTCTGCGGATTCATGATGAAGTTGCCCTGTTGTACACTCGCCCGTCCTATGACCAGGCTTGACTCCGATGAGCGCGACCTCGAATCCTCCCGCTCGACGAATCCACCGGATTTCATCCGGGAGATCGTCGCCAGGGATCGCGCTCGCGGCAACCACGGCGGCCGGGTGGCCACGCGCTTTCCGCCGGAGCCGAACGGCTACCTGCACATTGGTCACGCGAAATCGATCTGCCTGAATTTCGGAATCGCAGCGGAGAACGGTGGCCGCTGTCATCTGCGTTTCGATGACACGAATCCCGTCACCGAAGAGACCGAGTACGCCGAAGCGATCAAGGCGGACGTGCGCTGGCTGGGATTCGACTGGGGCGACCACCTCTATTACGCGTCCGACAACTTTCAACAGCTTTACGAGTTTGCGGTGATGCTCATTCGTGATGCAAGGGCCTACGTGGACAGCCAGACGGCCGAGCAGATTCGTGAGCACCGAGGTTCTCTCACCGAACCCGGTCAGGACAGCCCGTTTCGCGCCCGAACGATCGAAGAGAACCTCGATCTCTTCGAGCGCATGCGCACCGGAGAGTTCGCCGACGGAGAACATGTGCTTCGGGCGAAGATCGACATGTCTTCGCCGAACCTGAACATGCGCGACCCCGTTCTCTACCGCATCCGGCGCGCGCACCATCACCGCACCGGCGACACCTGGTGCATTTATCCCATGTACGACTACGCCCATCCCCTCTCGGACGGAATCGAGCGAGTCACACACTCACTGTGCACGCTGGAATTTGAAGATCATCGCCCGCTCTACGACTGGATGATCGAGAATCTACCCTTCGAAGATCATCCGCAACAGATCGAATTCGCCCGGCTCAATCTCAGCTACACGATCATGAGCAAGCGCAAACTGCTCCGGCTCGTGGAGGAAGGTCACGTCAGCGGATGGGACGATCCGCGCATGCCCACGCTGGCCGGCATGCGTCGCCGAGGCTATACGCCCGCTTCAATCCGTAACTTCGTGGAGAGTGTGGGTGTGGCGAAACGGGAGAACACCATCGACCTGGCCCTTCTCGAGCACAGCGTGCGCGAGGACCTGAATGTCACCGCTCCGAGAGTGATGGCGGTACTCAACCCGTTGCGTGTGGTCATCGACAACTATCCCGAGGATCAGGTCGAACAATTCGAGAGCCCGCACAAGCCAGACGATCCCGCCGCCGGGTTGCGATCGATCCCCTTCAGCCGCGTTCTCTATATCGAACGGGGCGACTTCATGGAAGATCCTCCGAAGAAATTCTTCAGGCTCGCTCCCGGCCGGGAAGTGCGCTTGCGCTCCGCCTATTTCGTGACCTGCACGGGCGTGATCAAAGACGAAGCGGGGCGGATCGTGGAAATCCACTGCACGTACGATCCACAAACCCGCGGCGGTGATTCACCCGATGGCCGGAAGCCGAAGGGCACGCTGCACTGGGTCTCGGCCGAACACTCACTTCCGGTGTCCGTGCGGCTCTACGATCGCCTCTTCACGAAGGAAGATCCGGAAGATACGGCCCCCGGCGGGGTCTTTCTGGAGAATCTCAATCCTGATTCCTTGCAGACTCTCTCCGGGGCACGCGTCGAGCCCTCGGTGGCCGAATCAACGCCAGGAACGCGCTACCAGTTCGAACGCCTCGGGTACTTTTGCGTCGACGCGGACAGCACCGCCGACGCTCTCGTCTTCAATCGGATCGTTACCCTGAAAGATTCGTGGGCCAGAGTGAAGGACGTGATCAGCTCAAACGGTCCCACAACCTTTTGAGCAAGGGAGCGAGCAGGTGCCGGGACGTGTCATCCCGAGCGGACTAACAGCGGGGGCGCTGAACCAGAGTGAAGAAACAATGAGCGCCGTCATCCCGAGCGAGAGCGAGGGACCCCAGTGGACGGGGGGCACGATCCCTGGGGCGCTTACCACCC
>JBDTRY010000410.1:0-2587 GCA_039931435.1 Acidobacteriota bacterium | reverse complement strand
GTGGTCCGTGGTCCGTGGTCCGTGGTCCGTGGTCCAACTCATTTCAACTCCGCTCCGTCCAGCTCATACGGGGGTTTGACTCCCAGAAGTCCGAGAACGGTCGGATAGATGTCGGCGATGTAGGGGCCGCGATCGGTCCCTACCTTTCGGTTGTAGAAAAAGATTCCTTTGACGATCTCGGGGTCGACGGAGCAGTGGTCGCCGCTCCAGACCTGCTTGTTCGGTTCGAGAAGATCCTTCGGGATGCCTCCCAGCGAGGTCTGCCACGAGACGCGATACCCGTCATTGTTGGTGACGAAGAGATCGGGGATCACGTTCGGATCGAACTTCCGATAGACCTCTTCGCGAGCCAGCACGCGGCGGACGACTTTGTCGCCGGTCTCGGGATCGGTGAACTGCACCAGCCGTTCCTGCAATTCCTTCTTCAGCGCATCCGCCTCAGCGCCCGGCATGACGATGCCCTGCGATTCACGACCCTTGAGGTTGATGTACACCTCGCCCAGCCCCATCGCGTAGGCGCGCGTCTTCGACCAGTCGACGTTCTCCCAGAACTGGCCCTGGGAGAACAGCATTTCCAGGTTGCGATCCTTGACCTTCACGCCGCTCTTGAGCGCGAGGTATCCGTTGACCACGAGCCAGGTGTTGTAGTTCACCGACTTGCGGAAGCTGGCGAAGCCGTGATCCGAAAGAACGATCAGCGCCGCGTTCTTCTGGTCGGCTGCTTTCATCGCGTCGCCGACGATCGAGTCCATCAGCTGATAGGCGCGAAGCAACGCGCCGCCCCACTGTGCTGCCATCTTCGCGTCGTATGCCGGATGTTTCGGATCCATGAAGCGCCAGAAGACGTGTCCGACGCGATCCGGAAACTCGAAGCACTGCACCATGAGGTCGTCGTCACCCTGCAGAAACGCATTGAACATCTTGCGGTCCTGCGCGACGGTCCACTCCATGTCGTCCCAGAACATCTGCTCGTTGGCGAAGCCTTCGGAGATGGCCCAGGTATCGATCTGCCATCCGATCGTCTTGAAGAGACCCTGCTCTTTCGCAAGGTCACCAGCCCATCGCGACGGCGAGGAGATCTTGAACCCAGGCGGAAGGTGGCGCGGATCGAAGTTGATCGGTGAGAGATACAGCTTCACTTCCGGCTGCGAAGAGATCAGATGGAACCGGCTGACACCTCGCAGCTTCACGAGCGGATTGAACTTGAACTCGAAGTCCGTCCAGCCGCTCCAGTCGCCCGGCTTCAGCGTGATCTTCTGTCCACTCACCTCGATGGCGATGGAATTGCGATCCTCCGCCACGCTGACGGTCATCGGGCAGGCGATGTACGGCGGATCGCCGAAGAGCTTGTTCGGCGGCCCTTGAATGGCGGTCTTGATCACACCCTTGTTGTCTTCGAGCTGCACCACCTCGATCGAGAATTCGTTCGCTCCGGAGCCGTGGAAATCGAGCTCGGACGTGAAGTAGATCGGCTTGCCGACGCGGCCTGAGACATCGGGGACACCCAGCCCGGAGAGTAGATGGTCATCCTCACCGAAATCGTTCGCGGGAAACGTCACGGGGACGTGCACGACGCGCGCTTTCTTCCCCGCATGTGCGGCAACTTCCCAGAACGGGATTCCCTGCCTGCGGTTCACGACGCCAGGAATGGTCTCCGGCACATACCGCCGCGTCACGTAGAACACTCCGGCGGCGAGCGCGATGCCGAGAATCAGAGTCACGCTCCCGGCGGTCCGCCACCTTCTGAACAGAAGAATGCCGATGATCCCCATGAGTGCCAGAGGCACCAGCGCGAAGGCAATCGGATTGGTTTTGCCGAGGAGGAAGGGGGTCTTCGTTTCGTCGAAGGCGGCGAATACCGGTAAGTAGGTTTTCGGATCGCGGCGCAGGAAATCGAAAATCCCGGTTCGCCCGGGATCGATGCCGGTGCTGAACGTCGACCAGGACACCGGAGTCTGTGCCGGAACAGTAGGCCGCAGTGGTCGAAAGGTCCCCGAAGCACGGAGTTTCGCCAGATTCGGCAGCTTTCCCTCGTTCATCCACTGCTCGGTGTAGCGGGCGTCGACGCCGTCGAATCCGAGGACGATGACTTTCTGGGGCGATGCCCATGAATAGGCTGGCAGGAGGAGGGCCACGAGAAGTGTGACCGCAAGGCGACGCATCCGCGGCATGATAGCAGGCACTTCTTTTGTACTTCGCAGCAGGCAAGGAGTCACAACCATGAAGATGCGTCTTTCGATCGTAATGGCAGCCGCCCTCGTGCTCACCGCGTGCGGCGGTGGTGAGAAAAAAGGCGGAGGCAGCGCCTCAGCATCGAAGGACACACTTGTGATCGAGGTCCAATCCAGCCCCACGAACCTCGATGTGCGCGTCGGAAACGACAATGTCTCCGGACGCATGCACGAGCTCATCTACAGCGGGCTGGTCAAGGTCACGCCGGAGATGGATTACGCCCCAGACGTGGCCGAGAAGTGGGAAACACCCGACGACAAGACGATCATCTTCCACCTCAATCCGGCCGCGAAGTTCCAGAACGGCCAGCCCGTCAAGGCCTCCGACGTGAAGTGGACCTACGACTCCCTGATCG
>JBDTRY010000409.1:0-2601 GCA_039931435.1 Acidobacteriota bacterium | reverse complement strand
TCGTGCGCTCGACGCTGCTGCAGACCATGACACCGGCGGACATGTTCGGACGTGTCTCCGCGGTGAACCAGATTTTCGTCGGATCGTCGAATGAGATCGGGGCCTTCGAATCCGGTCTGGCCGCGCACCTCATCGGCACGGTTCCATCGGTGATTTTCGGCGGAGTGATGACCCTGCTTGTTGTGACCGTCGTGGCATGGCGATTCCCGCAACTCAGGCGCATGGGGTCGCTGGTCTAGAAGCGTTTCAACAATACTCGGTCCCGTTCGAATGTACGTGTACGCGCGCGTCATCCCGAAGCGTAGCGAGGGATCCCAGAGGGGTGGGTGGTAGCGCCCCATGGATCGTACCTCCCGCCCACTGGGGTCCCTCACTCACGTTCGGGATGACGCAGCGCCACGTTTCGCGATCAAAGCTGATCGGACAGATCGTTCCATTCCGGATTAACGGACTCGATCAATCTGACTTTCTTAGACCGACGCCATCCCTTCAATTGCTTCTCCCTGGCAATTGCCTGGGTGGGATCGAAGCACTGCTCAAAGTACACAAGTCTGTGCAAGCGATGTCGGGCAGTGAACTGGCTGCCCTGCCCGCAAGAATGCTCGCCGTATCGTTGAAGTATGTTGCCGGTTACTCCGATGTATACGACTCGCGACGCGTTGCTCATGATGTAAACATAGAGGCTTTCCATCCGCTGAGCGACGGTACCTCGGAATTCCAGTATCTGGATTTCCACCCAGCGTATCTCTTCTATCAACATACGATGGGTGGCACGCGCGTCATCCCGAGCGTAGCGAGGGATCCGAGAGGGGTGGGCGGCACGCGCCCCATGGATCGTGCCCCCGACCACTGGGGTCCCTCACTCACGTTCGGGATGACGCAGCCCCACGTCTTCCTGATTTCTCGCGCCTCTCGCCTCTCGCCTCTTTTCTACTCGTTCCTGATCGACACCGGCCCGTTCTTTGTCGTGAGATGAACGATCGGCCTGGAACCTGAGCCGAACTCGGCGCGATACAGATCATCGGTGCGCGTTTCGCGCGCGCCATCGCAGCGACAGGAGACGGGCCCCCGGCCTGCCGACTCCACCACCACGCCGGAACGGAAATCGCGCGACAGCTTCAAACTGACCGGCCCATTCTGTGTGCGGGCGTCCAGCGAACCATTCTCCCAGGTCGATCCATTCAGATTCAAAGAAACAGGGCCGTTCTTGGCGTCGAGCCTCACCTGTCCTGAGCCGCCAGCGAGGCTGATCGGACCGTTCTGGGTCGTGGCGTCAATGCTGGCGTCATTGTTTCTCAGAGAGATCGGTCCATTCTTGGCGTCCGCGGAAAACGTACCCCGGACCTCCTGCAATCCGATCGGACCATTCGTCGAGTGAAGACTCATCCGGGCGCTGCTCGGTGCCTTGATCAGCACGTAGGCAGTCCATCCCTCCTCCGAAGGACCGGTGACCGATAGATTGCCGCCTGACGTCTCGGTTCGAACGGCACCAAGGAGCGACGACGACGAAGCGTCAGCAGCTTTGCAGACCGTTACGTCGAAATGATCTCCGTTCCAGCCCACGACTTGAATGCCGCCGTTTCGAGGGGCAGTGACATCCACCGGCGAGCCCGCTGGAAGGCTGGTGTGTTCTTCCGAGGTGACGGCTGGCGTTTCCGAGATGCGAACCGTGATCTGGCCGCATCGCGTCAGTAGCTCTCCGTCTGTGTTCACGTTCATCGAGGAGGAGCCGTACTTGCCGCTGGCACTGAGATTCATGGCCGAAAATCCGAAGACGATCAGGCATCCATAGAACAGCGATTTCCTTGAAGTTCTCATTTCCTTCTCCTTCGTTCCCTCTCGGGTATCCCAGCAGCGTTAGACGCTGGGATGAAGCGAAGGTTTGAAACGTTCACATCCACACGCGCGCCGGGTGATGCTGGGACCACATCAATCCCCCGCTACCAGGGTCGTCAGCATCCAACCCTCCGGCGTTTTCTCGAAGAAGGCCCGATAACCGACGGGACTGTAGAGGTCATCTGCCGCAAGCCACGCCGACGCGCCGCCGGTTGTGACCACATGTCTCCAGGGGCTGTCCGCCACACCCTTGCGCCCCGGATCGTTTGCGATTTTCACAATCTCGTAGTGCAGCGTTCCGATCTCGGGGCCGTCCGGTTTCGAGCGCATCCGGGCCTTGCTGCTTACAACCGCCAGATTTTCGAAGGAATCGATTGCTTCGGGCCACCGCGAGTAGACGTACGGGGCAATAAGCCGCCGAGGGGTCGCGGCCGGTTCCTGGAACGAACCGCCATTCACGAGAATTTTTTCCATCACATGCCAGAAAGGACTGTCCTGCTCATCCAGCTTCCACTGCTTCGAGAACGCTTTGCGGCCGTTGTCGTCACCAAAACTGACGCGGATCCGGAGATCGACCGCGCGCAACACGGCCGCTCCATCGTGCTTCCGAACGCTGGTCAGCAGGCGCTCTCTGAAAGCCAGCAGGGAAGCATCCTGCGGTGCCTCGTCAACGGGATAGAGCCGGTTCTCGGCCGCCACATAACCCTGCTTCAACGGCTCGCCAGGCGAAGAAGTGACGTTCCCTTCAGTAGAATCGGAAGTGCG
>JBDTRY010000408.1:0-2601 GCA_039931435.1 Acidobacteriota bacterium | reverse complement strand
TATGCCCGCCCTCGAAAAAGAAATCGGACGATTCGAATCGTTCCTGCGCAACCAGGGTCTGAAGCTGACCTCGGAACGCACCAACTTGCTGCGCGAGATCTTTTCCAGCCACTATCACTTCGAGGCCGACGAGCTTCTTTTCCGCCTGAAGGATAAGAACGCCAAGACCTCCCGTGCCACCGTCTATCGCACCCTCGATTTACTCGTCCGATCGGGCATGGTTCGCCGCGTTCATCTGGGCGAAGACCACTATCACTACGAGCGCGTGGCCAAGGATTCGCATCACGACCATCTGGTGTGCACCGGTTGCGGCGACGTCATCGAGTTTCATGACGAGCTGCTCGAACAGCGGCAGCAGGAAATCTGCGCCAGAAGCAAATTCACTCCCACGTACCACAACCTGCAGATCCTCGGGGTCTGCGATCGCTGCAACCGGAAAGGTGCGCTTCCCGGCTCCCCCGACCGGGTGCAGATGATCAGCCTCATCAAATCACGCCTCCGAAAGTAAGTTTCAGAAAGGTGACTCCATGCTTGCGGCGTTCATCATCATTTTCCGTGAAGGTTTCGAAGCGTTCCTGACTGTAGCCATTATCTTCGCCTATCTGCGGAAGACCGGCCGGGACTGGCTGCGCCCCTCTGTTTACTGGGGAATCGCTGTTTCCGTCGTCGCCAGCATCGCACTCGGGTACGCGCTGATGCAGGTGAACCAGTCGCTGTGGGAAGGCATCCTCGGAATTGTGGCCATCTTTCTTGTCTCCAGCTTCGTCATTCACGTCTGGAAGACAGCCCCGAAGATGAAGAGCAACATGGAATCGCAGCTTTCCGCATACACCACGAAGAGTTCGCGCCTGCTGGCCTTTGCGGCGGTGTTCTTCTTCAGCGTTCTCATGATCAGCCGTGAGGGGATGGAAGCGGCACTGATGCTCATTCAGGTCCGCACCGGCCGCTTCGTTCTCGGCGGTCTTCTCGGTCTTGCCGCAGCCGCGCTCATGTCATGGGCCTGGGCGCATTTCGGGCACCGCGTCAACATCAAACGGTTCTTTCAGGTCACTGGTGCCTTTCTACTTCTCTTCACGATCCAGATCGCCGTCTATTCCATTCACGAATTTTCCGAGGCCGGGATCCTTCCAAACAGTGAAGCAATTCACACCGCGACTGAGCCGTATTCGCCGGTAGGCATTTACGGAAAATGGTTCTCGCTTCTGCTGGTAGCGGTCTGCGGAATCTGGCTGATCAGTGTTTCTCTTGCCGACAGGTTCCGCGCCCGGCACGATCACCCGGCGGTCGCAGCACGCTGAGGCTGCGGGAGTCCGGCTCCGCATTACGCCGGGCGCAGGACTTCCTGCAGGTTGCATGGGCTGGATGGTGTATGCCGGACACTCAATTCGTGGCGAGGCTTTCACCTTCCGACTGCGCGAACGGATCGGAGAACGGGGGACCGGCCGGTCCACCGCAGGCATCTTCCGCGGCCTTCCGCAAGATGATCAGCTTCGATTCACCGATTGGCAGCGCGGTCATGGCAACGGCGTTGGCCACGTCGGAGCCGACGAGATCGATCGGGATGGAGCCGAAGATCTGTCGGTAGATCACGAGCGCGGCCAGGTACGTGCCTGTCGCCGACGGATGAAAAAGGTCTGGCCCGTAGAGCGGTAGCAAACGGTCGCGTTTCCATGCCTCGGTCCACGCCTGTCCTGCCGGAAAGAGCAGTCCTCCCACATCTTCCGTCGCCAGTCGATAAGACTCGGCGACGGCGGGAAAATCGAACGAACGCGACTCCCACGGCCAGACGGCATATAGAGCAGGGGTCGCTCGCGAGGCACGAATAATTGTTGCGAACTCTGCCGCTGAAGCCCGAAGAGAATCACGGCTCTCCGGGAGCGCAGAGGGTCCCTGTTGCAGGGCCACGATGTTCCATCTCCCTTCCGCGATCCTCCGTGCCGCCGTACCTGTGGCCAGGTGATCGTCGAGTGAGAATCCTCCGGCGACGACCGAGTCGCAGAGGAGCGCCTTCCCTGTCTGTGCCGCCATTCTGCACACCATCCCGGGAAGGTCGTTGACGGCGGTCAGGCTGTTTCCGACGAAGAGAATGACGATGGACCGGTTCGCCGGTGGGCTGACAGGCCTGCGGCGTTGCGCTTGCCCGTCACCGGCAACCAGCGGAAGGAGCAGCAGCAATACGGAGAGGTTAGGCATCGTCCCAGTCTAGGATGAGTCAGGGCTCTCCGAAATCACGAAAGGCAAAACTGGTGCGGCTCAGGATGGATGTTCCGTTGGTGGTCCCTGTGAGGACCCGCAGTGGGAAGAGTCCGCGTGGTAGTTCCGGCTTCCGGAACTACGGGCTGGTGAGCTTCGGAATCGAGTCGATCAGCCGCCGCAGTCTTCGCAGTGTTCGTTCTTTCCCCAGCGCCACGGCGACGTCGAATATGGGCGGAGAAGCGCTTTTCCCCGTCAGGGCCACGCGCAGAGGGTGAATGTACTTGCCGGCGCCGTTACCCATTTCAGCGGCCAGGGTACGGAGCGCTGCTTCGGTCGTCAGCTCGTCGAACGGCTCGACTCTGGCCAGGGTCGTAGCGAGGTCCAGCAGGCGTTGTTCGAGATCCG
>JBDTRY010000407.1:0-2643 GCA_039931435.1 Acidobacteriota bacterium | reverse complement strand
GGCGCCCTCGCGCTCTACGGCCTCTGGGAGTGGGTGCGCCAGCGTGCATTCCCACAGCGTTGGGCGACCATCGCCGCCGCAGCAGTGGCCATCGCCTTGCCGGCTGTCTTCCTGTTTGTTTCGACGCCCGTGCTCGGCGACGCTACGAAAATACGCATAGCGCTGAGCTTCCTGGACAACCTTCGCAGGCTCTCGATTGTCCTGCTGCCGCTGCTCCTTCCGGCGATGGGCGCCAACTTCTTTCGTCACCAGGGCAAGCTCATCGTCGCCTTCGGGGCGCTCACCCTTGCCCTCCTGGTTTGGGTACCCCCTTCGGGGCTGTGGCAGCGGTCACAGCCGCGGTTCGAAGGCTACCTTGCCGCGCATCCCATCGTCCCCAGCGATTCCTATCGGGTGATGGTCAAGAACAACCAGGAGGACGGCATGGTCCAGTTCATGAAGGCCGGCGCGACGCTTTCCAACGAGTTCTTCACGGAGAGCCAGCATCGGCAGCAATTCGCCAACACAGAGGCATACACCTGCCTCCTGGCGACAAAAAAGATCGACCACGTGGTGCTGAGCGGCGATTATGAGGCACGCTTCCGCAAGAGTGAGCTCAGCATGCTCGAAGCCCTCCAGCAGTCTGGCCTGGCTGAGGAAGAGTTCAGGGGAGACGATGGCACGATCGCTTACCGGGTCCGGCCACCCGAATCCGCCCGGCGGGACTCCCTTCGAAGCTGCGGACTCTAGCGGAACGTGGACGCCGTCCCTGCGGCTGCTGCTGGCAGCTGTCTTCTCGGTCGACGCGCTCACCGCGCTCGTGGTCATCGCCTACAGCAACACCTACCTGATCGACATCCGCCAGGCCCCGAGCGCCTACCCCGCATACGCGCTTGGCATCTACGGGCTCGTCAAGCTCATCACCGCGCCCGTTGGCGGCTGGCTGCTGGACCGCGTACGCATCCGCACGGTCATTGTCTTCGTGTGGGGTATCGAGGCGAGCGGACTGGCGATCATCGTCGCAACGGCCAGCGCCCGCGGGTTCCTCGGCGGCGTTGGCCTTCTCTCCACCGGCATCGCCATCTCGTGGTTGATCCTCTTCCACGCTCTCGGCGATGCCCGCGATGCCGAAGCGCGCGGCTCCGCCACCGCATACATGGGCCTCACCAGCGCCGCCGCTACGGGCGCCGGAGTGGGAATCGCCGCCCTCATCAGCGAGACGAGCTACTGGCGGCTGGCCTTCGGCGTGGGCCTCGTGCTGGCCAGCATCTCGGTTGGCCTGATGGCCAGGCTCTTCCTCGGCCGGCGGCCGGCTGGGCCCGTTGCGCCCCTCGCGCCCGCAGCAATGGACGCTGCTCCGCCCATGGAGCACCGCACGAAGATCATCGCCGGCACGATGATCTTCGCCCACTTCGTGCTGGTGACCGCCACCATCGCCGACTTCGGGCCATTCGTCCTGCGCACCCTGGACCTCACATTGCTGCACGCGGGCATTCTGCTCGTCCCCGCGGGGTTCGCTGGCGCGGCCTCGATGGTGGTCATCGGGCGGCGCTCAAAGCACGGCAACCGCCTGAAGGAAGTCGCGGTTCTTTACGCCGTCGCCGCGATTGCGATCTTCGCCATCGCCAGGGTCGGAGACGAGCTGCTGTTCGGGCTGATCGCGATTCCCTTCGCCATCTCCCTCGGAGGGGCGCAACCGCTGCTTAATGCCAGCCTGTTGGACGTCTCCCACGCCGACCAACGCTCCAGCACGGGGCAGGCCCTCGGCTGGCTCTTCTTCGCCGAAGGGTTGGGGAGCGTTGCGGGGCCGCTACTGGTTGGCACGGTCATCGCCTTAGGTGGCGTGCGAGAGGGCATGGTGGCGCTCGGATTGATCGGTTGCGGGTTGGCGATTGGGGCCATGCTTGGCTCAAAGAGCGTTCGGTTGTAAGGTTAGTAAACCGTCGAGAGATGGGGCTCCGAAGCGAGTGCGGGCGAGCCCCTACAAACGGTGCCATCCTCATGGGTTGGTTGACATGGCGGCGTCCGGCCGCTAGTCTTCTCGTTCGGGCCTTGAAAAGGGGCCGGCGCACTTTAACAACTGGATAGCGGACGAATAGAGAACGTCTGGGAACCCGTTACAACGGAATTAACCAGTCTTTGGCTGGTTTTGGAAGTTTTTTTCGGAGAGTTTGATCCTGGCTCAGGACAAACGCTGGCGGAATGTATTAGGCATGCAAGTCGTACGAACCTTCGGGTTAGTGGCGAACGGGTGAGTAACACGTGGGTAACCTGCCTCGTAGTGGGGAATAACTCGCCGAAAGGCGAGCTAATACCGCATAACACCCCCGGTGAGAATCCGGGTGGTAAAAGCTCCGGCGCTACGAGAGGGGCCCGCGGCCGATTAGCTTGTTGGTGGGGTAATGGCCTACCAAGGCGACGATCGGTAGCTGGTCTGAGAGGATGGTCAGCCACACGGGGACTGAGATACGGCCCCGACTCCTACGGGAGGCAGCAGCTAAGAATCTTGCGCAATGGGCGAAAGCCTGACGCAGCAATTCCGCGTGGGGGACGAAGGCCCTCGGGTCGTAAACCCCTTTTGCGAGGGAAGAAGTTCTGACGGTACCTCGCGAATAAGACACGGCTAACTACGTGCCAGCAGCCGCGGTAATACGTAGGTGTCAA
>JBDTRY010000406.1:0-2669 GCA_039931435.1 Acidobacteriota bacterium | reverse complement strand
TCGCCGGGAGGCAATGTGAGTCGCAGTGTGAACAAGGTGACGTTGATCGGTAATCTTGGAAACGAGCCGGAAATCCGTACGATCAGCAGTGGCAAGAAGGTGGCGACATTTTCGCTTGCGACGAGCCGGTCGTGGAGTGGCGCTGGCGGCGAAAAGCAGGAGAAGACGGAGTGGCACCGCTGCGTTGCATGGAATGGAAACGGCACAGGCATGGGCCTCGCCGACATCGTCGAGAAGTACTGCAAGAAGGGCGAGCGTGTG
The DNA here is from genome assembly GCA_039931435.1 of Acidobacteriota bacterium. GTDB lineage: Bacteria > Acidobacteriota > Thermoanaerobaculia > Gp7-AA8 > Gp7-AA8 > JBDTRY01. The sequence continues at coordinate 2,408 of JBDTRY010000406.1, read as the reverse complement.
TTTGTCGAGGGTTCGATCGAGTACGGCCAGTACAAGGACAAGGAAGGCCAGACCCGCTACACGACCGAGATAAAGGTTCGTGAGCTGATGCTCCTTGGCGGTGGCGGACGCGGCTCCGATTTCGACTCTGACGGAGACGGCTCGCGCTCGCGCGCACCTGCCAGAGGTGCTGGGAAAGCTGCGTCAGGCAGCGAGAACACGTTCGACGATTTTCCGGCAGCTCTCGAAGATCAGGACGACGATCTACCGTTTTAACTGACAAAGGCGGGCACTGCCGGTACCGGGTACTGGAATAGGCGGGTAAAGTCGGCACCAGGCACCCGGCACCAGCAGTGTCCGCCTATTCAGGCACCCGGCACCAGCAGTGTCCGCCTATTCGGGTACCCGGTACCGTCCCTGTCCGCCGTGGCCGTGTGTGACGAGAAAGTAGCTGAGTACGTCATGGTATTGACGGATTGCATCACTCGTTCATATCGGAGCAAAATTCATGAGGGTCGTCACTCTTCTAGCAGCATCCGCGGCTATCGTCGCGCTCAGCGCCTCGCCGCGGCTCGCCACGGCGCAGGATCAGCGAAAGCCAGGTCCGACCTTCACCAACGCGACGCCCCTGGCCGCCGACGAAGTCGAGCATGTGGTCAAGAAGGGCGACACGCTCTGGGATATTGCAAAAGAGTACCTGAAGGACCCGTTCAAGTGGCCCGAAGTCTTCAGCCGCAACAGCGATATCGTCGAGAACGCTCACTGGATCTACCCCGGTGAGAATATCCGAATCCCGAAGGGTGAGGTGAGGCCTGAAGTTCTTGCCAAGATCGACACGAAGCCCGCTCCGTCCGTCGCACGAACGGTTTTCTCGACTGCACCGGGGATGTACACCGATCGCATGCAGTCGGATGGATCCGTCATAGGGCGTGATGCATCGAATGGCGTTCCCCGCGGCGAAATCGACTCCGCACCGTTCGGAGACCGAAAGGGCGGTCCCGCAGGAGCCGGACGCCTCGCAGCAGCGTACGATCGTCCGGGTATTGCCGCGCCCGATGCACAACGGCGATTTCAGCTTCATGACCGGGTTTATGTCGACATGCCGGCTGGCGTTGTCGCTGTTCCAGGCCAGCTGCTTCTCACCTATCGAATGGGACAAAACATCAGCGATGATGCCCAGATGGTTATCCCGACCGGGATTGTCCGCGTCGAGTCTCAGCAGCTCGGACAGCCCGCGCTGGCTAGCGTCATCCGACAGTTCGGCGAAGTCCGCCTTGACCAGTCGCTGATGGTTCTTTCGACGACGATGGCGAATCAGGGAAATCTTGTTCCAGTAACCAGCGGACAGTCGGAGAAAGTCATCTACATCGGCGGAAGTCCGGTGCTTCCGTCACTGCAGAGCTACGTGGTCATGACATCGCGAGCCGGGAATTCAGTTCGTGTTGGCGATCGCTTCACGTTGATGGACGACAGCGTCGACCCGCGTTATCCAGCGCCACCGGTGCCTGCGGCCGTCGCCGAAGTAGTGAAAGTGACGCCGTTTGCTGTAACCGCGATTCTGATCGATCAGGACCAGCCCCGGATTCGCACGGGAATGACTGCTCGACTCACTGCAAGAATGCCGTGAATCGGCGGTAAAAAGTGATGCCCGTACTCTGACAGGGGATTAAATTAGGGCGATCATGATGGTGATCGCCCACTTCGTTGCAATAACCTGTTACATAGCGGCCGCTGGACTCGCCGCGTTGCCGTTCGCCCGCCGAGTCAAAGCGCCGGTGAAGGGCGTAATTGGGGTACTTGCAGCCGGCGTCGCTTCGCACGCAGCTGCGCTGATCAGTCTGGCCATGGCGAGTGGCTCAGGCTCGCTGACCGGGCTTGGTCCGGCACTTTCGTTCGCGGGATTTGTGCTCGCGGTCGCGCTGCTGCTAGTCGAGGTGTTTGCCCAGGAGGTAAGCGTAACCTTGATCGCTGCGCCACTTGCCGCGCTCGTGACTGTGGCCGGCAACATCACTGGTCTTCGACCATTCCTCGATCCCCAGGGCACGCAAGCGTTCTGGCTCGTGAGCCACATCGTTCTCAGCTTTGTAGGCATGGCTGCTTACGCGACAGCAGCAGCTGCGGGTGCGGTCTATCTAATCGCGCGCCGAGAGCTCAAGTCGGCGCGGTTCGGGGCGATCTACCGATTCTTTCCGCCTCTCGACACTCTCGATCGCGTAAATCATTTCGCCTCTATCGCCGGATTTCTCGGGCTGACGACCGGGCTCGCGCTTGCCGGTGCTTACTCAATTGCATATCACCGGATGGTTGTCCCGCAACTCGTCTGGGGACTTGGCGCATGGGTATGCATAGGCGCCCTCGCGCTCGGCCGACTACTTCGTGGATGGCAGGCCCGTCGCGCAGCAGTGATGTCAACGGTGACGTTCGCAAGC
>JBDTRY010000405.1:0-2669 GCA_039931435.1 Acidobacteriota bacterium | reverse complement strand
ACCTTCCCGGTTGCCATCGCCATGAAGGGCACGATTCTCGTTGACGAGATCCTTCGATCGCTCCGCTCCCTCAAGGATGACAAGTTCTCCACGCTTCGTAAAACGCTGGGAGTTTCCAGCTCGGGATGACCGCGATTGGATACCGCGTGCAACACCGAGGGCGACGCTGGTTCGGCGCCCGAAATACTGTCAGCTCCGCGCGCGTTGATCGGCAGGTAATCAGGTGAGAGGGAACGACTTAGTCCCTGCCCGCGACCCCTCGGTCCCTTACTCCTCTAACCGGACAAACCATGAAAGAACGAATCTTTTTCGATGACGTCGACCGCTACGGTCCGCAAACGGCCAGTCTCGTGCTGCCGTTGCCTACCGAGGAGGTTAATCGTGACGAGATGGCGAGGATGGATGAGGTTGCCATCACGGCCACAGTCGCTCCGGGGGATCTGCCGCAGGAGTATCTGGCGACCGGCGAGGTGAGCTACACAGCCGACCTCCGATGCGGCAGGTGTCTCGATCCCTATCCGTTTGCCAGCCGGACGGCCTTCAGCCTAAGATACCGGCCTCGTCCAGCCGGACAGAGTGCCGGCGACGAGGAATTCGAGATCTCCCAGCAGGAGCTCGACGTGGAATACTACTCGGAGCGATCCGTTTCGCTTCGAGAGATCGCAGCGGAGCAGGTTCAGCTTTCAATCCCGATGAAACCACTCTGCGATGCGAAGTGTCCTGGCCTGTGTCCGGCGTGCGGAGTGAACCTGAACAAGGACGGTTGCTCTTGCTCTGCTGGGGAGAGCGATAGCCGTTGGGCTGCTCTCGAGGACATCCGGGACCAGTTAGCAAAGAAAAAGCAGTCGTAAGTTCAAGGAGCGCAGATCCATGCCGAATCCAAAACGGAGACATTCCAAAGCCCGGACGCACACCCGCCGAGCGCATGACTTCCTCAAGCCGAAGTCACTTTCGACCTGCCCGCATTGCCATGAGGCCAAGCTTCCGCATCGCGTCTGTGCCAAGTGCGGCTACTACAAGGGACGAGAAGTCATCACTGTCAAGGGGCTGTAAGGACGGCTTCCTGATGTTCCGGGACGAGCCGCGGTCATGAACCTTTCGGACTCGTCCGGTTCGCGACGCATCACCATTGCCATCGATGCCATGGGTGGCGATCTGGCGCCCGGCGAATGCGTTCGCGGTGCACTCCAGGCTGCCGCCGATTTTCCGCTCGACATTCTCCTCGTAGGCCGTGAAGAAGACGTCCGGCGTGAGCTGGCCGCGGCCGGAAGCACGCCCGAAAACGTCGGGATCGTCGACGCCCGCGAAGTCGTGGAGATGAACGAAAACGCTCTCACTCCACTTCGAAAAAAACGCGATTCCTCGGTTCGCGTTGCCGCCAATCTGGTGGCAGAGGGAAAAGCCGGCGCCTTCGTATCCGCCGGACATACCGGTGCCACATGGACTTCGGCCAGGAAAGTGCTGGGTATGATCGAAGGTGTCAGCCGCCCCGCTCTGGCGGCCATCCTCCCACGCACTGACGGTCGCACCATCATTCTGGACGTGGGCGCAAACGTCGATTCCAGCAGCAACAATCTTCGTGAGTTCGCCGTGATGGGCCACTTCTATGCACAGATGGCGCTTTCCATCGACAACCCCCGGGTTGGTCTGCTCTCGATCGGGGAAGAGGAAGGCAAGGGAAACGAGCTGACCCGCGAAGTGTATGAGGTGCTCAAGGGTGCCGGACTGAACTTCATCGGGAACGTCGAGGGACGCGATGTTTTCAACGGGAATGCCGACGTCATCGTCTGCGACGGATTCATCGGCAACGTCGTCCTGAAAGCCTCAGAAGCCCTGGCAGAAATGATCTACCGCGCCGTGCGGGACGAGATCACACGAACCCCGCTTCGCAAGGCAGGGGCGTTTCTGGCACGTGGCGCGTTCGAGGACCTGAAAAAAAAGATGGACTGGGCCGAGTACGGCGGTGCTCCGCTGCTGGGAGTGAAGGGAGGATGTGTGGTCTGCCACGGCCGGTCGAAAGCGAAGGCCATCCGGAATGCCATCAGAATTGCGGCCGAGTTTGTCGAGAATCGCGTGGACGCCAAGATCCAGGAGCGCATCTCCGATCTGCACCTGCGAGAGAAAGCCCAGGGAATGGAAGCCGCCGCCAGTCGGGGCCATTGACGCCCCTCCAGCCTCACCATTCAACATTCGGCATTCAACATTCACCATTCAACATTCAACATTCTCTCTTCGCCGGGCAGCGTGACAATGTTCTTCACCGGTGACGATGGCCATGCCGTCGAGCGGCGAAGCCTTCAAGATCAAGTCATCCCGAACGAGCGAAGCGAGGCGGGGTATCCGGCTCGTGTGAGCAGGATCGTACTTTCGCCGCCGGGGATCCCCCGCTTCGCTTGTAAGAAACTCATATGGCGTCCTATGAGGTCGGCTCTGGAAAATCAACAAGCGATGCTTCGCCAACGGGTCATTCCGAGCGTGAGCGAGGAATACCAGAGGGGCGGGTGGTAAGCGCCCCAGGGATCGTGCCCCCCGTCCACTGGGGTCCCTCGCTCTCGTGAGACTGTGTCAAAAGTATCTTGAAATCACAACCGGCGCTGCTGCTCGTAGGGCCGCACGGCGTGCGGCCGATACCCTTTGCCATCCCATCCTGTTGAATCGTTGACTGTATG
>JBDTRY010000404.1:0-2678 GCA_039931435.1 Acidobacteriota bacterium | reverse complement strand
TATTCGAACGACACGCCGAACAAGCGGACGCGTGATCGTCAGATCTGGGTGGCCAAGTATCAGAACTGGAATTACGACGGCGACCTCGTGGCGAACGGCATCTACGGCAGCGCATACGCAACGCTGACGAACTACTGGTACGCATACACGAGTGGCGGGAAGAGCTGGCCCACGTTCGACGATCGGAAAACCAGGGGCGGTCCGGTGGCGGCGCGTCCTGGTGATCACGACATCAGCGTCGGATTCGGCAGCGACAGCCGCAAGAAGTTCTGGTTAGAAGTGAACGGTGGGATCTGGAACAGCGACGACGGAGGCAACAACAAATGGGGCAACGTGAACCTGCGTTACCGCCCCAGGCCGAATCTTTCGCTGAGCATCGTGCCGTCGTATTCGGTGGAGCACGACGCCACGCAGTACGTCACCGCACTCCCTGGAACGCAGCGGGTGTTCAGCCAGCTCGATCAGCACAGCTTCGACATCGGCACGCGCATCGACTGGACGATCAGCTCACGTCTGTCATTCCAGCTCTATACGCAGCCACTCATCGCCACCGGCGACTATCACGACTTCACGCAGCTGGCTCAGGCGCGGACTGCCGACTACACCGCCGTCGATTTCAATGGAAATCCTGACTTCAATTTCAGGAGTGTCCGGGGGAGCGGGGTGGTGCGTTGGGAGTTCCGTCCGGGCTCGGCGGTCTACTTCGTCTGGAACGAGAACCGCGCCGACACGCTGTCGCAGGGGAACTTCCGTCTGCGGCAGGATCTGGCCGGCATCCGCAACGCTCCGTCGCAGGACGTCTTCCTGATCAAGGTGTCCTACTGGATCCCGATGTGAGACCTCCGTTGAACTTCAGCTGACACCGCGGTACGCTCGTGGCCGATTCCGGGGAAAACAGCCTGAATTTTTCTGGCGCGCCGTCGGTTTCACCCAGCAACGGAGGCAGTTTCGACATGTACGATGAAATGATTGTGGCGCCGATGCGCGCCGAGCTCACGCGGCTCGGAATCCAGGAAACGAAGACGGTCGAAGAAGGGGACGGTCCTCGTGGTCGTGAACTCCGTCTGTGGTTGCGCCGCCGGAAATGCACGCCCGGCCGTGGCCATGGCTGTTCGCAACGCCGCGCGCCCAGACAAGATGATCACCGTGTTCGCCGGCAACGATGTCGCCGCGACGCAGAAAGCCCGGGCGTATTTCACCGGTTACCGCCCCTCGTCACCCTCCATCGCCCTCCTCAGAGATGGGGAAGTGGTGAAGATGCTCGAGCGCCACCAGATCGAAGGCCGCGGGCCGGAAGAGATCGCCGACGAGCTCATGACCGCATTCGATCAGTTCTGCTCGAAGGTCGAAGCAACGCAGTAAATACGCTCACATCTGGTTTCGAAAAGGCGGCCTTCGGGCCGCCTTTTTTTGTTTCTGTCATCCAGAGGCGGCGAAGTCCCGGAGGGACGTAGCGCGCCGAAGGATCTCCCGCCAGCTGGCCACTCCATCGCAACTGGCGGGGGATTCCTCATCGCGCTCCATCCCGCCTCAGCGGGATTCCGCCGATTCGGAATGACAGCGGATTCACACGGCAGCCACTACCTAGCATTGACAGCTACCTTGTAAGGCACTATTGTGTCTTCCGTGAATGATTCCTTCTACGTGAACTGGACGACGCAGTTGCGCAAAGGCCTGTTGGAGCTTGCGATCTTGAACACCGTTGAAGGGGGAGCCCTCTACGGTTACGAGATCGTCCGGCAGCTCAGCGAGGTCGACGGCCTCGTGATCACGGAGGGGACGGTGTATCCGATCCTGAGCCGGCTCAAGAACGAAGGTTGCGTGGAGACGTACATAGAGGAATCCCCGGAAGGGCCGCCGCGCAAGTACTACAGACTGACGAAGCGGGGGCGGGATCATCTGGGGCGGATGAACGAGCACTGGATTCGGCTGCACGATGCCATTGGAGTTGTTCGAAAGGACGCAGCACGATGATCGACCTCACACCAACCGCGCGTCAGACACTGGACAGTTACCTTCTCCGCGTTCGGGCCGCCCTGCGAGGCAAGCCGGCCTCCGAAGCGGACGACGTCGAACAGAGCGTGCGCGAGCACATCGAGATCGCGCTCGCGAGCTCCGAAGCGCCCGTCGGCGCCGACCAGCTGGTATCAATTCTCGATCGCCTCGGCCTTCCTGAGGGATGGGTGCCTGACTACGAGCAGCCTGCATGGCAGCGGATCATCAATCGGCTGCGCACAGGTCCCGAGGACTGGCGACTGGCGTATGTCGCATTCGGCGTCTTCGTCCTTTCGGTCCTGACCATCCCCGCCGGAATCGGAGTGCTGCTACTTCTTCCGGCCTATCTGCTCAGCCGCGCCTACATCGATTTCATGGCGCTGCAGGGAGAGGAGCTGGGCGCCCGCCGGTGGCTGGTGTATCCCCCGATCGCCATCCTTCTCGCATTCGCATTGATCCTCGCAGTGGTTGGCCCTGCCGGCCCGGTCGCAGCGTGGGGCATCGGAGAGCATGGGTTCCACAGAGCCATGGGCCTGTACGACCGGCACCACGGCGGAACGGTGATTCACACCCGCTTCGACATCGGCTCGGTCGCTGTGGTGTTCGGATCGTGGTGGATCATTGCAGCGCTGTTGCTGTCACTCTTTCTGCCCTTCCTGCGCTTCATCTTCCGCCCTTTACTC
>JBDTRY010000403.1:0-2678 GCA_039931435.1 Acidobacteriota bacterium | reverse complement strand
ACCAGCCAGACGCCGAGCTTCACCGCGACGAAAACGCCGAGAGGGCGGAGCTACAATCAAAGAAGTCGCCGCACGGGCCGGCCTCTCCGTGGCCACCATCTCCCGCGTTCTCAACGGTAAAGAAGATGCCGTACATCCCAAGACCTGGGGGCGCGCCCGGGAAGCAATCGACGAACTTCGCTATATCCCTCACGGGGGCGCCCGCAGCCTGAGCATGAACCGCACGAACACCGTGGGAGTCCTTCTCCCCGAACTGCACGGCGAATTCTTCTCGGAGGTCATTCGGGGCATCGACCTCGCCGCACGCGCTCATTCCTACCATCTTCTGGTTTCCGGCTCACACAACGACTGGAAAGAGATGTCCGCCGTACTTGCTGCGATGCGCGGGCGCGTGGATGGGTTGATCGTCATGGCGCCCGATCTTGGCTCGCCTGTAGCATCAGATTTCCCGGGATCGATTCCGGTAGTGCTTATGAACTGTTCGACCGACATCAACGACTCCATCGTCATCGATAACTACGGCGGCTCCGTGGCCATGATGAGACACCTGACCGCTCTCGGGCACCAGCGCATCGCCTTCGTCAAAGGTCCCGACCGCAATGCCGACGCCGGCGAGCGCCTGCGCGGGTACCGGAACGCCATGAGCCACCTCGGCACTACCGATCGAAAACACCTGGAGATCGCGGGCGACTTTTCCGAAGAAGCGGGATACACCGCCGGCACCGCGGTGCTGGCTTCGTCGATGAAAGCAACCGCCGTGTTCGCCGCAAACGATTCCATGGCCATCGGGATGCTCTGCGCTCTTCGAGAAGCGGGAATCAACGTACCGGGGCAGATGGCCGTGGTCGGCTTCGACGGCATCCCCGCAGGCCGCTATGTCTATCCGTCTCTGACCACGGTGAATGTAGACATTGCCGAGCTGGGCCGCTGTGCCTTCGACTCCGTGGTCAATATCATCGAAGCAAAGAAAAAAACAGGATTCCGCCGTCAGATTCTTCCCACTGATCTCGTCATTCGCGAGTCGTGCGGAGCATCCAGGACGGCGGCTGGAAACCGGCAGCAACCACAAATCACATCCGCCGCATCGGGCGGCGGACATTGAACAAGGAGGTCAGCACCATGGCAAGAAATCATTTTCAGTTCCGATCCGTCATGCGGTTGCTCGTCCTGTCACTTCTGGTGCTAGCCACCTGGAGCGAGGGATACGCGCAGTCGACGACGGCCACCATTCGCGGCACGGTCACCAACGAAAGTGGCGCGCCGCTGGCCAACGCTGAAGTCAACGCCGTTTCCACGACGACGGGCTTCACCCATACCGTGAAGGCCGGTAAGGACGGCTCGTTCGTCCTGGGAGGCCTGAACCCCGGAAGCTACACGATCGTAACCGCCGCAGAGGGATTCGATCCCAGATCGCAGGATCTGACCGTCGCCATCGGTCAGAACCTGTCGGTCGACTTTCGCATGACCCCCCAGATGGTGGTGCGTGAGAACATCACCGTCGTCGGCAATCAGGCCATCGAAACACGCACCTCGGAGATCGCCACGAACGTCTCTCCGCACCAGATCGAGAACCTTCCTCAGAACGAACGGAACTTTCTCAATTTTGCTGCGCTCGCTCCCGGCGTCTCGCTGTCCAAGGATCCTCAGCGCAAGACCATCAGCTCCGGAGCCCAGCCCGCCGAACAGACCAACGTCTTCATCGACGGCGTGAGCATGAAAAATGATGTCCTCCAGGGCGGAGCAGTCGGCCAGGACGCCAGCCGGGGCAACCCCTTCCCCCAGAACGCTGTTCAGGAGTTCCGGGTCATCACCCAGAACTACAGCGCCCAGTACGACAAGGCCTCCAGCGCCATCATCACGGCCGTGACCAAGTCCGGGGGCAATCAATTTGTTGGCAACGCCTTCGTTTTCTACCAGCCGAAATCCTGGGTCTCGGACACGGAAAAGGGGTTCCAGTTCAGCACCCTGACCACGAACGAGAGCTACAAGCGCTACCAGGACGGCATCAGCTTCGGCGGTCCGATCGTCCGGGACAAGCTGAATTTCTTCGTCTCCTACGAAGGAGATAATGAGCACGCCACCACGCCAGTGTCCCTCGGCAACTCCGCTTTTACCAGCCAGTTCGGCAGTTACACGGGCGTCTTCAACAGCCCCTTCAAATCAAATCTGGCCTTCGGAAAGCTGAGCTGGCAGGCAGCCGCCAACCAGCTTCTGGACTTCAGCGGCAATTATCGGAAAGAGAATGAAATCCGCGACTTCGGCGGCCAGACATCATACGAATCGGCAACGAACCTGAAGAACTCCGTCGATGGCGCAACTCTCCGCCATCAGTGGAACAGCAACACCTCGCTGAACCAGGCCACCCTCAGCCTTCAGAAGTACTACTGGCATCAGGACGCTTTGGATCAGAATCTGGTCGGTAAGAACTACCAGGGCATCATCCGCATCGGCGGCAGGTCCACCATTCAGCAGTTCACGCAGCGGCGTATCGAGCTTCGGGACGACTACAACTTCGGGAACTTTGACTGGCTGGGCACCCATAGTCTGCAGGTGGGCGGCAACATCGACTCGCTCAACTACAACGTCAACAAGGAGCAGTTTGGAAACCCTGAATTCCAGTTCCGCACGGACCCGGCCAACGGCCTCACTCTCGACCAGCCCTTCGAGGTGAACTACGG
>JBDTRY010000402.1:0-2683 GCA_039931435.1 Acidobacteriota bacterium | reverse complement strand
GACCCTTTTCCTTCGAGGGCATCGACATCATCCCCGTGCCGGTCGGCCACGGAGAGTGGACGATTCTCGGGTTCCGCATCGGACCATTCGCCTACCTCACAGACACGAACTCCATTCCGGAAGCTTCGATGAAATTACTGGAGGGATTGGAACTGCTGGCCATTGACGCTCTGCGACCCGCTCCGCCGCACCCCACTCATTTCACCATCGGAGAATCGGTTGAAGTGGCCCGGCGCATTGGCGCCCGGCGCACACTCCTCATCCACCTCGCGCACGAGGCCGATCACGACGCAGTCGCCGCTGGCATGCCTCCGGGGTTCGAACCGGCTTACGACGGTCTGGAGATCGAACTCTGATGAGAGCGATTCCCCGGATCGAGCGCGTCAACGGCAGGCTCAAAGCGCCGCCTTCAGCAGCCTGCACTCTGACCTCGATCGTACTGGCCTCTATGAGCGACGGTCCGACGACCATTCACGGCTCTCTGGACATGGATGAGTCGCGCTATCTGGTGGATGCTCTGCGAAGGATCGGAGTGGAGGTCGCCGGCACATTCCGGGACGGGCTCACCATCGGAGATCGCGTCGGCATCTCCGCAAATGACGTTGAACTGGACATTGCAGACGCCAGCGGAGCAATCCCCTACCTCATCGGAATGCTGACCTTCACTCCCGGACACTTTCTTCTGAAAGGTCGCGATCAGTCCAGGGATTGGTCTGCGGTCCTCGTCGAACCGCTTCGAAACCTGGGAGCCGAGATCGACTATCGGGGAGAGGAAGGGCGGCTGCCTATGCAGATCCGCGGGAAAGTCACGCGGGGCGGGATGGAGATCGCCGTCGACCACACAATTTCAGGCGAGTTCCTGTCGGCAATCATGATGGGAGTGCCGAGGATGCGCGGAGGAGTTGACCTCGTTTTGCATCAGCCGCTTCCGCCATCCTCCCGACTGACTCAGCGACTGCTGGAGGAGTTCGGAGGTATCGCGGAGAATGCGGATTCGAACACTCTGAAGATTTCAGCGCCCGCTATGACCCGGAAGAACTATATGGTCGAAGGAGACTTTTCTGCGGGAGCATACTGGCTGGCGCTGGCGGCCGCCGCCGGCGGCGAGCTTTCTGTCGAAGGTCTGCCCGTCGACTCGGCCCAACCGGAAGCGGCAATTGTCGGCATTCTCGAACGGCTCGGAGTTTCGCTGACCGTATCCGAGGGCACGGTGGCGCTCTCAGCCGCGGGTCATCCGCAGGGTGGCAGGATCGACTGCGCATCCAGTCCGGGGCTCGTTCCGATCCTGGCAGCCGTCGCTCCCTCGTTCGCCGGACCTCTGACCCTTGCAGGGCTGACTGATCTCGTCGCGCGTGAACCGCAGTTGATCAAGGCGCTGCAATCCGCACTAGAGACACTTGGTGTTACGTCCAGTCTGTCGGGAGACCAGTTCACCGTGCAGCCGGGCTGGGATGCGTCGCCAGCGACAATCGATCCGGGGGGTGACCCTCGTCTGGTGATGGCTTTTGCCTTGGCGGGCCTGCTTCGCGGCTCGGTAAGCGTCGAGGACGAGCAAGCCGTGGCGCACACCTACCCGCGCTTCTGGAGAACCCTCGACGAGATCGTCAGCTCCAGCGCGGCCCTGCATTCAACCGGCCTTACACCATAGAGAATGCGGCCCTGACTTGCCCGATTGCAGCGCTCCCAACCACGATGCACAGGGCCAAAACTGCCGCATCGCCGCCGGCCGGACAGCCTATTCTGCAGATGCGAGCTAGAATTCGTTCCCGATGAGCAACTGGTACCTCCTTCTGGCAATCCTCTTCGTCCTGGTCAACGGATTTTTCGTGGCCGCGGAGTTTGCTCTTATCAAAGTCAGACCCACTCAGCTGGCGGAGCTTTCCGCTGCAGGCAGCTTCCGGGCGCGCATCGTGCGCCGGCTGATGCGTCGTCTCGACGCCACGCTCTCGGCCACACAACTGGGAATCACTCTGACGTCGCTTGCACTGGGCTGGGTGGGCGAGCCGGCGTTCGCCTCGTTTCTTCTACCCGTTTTCTCGAGTTTCGGCGGTTACGCCGCGACGATCGCCCACACGGTGGCATCCACCTGCGCCTTCATCATTATTTCAATCCTGCACATCGTGCTCGGAGAGCTCTCTCCGAAATCGCTGGCCATTCAGAAATCGGTGGGCACCGCGCTTTGGACGGCCGTACCCCTCTACGGTTTCTACCTTGTGATGTTCCCCGCCATCTGGCTCCTGAACAACATTGCCCGGGCGTCGATGAAAGTACTGCGAATCCGGCCGGCCAGCGAGACCGAAGTGAGCCACTCCGAGGAGGAACTGCGATTGATCATTGCATCGTCGGAGGAGTCGGGAGCGATCTCGGAGCCACGCCGTGAGATTCTGGAAGGCGTCTTCGAATTCTCCCGGCGCACCGCGCGGCAGATTATGGTCCCGAGAACGGACGTAGTGATCCTGTCATCGAAGAATTCGATTCAGGAAAATCTCGAAGTCATCCGCACCACACGCCATACCCGTTATCCGCTCTGCGACGGCAATCTCGATCAGACCATCGGCCTGATCCACGTCAAGGATCTTTTTCTGGCGCAATTGCAGGGACCGGGAAAGCGCATGTCCGACCTGAAACGGGAGGTCCTCTTCGTCCCCGAAAATACAACCGTTGAGGGTCTGCTCTCCCAGTT
>JBDTRY010000401.1:0-2709 GCA_039931435.1 Acidobacteriota bacterium | reverse complement strand
CTGCATCACGTGCCACTCCGCCTCCGTTACCGCCGAGTGAAGGGGCTGCAGTGGACGGGAAGCGTCGCGGAGTGAACTTTGTCGCAGGTTCGGAGATCACCGCCGCTGACTTTCAACCGCTCCTCGCCGATCACGTCAACTGGATCGTGCAGACGCCGTTCGGCTGGCAGACGAGTGCCCGATCCACGGAGGTGCGGTTTTCGGGGAACGGCGGTTACTGGGGAGAGCGTGATCAGGGAATCGAATCGACCACCCTGCTGGCCCGTCGCTACGGGATTCACACTCTTCTGAAGCCGCACCTCTGGATTCGCGGCGGAGTGTGGAGCGGCGAGATCGCCATGCGCAGCGACAGCGAATGGAAGTCCTGGTTCTCGTCGTATGACGATTTCATCCTTCATTACGCACAGCTGGCGCAGAGACTGGGAATCGAAGAATTGTCGATCGGAACGGAGCTCGGTGGTACGACGATCACCCGAGGCCAGGATTGGCGGAAAATCATCGCATCGGTGCGGGCCGTCTACAGTGGCAAGCTGACCTACAGCGCCAACTGGGGAGAGTTTGAACAGGTCACCTTCTGGAATGACCTCGACAGCATCAGCATTCAGGCATACTTCCCGTTGACAAAGAAGAATCACCCCACCGTCGACGAACTCCTGACGGGATGGAACGCTTATCTGCGCGCGATCGAAGCTGTCCAGGCCCGTTACGGGAAACCGGTTCAGTTCACTGAGATCGGTTACCGTAGTGCCCCCGACGCGGCTATCGAGCCCTGGCAGTGGCCGAAACGACTGGACCTTTCCAGTGATCCGGAGACACAGGCCCGCTGCTATGAAGCCTTCTTCCGAGTCTTCTGGAAGCGTCCCTGGTTTGCAGGAGCCTACTTCTGGAAATGGTTTCCACACTAGGCTGACGCCGGCGACGGTCGTAACGGATTTACGCCCCGCGGCAAGCCAGCGGAAGAGGTCATGGCTCGGTGGTACGGGACGCCCTGACGGCCTCGGCCCTACTCAGCCTTTCTTCGCCTCACGCAGTCTGGCCCGGAGGTTCTCCCCTGCAGTGGCAATCGCATATCCTCGCCACGCGAAGTTTCTCGTGCGAATTGGTTCTTGAATGCTTCGAACGATTCGATGATTACTTCGATCTCGGCATCGCTCAGTTTGGCGTGACTTATTCTCGCCTCGGGAGCGGCTCTCCAAAGGTGATGTCACTCCGCGAGCTTTCCTGTTGCCCGAACTGAATCCAGTCGGTAGAATAATGGCCGGAATATGCATTTCCATCCTGCAGATCGCTTCTGACCTTTGACGCGCGCTCCGGCGCTGCGTCCCGCCTCTGAACGATTGCGCCGCTTCGGCTGCGCAATCGATCCCCCACAATTTTTCAGCGATGGTCGCGGGCCGATTTCTATGCGTCCGCCATCGCCTCGGATCTATGAGGATGATTGAAATGAACGAGGAACAACATGACTGGTGGCGTGACTTTTTCACAGGCCCCGCCGCTGACGTTGTGCGGCAACTGGCGACGGCGGAGCAAACCTCTGCCGAATGTGAATTTCTGATCCGTACGCTCGGGCTCGAACCTGGCGAACGGATTCTGGACGTGCCCTGTGGTGATGGGCGCCTCAGCCTAGAACTGGCCCGGCGCGGCTACATTTCGGAAGGCGTTGATTTCGCCACAGAGCTGCTCAACGATGCCCGGACCACTGCCGCCCAGGAGAACCTCCCGGCGGAGTTTCATCAGCAGGACATGCGCAGCTTTCACTGCGACAACTTGTTTGCCGCGGCCTTCTGCTTCGGGAACAGCTTCGGCTACTTTGAGGACGCCGGCAATCGCGCTTTCCTGGAATCGGTGTTCCGCGCGTTGAGACCTGGCGCTCTCTTCATTCTGGAATCGAGGCTCGTAGCGGAGTCTCTCTATCCGCAGTTTCAACCGCGGCGCTGGTTTCCCTTCAGCGACTCGATCATGTTCATCGATTCGCAGCTCGATTGCGCCCCGGGGATCCTGCGCACGGAGTACTCGTTTCTGCGGGATGGTGTTCTGGATCGGCGCCGAGCGCAGTTCCGGATCCACACACTTCGTGAATTGATCGAGCTGACGAACGAGGCCGGATTCGAATTGGTCGATTCCCTCTCGTCGATCGACGGCAGCCCGTTTTCATTGGGTTCACCGGGTACCTATCTCGTTCTACGCCGTCGGGAGTAGCTACTGAGCGAATGGCGGCGGGCCTGCTCAGCCGCCGCCATTCGTTCGGGTCTCCTCCGACCCGCTGCGGAGGGAACGGATGAAGGCCAGCAGATCGGAGCGCTCCTGGTGCGAGAGCATGGGCCAGCCCAGCATGGCCGTGCCCGGCTTCCCGTGTGTGATCGCCTGCAGGATCTGTTCGTCGGTCCGGGATGATTGCCATGCCGAAGACTGGAAGTCCGGAGGCTTGGCGGATGCTGCCAGAGCAGCGCCCCTTCCGTGAGGGCCGTGACAGCTCGCGCAGTGTGTGAGGAAAAACGCCTCCCCCCGAACCGCCGGGATCTCTACCGCTGCCTGCCGGGGTTCTCCGGAGCATCGCATGACTGCGGCTATCAGAATGCCGAACGCGAATGCCCTGATGATCTGTCGAGGAGAGCGGCAGCTCAGTTTTCCAGGTGCCTCAGCGATCGGCCGGGATCCCATCACGACTGCCCTCCGCTTCCGTCTCCTTCAGGCTCGAATCGAACGCAA
>JBDTRY010000400.1:0-2717 GCA_039931435.1 Acidobacteriota bacterium | reverse complement strand
TCTTCAAGCGCTTTGCCGATCTCGACGTCTTCGATCTCGAACTGGACACCAGGGATACCGAGGAGTTCATTCGCGCGGTGAAACTGCTCGAGCCGACGTTCGGAGGAATCAATCTCGAGGACATCGCCTCGCCGGAGTGCTTCGAGATCGAGCAGCGGCTTCAGCAACTGATGGACATTCCCGTCTTCCATGACGACCAGCACGGCACCGCCATCATTTCGGCAGCGGCCCTGATGAATGCCCTGGAGGTTGCCCGAAAGCATATCGGCGAGGTTCGTGTGGTCTTCTCCGGAGCGGGAGCTGCTGCCATCGGATGTCTCCGGCTCTATCTGAAAATGGGACTGAACAAAGGGAACGTCACTCTCGTCGATCACCACGGAGTTGTTTATCGCGGCCGCACTGAGTCCATGACCGATTACAAACAGGACTTCGCCGCCGATACCGACAGCCGCACGCTGGCTGATGCCGTGCGAGGCGCGGACGTTCTCATCGGACTCTCCGTCGGTGGAATCGTCACCCAGGACATGGTGCGCTCCATGGCGCCGAACCCCATCGTTTTCGCCATGGCCAATCCCGATCCCGAAATTACCTACGACGATGCCCGGGCCGCACGGGAAGACGTGATCATGGCCACGGGACGGTCGGACTATCCGAATCAGGTCAACAATGTCCTGGGATTCCCGTTCATCTTCAGAGGCGCGCTCGATTGCGGCGCACGGCAGATCAACGACGAGATGAAGCTTGCCGCCGCGCGCGCGCTTGCCAACCTTGCCAAGGAAGTCGTCCCGGACAGCGTCCTGCGTGCTTACTCCGAGGAGCGATTCAGCTTCGGACGCGACTATCTGATTCCCAAACCGTTCGATTATCGCGTCCTGCTCTCCGTCCCCGTGGCCGTCGCCCGCGCCGCAGCGGAGACTGGCGTGGCCCGTTACCCGATCGAAGATTACGATGCCTACGGTCGCCGTCTCGAGCAGCTTCTGGGCCGTTCCCGCGCCGTGATGCACTCGGTGCAGGACAAGGCCAGGAAGCGTCCGAAGAGGATCGTCTTTCCGGAAGGGAATGAGGAGAAGATCATCCGCGCCGCAAAGATCCTCGCTGAGGAAGGGATCGCCCATCCTTTGCTCATAGGGCGGCACGACGAGCTCGAAGGCAAACTTCGTGAACTGGATGTCCAGCCCGGCAGCGTAACGATCATCGACCCTGAGCGCTCGCCGAAGCTCGAGGTCTACGCCGAACGTCTGTACGCACTGCGAAGGAGGCACGGCATTACGGCAGTCGATGCACGCTCGCGGGCCCGGAATCGAAATTACTTCGCGATGCTCATGGTGGAACACGGCGATGCGGACGGTGTCATCGCCGGCCTTCGCACGTACTACCCGGCTACGATTCGACCTGCCCTGGAAGTCATAAAAATGCTCCCCGGCGTTAAGCGCGTTTCCGGCGCCTACGTCTTGCTGTTCAAGGGCCGCGTCCTGATCATGTCCGACACCACGGTCAATATCTCGCCCAATGCCGAGGAACTGGCGGAGATCGCCATTCTCACGGCCGAGACCGCGCGCCGCTTCGACCTCGAGCCCCGTGTGGCCATGCTCTCCTTCTCCAACTTCGGCTCGTCGCGCAGTGAGCAGCAGGCCAAAGTGGCCCGGGCTGTGGCCATTGTCAGAACGCAGCGGCCAGACCTGGTCGTCGAGGGAGAGATGCAGGCCGACACGGCAGTCGTTCCCGATATCGCTGCCGCCGACTATCCCTGGTCTGCCATTCAGGGAGACGCTAACGTCCTCGTCTGTCCCGACCTGGAATCGGCGAACATTGCTTACAAGTTGCTCTGGAGAGTGGGCGGGGCGGAAGCGATCGGTCCGATTCTTCAGGGGCTGTCGAAGCCCGTTCATGTTCTGCAGCGCGGAGTGGATGTAGCGGACATCGTGAACATGGCGGCCATCGCCGTGCTCGACGCCCAGGAGCTTGAAAAAGGCGCGACGAGCGAAGCCTGAACCTTGCCTACGTTCCGGAAGGGGGAACCGTTTCGCCGGAACCACCGCTTTCCAGACAGCCTCGCACCAGCGAGTGCAGGGCGGCGAGGTCGAATGGTTTGGGCAGGTACGCGCAGATTCCTCGCGTCACGGCGTCGGCGATCTCGGGGCCGCGGTTGGCGCTGACGACGACCACGGGGATGGCCCGCAGCTTCTCGTCGCCCTCCCGTTCCTGCAGAACGTCCCAACCGGAAACGCGTGGCATCATCAGATCGAGGACAACCAGATCGACATGTTGCGTGCGCATGATCTCCAGGGCTTCAGCCCCGTTGCCAGCCTCACAGAAGTTGTAACCCTCACGCTTCAGCGAGGCGATGATCAGCCGTCGGATGCTGGGATCGTCGTCGACAACGAGAATGCACGAAGGCGAGGAACGTCCTGCGGGGGGCTCGACGCTGGTTTCGGACACGATGCGGCGGGTTGCACAACCAGTGCCTTTACCAGACGCTCTCCGGAATTTTCGCGTTGCCTGCCCTCTTGAACCGCACGTATGAAGGTCGCTGTGGCAATGTCCGGCGGAGTCGATTCCTCGACTGCCGCGCTGCTGCTCAAGCGCGCCGGCCACGAAGTGCTGGGATTGTCCATGCAGATGTACGACAACCTCGCCGGGGCGGAAACGAGCTACGGCGGATGCTGCACGCTCGATGATCTGGCCGACGCCCGCCGCGTGGCCTGGAAGCTCGACAT
>JBDTRY010000399.1:0-2726 GCA_039931435.1 Acidobacteriota bacterium | reverse complement strand
GCCCCGGCAATCATCATGAGGAGAACGGGAACGGCGATGGTCTTCGGTCCGAAGGGGTGAAAGACGAATCGCACCAGCAGCGCGCCGACCGAGGCGCTTCCGCGCGAGGCCACGGCATCGTGCGAAGCGACGTAGACCATCTGATGCCGTTCCCACTCGACGAAGCGGTCCCACCCTCCCGCCGCTTCCACCAGCGGTTCAAACCAGGCGATGCAAAGAATGGTGAAGCTGGTCGTCGCGGTGATCGCCCTGCGCATCGTGGATCGAGCCAGACAGACGGCGGCCAACGGGAGGATGACTACCGCAAGTTGCGGTCGCACGCCGATTACTGCGGAACAGGCTAGTCCGAAGGCGATCGCCGAACGGTCGGTCACATCCTCCGGCATCAGCATCGCTGCCAGCAGCGCCAGCGCGATGAACAGAATGGCCGGCGAGTCAGACAGCGGCAGCGTTCCATGAATCAGAAGCGCCGGTGTGAAATAGAAAATGAGCGCGGCGCAAACAGCCAGCGTGCGGTCCCCGCCAAGACAGCGCCGGTACACGATCGCGAGAACGATGAAACCGAGCACGCACGAAACGATACTGAGGGCGCGCAGAGCCGTGAACGCGTTTGGCGCGAAGAGAAGGAACAGTTTTCCAAGCCCGACATAGAGCGGGTATCCGGGAGGGTGCGGATGGGAGTTCCACGGATCGAACCGCCGCAGCGCCGCTCCGAAGAGCATCTCGTCGCTCTCCCAGTACGTCAGCGGATCGGTGAGCAATCTGGAGACGAGCACGACGATCGCACCGGCGATCTCGCGCCACCAGAGCTTCAGGAATGGGCCCATGGCCGGTCGCACATCCCGATCAACCTTCTCGTTTTCCGTGTCCGCCATTTGCTGTGCTTCTAGAATGCCACGGTGCGGTTCCTTCGTGCACTCATCGTTCTACATAGAACCTTCGCATCACGCCCGCTTCGATCGCGGTTCCATATCCTCGTCCGCTTTCTGACCAGCCCCATGCTGCGTGTGGCCGCTCATGTGCAGCCTGGTGTCACGCTGCTGGACATTGGAGCGGGACACGGTCTCTTTGCCAAGCTCGCTCTGGAGCGTGGCGCAAGACGCGTCATCACAGTCGAGCCCGATGTCCGCAAAACCCGGCCGGTCGCGGGAGTGCTCGTCGTTGCCGGCTACGATCCCTGCATCACCGGGATGCACGACACCATCACGGTGATCGATGTTCTGTACAAGATACCGATTCAGGAGTGGGACGGGCTGCTCGAGCGGATCGTGGACAGGATGAAGCCGGGGGGGCTGCTTCTGATCAAAGAGCAGGACCCGACTGACCGCTGGAAGAATGCCTGGAACCGCATCCAGGAGCGCATGGCATCGAAGGCGGGGCTGACTCTGGGTGAGTCCTTCAGCTACGAGGCCCCGGATGTATTCGTCTCACGGCTCGAGCGCGCGGGATTCGGCGACGTACGGATCGAGAGGATCGGTTCCGGCTATCCACATCCCCACGTTCTGTACGTCGCTCGGAAACGGTAGGGGCAATCGGTAACCGGGCAATGGCCGTCCGCACATGCTCGGGCAGACGGCTGGTATCATCCGGGCCGATTTCATCCGAAGGAGTTTCTCTTGGCCAGTTTTCCCGGTGTCGACTACATGGATTTCGATTCTCTTCTCTCCGAGGAAGAGCTGATGGTGCGTCAGACCGTCCGCGACTTCGTGGATGAGGAGGTTCTTCCCATCATTGAAGAGGCGAACCGGGAAGAGAAGTTTCCGGTGCACCTCATTCCCAAGATGGCGGAGATGGGACTGTTCGGAGCCACGCTCACCGACTACGGTCTGCCCGGGCTGAATCAGGTCGCCTACGGACTGATCATGCAGGAGCTGGAGCGGGGCGATTCCGGCCTCCGGTCCTTTGCCTCGGTGCAATCAGGCCTGGTGATGTATCCCATCAACGCCTACGGCTCGAAAGAGCAGAAGGACAAGTGGATTCCTAAACTCGCATCGGGCGAAGCGATCGGATGCTTCGGCTTGACGGAGCCTGACTTTGGATCCAACCCCGGCGGTATGCGCACACACGCCCGCAAAGACGGCGACTCCTGGGTTCTCAACGGCGCCAAAGCATGGATCACGAACGGATCGGTCGCCGACGTGGCGGTGGTGTGGGGAAAAGTGGATGGAACGATTCGCGGCTTTCTGGTCGAGAAAGGGATGAAGGGATTCAGCACGGCTCTTCATCTCGGAAAGTTTTCGCTTCGAGCCTCGGTCACCTCGCAGCTCTTCTTCGAGGACTGCCGGATTCCGCTGGAGAACGTCCTGCCGGAGACGAACGGCATCAAGTATCCCCTCTCGTGTCTGACCCAGGCGCGATACGGAATCGCCTGGGGCGCCCTCGGTGCGGCCATGGGAGTCTTCCAGACCGCCGTCGACTACTCGAAGTCGCGGATCCAGTTTGGTGGCCAACCGATCGCTTCCCATCAGCTCGTGCAGAACAAGCTGGCCTGGATGATCACGGAGATCACCAAGGGCCAGTTCCTCGCGTTGCAGATGGGACGTCTCAAAGATCAGGGCAAGCTCAAACCGCACCATGTGTCGATGGGGAAGATGAACAACGTCAACATCGCTCTCGAGTGCGCGCGGATGGCGCGCGACCTCCTGGGAGCGAACGGTGTGAGCGACGAGTACCCCATCATCCGCCACATGCTGAACCTCGAGTCGGTGAAGACATACGAAGGAACC
>JBDTRY010000398.1:0-2738 GCA_039931435.1 Acidobacteriota bacterium | reverse complement strand
ACGAGAATCGTGCCCTCCATCACGGTGGCAACGGGGAAGGTAGAAGAGATCCTTCGCTCGACGCTTCAGGATGACGGGCTTCGCTCGACGCTCAGGATGAAACATCCGGCGTTTTTACGGGATGTGGCGAACTTGTCATCCTGAGGAGCAACGCGACGAAGGATCTCGTCAACGAGAATCGTGCCCTCCATCACGGTGGCAACGGGGAAGGTAGAAGAGATCCTTCAGTCGACACTCAGGCTGACAGTCCTCGATCGACGCTCGACCCAGGAAACAACCCGTTCGACGCTCGAACCTCGCGCTATCCCGGGGGCTCGGTGAGGAATCCCACTTTCTGCGCGCCTGCCTCGTGCGAAGAATCCATGGCGGTCACGGATTGATCGAAAGGCACCTTGTCCTCGGAGTTGATGAAGACAACCCGGTCTTTCGCTGCACGTGAGGAAAGAATCGGAGCGAGACGATCCCGCAGTGCTGCAGGCGTGCCGACCTTGTCTGCGTTCAGGTAGATTCCGTCCGAGCGCACAGTCACTACCAGTTGTATCAGCTCGGCAGGAGGGGGCGGGCCGCTGATCTCCACCTTTGGCGGTACCTCAACGTCGAGGCCCATCTGCAGGATCGGCGTAACCACCATGAAGATGATCAGAAGAACCAGCACCACGTCCACCAGGGGCGTGACATTGATTTCGGATTGGAGTCCGCGGCCACCAGCGCTGATCGACATGGGTTCTGTTCTCCTCAGTACTTGGCCAGTTGTGCGCCGGCCTGCTGGTTTTCGGTCATGATGGAGATGGCGCTGAAGTTGGCGGCATTGGCCGCCTTCATGACATCGCGTACTTTTCCGAAGTTGATGCGCTTATCCGCTTTGAGCATGACGTTCCGTGACGGGTCTTTCTGGTATTCGGCGGTCAGATAGCGCACCAGGTCCCGGTCGGGGATCCAGTCCTGTCCGATGAAAACCGTTCCGTCCGCGCGGATGGAGATGGTCAGGTCGCCCGACTTGCCGGGCTTCTTCTCGGCGTGCGGTCCCTGCGGAAGAAGAACGTCGACGCCGTTCTGCAGCATGGGCGTGACCACCATGAAAATGATGAGCAGAACCAGACAGACGTCCACGAGCGGAGTGACGTTGATGTCTCCCTGGACTTCGTCCGGACTACCGCCGCCAGCGCCGAAAGCCATCGCTTACCTCGCCGCCTGGTTGAGCCGGGCCCGGTTCTCGTTCTTGATGAAGTAGTCGACAAGCTCGGACGAGGCATTCGACATCTCCACCTGGAAACGTTCGATCTTGTTCAGGAAGTAGTTGTAGAGCCAGACCGCGGGAATGGCCACGAAGAGGCCGAAGGCCGTCGTTGCCAGCGCTTCAGAGATACCCTCGGACACGGCTCCCAGTCCGCCCGAACCGGAGGCGGCCATGCCCCGGAAGGCGTTGATGATTCCAACGACCGTTCCGAACAGCCCGATGAACGGCGCCGTTGTGGAAATGGTGGCCAGGTTGCCGAGACCTTTCTTCATCTCCGCGGTGGTCATGAGCGTCTCGCGCTCGATGGCCCGCCTGCCCGATTCCACAATATCGAAGCCGTCGGGGAGAGTCTGCGTGCTCTCGTACTGAAACTCCGTCAACCCAGCCTGGAGGACGCGGGCCAGATGGCTGTGACGATATTTCTTGTCCTTAGTGAAGGTGATCGCTTCATCCAGCTTGTGCTGCTTGAGAAGCGGAGTGACGCCCAGAGCCACTTTCAATGATTCTTTCTTGGCGTTGTAAAAACGCCAGAAACGCTCGATGGCCAGACTGAACGACCAGATGGACATCAGAATGAGAACGATGACTACGCCCTTGGCGAGCCATCCCATCGTGTTCCACATGCCGAGGATAGTGAAACTGTTTTCCATGCCTTCCATTCAAATTCTCCTCTCGTATCCCGAGGCCGGTTCCGGATCAGGATTGCATCTGAAAATTGACTGTGAGGTTGAAGATGACCGGCACGGGCCGGCCCTGCAACGTACCTGGAGAAAACTTCCACTGTCGAACCGCGTCCATGGCGGCGTCACTCAGCCCCATCGGCAGCCCTTTGAGAACACGAACGTCGGTGACGTTGCCGTTTCTGTCGATGATCGCTTCCACAATGACCACTCCCTGAATGCGACCTTTTCTGGCAATCTCCGTGTACGAAGGCTCGACGCGCTTCTTCACTCTCGGGGCCAGTACGTCGCCTCCGACGCGGATCGGCTTGTCGCCTTCACCGCCCAGCTGCCCGCCCAGTTGTCCACCGAGCGTGCCGCCTACGACGCCGCCTATGACGCCGCCGACAACACCTCCGGCAACGCCGCCTTCGACGCCGCCGGCCACGCCGGCAGGATCGGGCGTTGAGTCCACCGGCGTGCTGGCGCTCTCCGTGGGAATGTCCTGAGGAATGGTCTTGGGCTGCACGAACGTCTCATGGACCTTCGGCGTCTCGATCTTCACTTCCTTGGGCGTGGTCTTCGGTGCGGTATTGCCCGCCGGTGGCGGCGGGGGAGGTGGCGGTGGAGGAGCGGGAGCCTGGGCGATGAAGGCCTTGATCGGCTTTTCGATGACTTCAGGGTTGTTTTTGACCCAGTAGCCAGCGGCGATGACCGCGCCCACTACGAGGATGTGCAAAAGGATGGAGATGGCGGTGGTCAGCGCTCCGCCCTTTGGTCTCCGATTCGAAGATTCGATGAGTATGTCGTCAAACATCGGCGCCTCGCCTTCTGGGACTCTC
>JBDTRY010000397.1:0-2759 GCA_039931435.1 Acidobacteriota bacterium | reverse complement strand
TTGGTGGAGGCGGCGGGAATCGAACCCGCGTCCGAAAACAGTGGCAACCCGGCTACTACATGCTTAGCTTTCCCATCGATCTCGTCCGAATGCTGCCGGGAAGCGTGGACCGCAATCAGACCAGCTCCTGAATTTTCGTGCCTCGGGCCGGAACACTCCCGAGGCCTTAGCTCACATTATGGCGCTCGATTCAGCCGGCGTAAGCAGTCAGCTGAGAAGCGTGACAGTCAATTAAGCTGCCAGTGCGTAGTCGCTGTTCGCGATTACAAAAGGTGATCGGTTTTACGAGTCAATCGGCTCGGCATGCAACCGTGGCCCCGACATGTCCCCGTCGAAGCCGGTGCGCCCCCAAATTTGCAATGAACGGTGTTCGACTTGTTTAAACGTGCAGGCGGTTTTGCTCATTCCATGGCCGGGATCTGTCATTCTCAGCGGAGGAACGGCGCAGGCGCCGGGGTCGCGTGAATGACACGACTCCCACGGCGTGTCATCCCGAAGCAAAGCGAGGGATCTTCCGCTCGTGGAACAAAGACCGGCCTCACACGAGCGGGAGATCCCTCCTCGCCTCGCTCGTTCGGGATGACATCATCGTTTACCTCCGCGGGCGTTTCATTACAAGCCTGGTCTCCCGTTATAAGCTCCGCGCATGAACATTGATCAGATCGAAGACATCGTGGAGCGGGCCCTGGCCGAGGACCTGCCGGACATCACCACCAACGCCATCTTTCCGCCGGAGAGGCGGGGGTCTGCCAGCTTCGTGGCCAAAGAGGAAGGCGTACTGGCCGGCCTGGCATTCGCCAAAGCCGTCTTCGCCATGCTCGATCGTGAATCCATCTTTCGCCTGCTCAAGGCTGATGGCGAGCTGATCGCTCCGGGAACCGTCATCGCCACCGTCGAGGCCAGGGTGCGCGCGCTGCTCTCCGGGGAACGCACGGCGCTCAATTTCCTGCAGCGCGCATCCGGAATCGCCTCGCTCACCTCCCGCTACGTCATCGCCGTGGTGGGAACAGGCGCAGCGATTTACGACACGCGCAAGACCGCTCCGGGCCTTCGTGCTCTGGACAAGTACGCAGTGCGGGCCGGCGGTGGTCAGAATCATCGGCTCGGTCTGCACGACATGTATCTGGTGAAGAACAATCACGTCGACGAAGCCGGGTCGATCCGCGCGGCAGTCGAACAAATCCGTCAGAATGGACCGTCCATGCCGCTCATGGTGGAAGTGCGAGATCTCGCCGAACTGCAGGAAGCGATTCCTCTCGCGCCTGACTTCATCCTTCTGGACAACATGGATACGGACACGATGCGCGAGGCAGTCAGGATCACCGGGGACCGAGTCGTCCTCGAGGCCTCGGGAGGGGTCAGCCTGTCCACCGTGCGTGACATTGCCGAGACCGGCGTGCAGCGCATTTCGGTCGGCGCACTCACCCATTCCGTGATGGCTCTGGACATTTCCATGCGCATCACCGGGAAGGAGCAGTTGCCGATCAGGTGAGGCTGCGGGCTCGTTCGGGGGGATTTCGAGATGCACAGAGACGTTGCTTCCGCGGGTCTGGCGTTCACGCCCAGCCGTTTCGCGGTTTCATCTGGCAAGGACTTTGCCCATCGTCATTCCCGGACATGTCCGCTCCCGAGCAATTTACCGTAGCAATCATCGACGACGACTCTGCAATCCGCAGGCTCGTATCGCTGTTCGTCCGTCGCAGTGGGTTCAAGACGCTGGAGTGCACCACCGCCGCCGAAGCCAGGGAGATCCTCCCGAAGAACGAGTGGCAACTGGCGGTGCTTGACCGGCGTCTTCCCGATGTCGATGGAGTGGAGCTCTGCCAGGAGCTGAAGTCGAATCCCGAGTTCCGCAATCGCTACGTGATCATGCTCACCGGCGCAGACGAGCAGCAGAACGTCATCGAAGGTCTCGACGTCGGCGCGGACGACTACATGATCAAGCCCTTCCAGACCGCGGAGCTGCTGGCCCGGATCCGCGCCGGCAAGCGCATCGTCGATCTTCAGGCGGAACTGATCG
Source organism: Acidobacteriota bacterium (assembly GCA_039931435.1). GTDB lineage: Bacteria > Acidobacteriota > Thermoanaerobaculia > Gp7-AA8 > Gp7-AA8 > JBDTRY01. Next base: position 739 of record JBDTRY010000397.1, on the reverse strand, counting down.
AGAGCAACCGGCGGCTGGAGCTCCTCTCCATCACCGACGGCCTGACCAATCTGCACAATCATCGCCACTTCCAGGACGAACTGTCCCGCGCTTTCGAAGAGACGGAACGCTACGGCCGGCAACTCTCGCTCGCCCTGATCGATATCGACTTCTTCAAAAAAGTGAACGATACCTACGGGCACGCCTCCGGCGATCAGGTACTGAAGTGTGTTTCAAAAATCTTTCAGGAATCGGTCAGGGCAACGGATCTCGTGGCGCGCTATGGAGGCGAAGAGTTCGCTGTGATGATGCCGGAGACGGATCGCGAAGAAGCTGGAATCGTAGCTGAAAAAGTCCGTGCGCTCGTCGAAGAAGCCACGATTCCTACCGAGAGCGGCGATATCCGGGTGACGATCAGTGTTGGCCTGGCCACGGTTCCTCGCAGCCGGCTGCACAGTCCTCGCGAGTTGATCGAAGCCGCGGACAAATCCCTGTACAGGGCCAAGCGCGGGGGCAGGAATCAGGTACAGAGTGAACGGCGCAAAGACGGGCCGAAGCGCGTGGCCAGCCAACCGGCGCTGGCCCAATCCGGATCCGATTGATCCACTCAGCGGGCCTGCGCCAGTTCGCGACGTCGGTTGGCAATCTCCGCATGGAGATTATCGACGCGTCGCTGCAGTTCGGTAGACTCGTCGCGACCGGGGTCCTCCCTGAGAATCTCCAGGACGTTTTCCAGCTCCGCCGCCTCCCTGGAGATCAG
>JBDTRY010000396.1:0-2778 GCA_039931435.1 Acidobacteriota bacterium | reverse complement strand
GAGGAGAGGATCCTCTGGCCGCCGCTCAGGCCTTTTCCCGGGGCCGCGGTGTGGACGCCGTACTTCTCACCGCCTCGACCTCCAGCAGCGAGCCCGTTTCTCAGGCGGCGAAGATGTGCCGTAAGCGCGGGCGGATCGTTCTGGTGGGCGTCACCGGCCTCGATCTGGCGCGCGCCGATTTCTACGAGAAGGAACTGAAGTTCCAGGTCTCGTGCTCCTACGGGCCCGGCCGCTATGATCCGCTCTACGAAGACCAGGGGCAGGACTACCCGATCGGCTTCGTACGGTGGACCGAACAACGGAATTTCGAGGCTGTTCTCGATCTGATCGAGAACGGATCGCTGGATCTGAAGTCCCTGATCAGCCACCGCTTCGATATCGACGATGCGCCCGACGCGTATTCCCTTCTCGTTTCCGGAGAGCCGTCGCTCGGCATCCTCCTGCGCTATCCGCAGGACGCAGGGAAGGACAGTTCCGCTGATCTTCTGACCCGTACCATCACCCTGGAAAATGCAGCGGCGCCGGCATCGAAGGGCGTGGCCGGGTTCATCGGCGCTGGCAATTACGGCGGACGGATTCTCATCTCCGCCTTCCGCGACGCCGGGGCAACGCTGCACTCCATCGCCTCTGCTGGAGGAGTTTCGGCAGTCCACTACGGAAAGAAATTCGGATTCAGCCGCGTCAGCACGGATGCCTCGGCACTGATCGGCGATCCTGAAATCGACCTGGTGGTCATCTCCACTCGCCACGACACCCACGCCCGATTCGTCGAGCAGTCTCTGAGCGCCGGAAAGAACGTCTTCGCTGAGAAACCGCTCTGTCTGACGCATGCGGAGCTGGATCGGATCGCTTCCCTGGCCAGCCAGCCGGATTCTTCCCGGCTCATGGTGGGATTCAACCGCCGATTCGCTCCTCACACCAGACGCATGAAGGAGTTGCTCCAGGCCACGGCGGCGTCAAAGGCGTTCGTCATGACGGTCAATGCCGGCTCCGTTCCCAACGAGCACTGGCTCCAGGATGCAGCGGTTGGGGGAGGCCGTCTCGTGGGTGAAGCCTGCCACTTCATCGATCTTCTGAGATTTCTTGCCGATTCACCGATCAGCGGGTTTGACGTATTCCCTCTCCGTGATCCGGGAGGGCCGCCCCGTCCGGACAAGGCCACGATCACGCTTTCGTTTGCCGACGGATCCATCGGCTCCATTCATTACCTCGCCAACGGAGACAAGGCCTTCCCCAAGGAACGGCTGGAGGTGTTCAGCGGCGGACGCGTACTACAACTCGACAACTTCAGAAAGCTTCGTGGCTGGGGGTGGCAGAATTTCTCGACGATGAATCTCTGGCGTCAGGACAAGGGGCAGAGCGCCTGTGCGGCAGCCTTCGTCTCGTCCATTCGGAACGGGGCACCTGCCCCCATTCCTCTCGAGCAGATTCTCGAGGTAAGCCGGGTGAGCATCGAGGTCGCGGAGATTTCATCTGCGCGCTCATCCTGACAGATGATCCGAGACCGGGCATTACACTCCCTGCCCGGTCGCCTGCCTCATCAAACCTGCGACACGACTCTCGCATGATTGAGGCATCGCTGAAAACAGATTTCGCCTCAGGTCCGGGTATGAACTCTATGGTCATGAACTTTCAGCAGCGGTATGAACGTCATCTGGAACTGGCCATGCACTGGCTGGCCGGATCCATCCGCCCACGGGGCGGATCGGCGGCGCATCTCGCTCTCTCCGGAGTCTGGTCTCGATCGTATCCGGAAACGTCCGGCTACATCATCAATACGTTTCTCGATTACGGGCGGCGGTCGCAGGAACCGCGATGGGCAACCCTGGCACACGCGCTCGGTGACTGGCTGCTGGAGATCCAGATGGAGAGCGGCGCCTGGTCGGGAGGTGTTCACCCTCGAGCACAGCCGTCCGAGAGTGTCTTCAATACGGCTCAGATCGTCCTCGGGCTGGGGGCTCTTTACCAGGTCTCGGGTGAGATGCGTTATCTGCAGGCGATGGAGCGGGGGGCTCAATGGCTGGCAGCGACTGAAAACGGCGCCGGGTCATGGGCCACCGGAAACTATCGCGGCAGCTTCAACCCGACGTACTACACCCGCGTCACCTGGCCCATGCTGGAAGCAGCGAGGCTGACTGGCGATGGCCGCATCCGCGAATCTGCGGGACGCGTGCTGGAGCAACTGCTCACCAGACGCCATCCGGATGGATCCTTCGCAGACTGGGGCTTTTCTTTCGGCGCCGGAGCCTTCACGCACACCATCGCTTACACCCTTCGAGGATTTCTGGAAAGCGGACGCCTTCTCGGCGAAGAGGAACATTTTCTCGACGCGGTCTCTCCGGCAGTGGAGCGTCTCTATCGCCGGGCGGAGTTGCGCCAGGGGCTGTTGCCGGGATTTTTTGGCGACGGATGGAAACGTGATCAGTCATTCGTCTGCCTGACCGGAAATGCACAGATCGCTCTCGTTCTGCTCCGCTACGAATCCGCGCGGCCCGATCTTCGCCTGGTCAACGCCGCCTGCAAGCTGGTCGACTATGTTTGCCATCGACAGATCTTGTCACCACTGTCGGGGCGTTTCCGCGGTGCCATCGCCGGATCGTCCCCGGTCTGGGGTCCCTATCTCCGCTTCCGCTATCCGAATTGGGCGGCCAAATTTTTCGCCGACAGTCTGATGCTTCTCATGCAACGTCTGGAGAGCGAAGCAAAGGTGGTCCGGTGATGAAGGTCGTGCTCACGGCCGGTTTCGATCGTTCGCCCTCCGCTCTGGCCATCGCCGAA
>JBDTRY010000395.1:0-2798 GCA_039931435.1 Acidobacteriota bacterium | reverse complement strand
AGCGCGCTGCTGAAAACCGCGCGCCGCGCCAGGGCTATCGGCGAGCCATCCATCCGGGAGATAGTGAAGTGACCGGTGCCCGCGAGCTGGCGATACTTGAACCCGGCATCGCTCTGAATGTCGACGCTGTCCCCTTTCGAGACGATATCGTCGATATCTCCCAGCAGTTGAATCGTGGGTGGCAGGGGTTCCTTGAGCTTGCCCCGATAAAATGGACACGCGGTTAGACAGCATTGGCCGCTTCGAAGGCGACCGGACTGAGATAGCCGAGGGTCGAATGTGGACGCTCTCGATTGTAAAAGATCTCGATGTAGCGGAACACGTCAGCCATCGCCTCAGAGACGGTATCGTACCCGCCCTCCGGCATCCACTCATTCTTGAAGGACGAGAAAAAGCTTTCCGCCACTGCGTTGTCCCAGCAGTCTCCCTTGCGGCTCATGCTCGCCTGGATGCCAAGACCTGCGAGCTCCTCCCGCACCGCGTTGGCCGCATACGTCGAACCTCGATCCGAGTGGAAAATCAGACCCGGCCTGGGACGCCGGCTCTTCACGGCCATCCGGAGAGCCCGCAGGACCAGGTCGGTGTCATTCTCCGTGCCCATGCCCCAGCCCACGATCTTTCGTGGGTACAAGTCCATCGTAGTTGCCAGGTAGAGCCAGCGTTCCCGTGTCGGGATAAACGTCACGTCCGAAACCCACACCTGGTTCGGGCCCGCGGCCGTGAAGTTCCGGGCCACCAGGTTCTCGGCACAGGGAAAAGTGTGGTTCGAGTCCGTCGTCTTGCGGAAGCGCCTCTTGCGCCGTGCGTTCAGACCGTTCTGCCGCATGAGCCGGGCGACCCGGTGGCGACCACAGGACTTGCCCTGATCCCGCAACTTCCGCGTCAGGCGCGGGCTCCCAAGGCTCTGACGCGACGACTTCTGCAAACTCCGCATCTGCTGCACAAGCAGACGATTCTCCACCTCGCGCCCACTAGTGGGCCGCGTACGGAACCGGTGGTAACCGGTGCGCGAGACCTCAAGGGCCCGACACATCAGAGTGATCGGGTACTCTTCGGCATGCTGCGCGATCACACGGAACCTCGCGAACGTTCCTTCGCGAAGTACGCCGCCGTTTTCCTAAGAAACTCCATCTGCGATCCCGCCAGCTTCCTGTAAAGTGAAGCCCAGCGACTGCGCACGACGACGCAGGTTTGCAATCACTCGCTGACGGTACCGAGCTTCATAGTACGAAGCTCCGGGGTCGGCGTAATGCATGCCGTATCGCAGCGTGTTGTAGAACAATACCGCGATCTTGCGGGCCGTTGCGGTAACAGCCTTTGCCTTTCCGACGCGGGCACCCAGTCGACGATAGAAGGCGCCAAGGGCGGTATCCGTCTTCCCGACAGTAACCGCGGCCAAGCGCAATAGCGCGGCAGATCGACTCGAAGAGCGCCGGGTCTTTGAGCTGAGCACCTTGCCCCCGGATATCTTGTTTCCTGGTGCCAACGCGAGCCAAGAGGTGAAGTTCTTCGCCGTGGGCCAGCGGGACATGTCCATTCCGCACTCCCCGATGAGCTTCAGGGCCAAATAGGGCCCAAGGCCGTGAATTTGCGTCAAGTCAACGCCGATCAACGCGTGGAGTGCCCCCCTGACGTCAAACTTGAGAGCGTTGGGTTGCTTTGTCTTGTTTCGTGGAGGTGGCAGCGGAGCCGTTGTGAGCCTGATCATTGTGGAGTCGCTACCTTCCCTCAGACGCGTCAATGCGTGTTCGATCTCGATATCGCAGTTCGCGACACGATCCTGATAGCAGTCATACAACTCAACTGCCTGCTTCAGGGCGAAAACGTGCTCTGGACGATAATTGCCGACGAGGGCCTTCTTGATTGTTTCAAGTGACGACTTGCATCGAACGTCACGGTGGTTCGCGAGTTCGATGGGATCACGAACACCGGAGAGTATTGCGCGGACGATTTTCATGCCGGTGACTCCGGTGATGTCCGATACGACGTGATGAACCTGGACGTTCATCTGGTCCAAAGCCTTCTGCATATGCTGAATATGTGACGCCGCGTAGTCGAGGAGCCGCTCGCGTTGTCGCAGGTACGCTCGGAGAGCAACGACTTCCTGTTGAGGCCGAAAGCTCCCGCGCAAAAGACCAAACTGGTGCAGTTGCTGGAGCCATTGCGCGTCGTTGACATCGGTCTTCCGCCCCGGAACATTCTTCGTATCCCGAGCATTGACCAGGAGAACCTCGAACCCCCGCTCCTCGAGAATCTCGAAAACGGGAATCCAGTACACGCTGGTCGACTCCATCGCCACCGTTGAGATCCCAACCTCCTCGAGCCAGTCGGCCAACCGATACAGATCGTTCGTATACGTGTCGAAAGTCCTGACCGGCTCTTTGTCCCGATCTGCATCGACCGCGGCGACATGGAACCTCGATCCTACATCGAGGCCTGCGGCATTTGGATGGACGGTCGCAATGCTCTGCTTTCGTACACCCTTGCGTGCCGGTTTGGCTTTTCGTGTCATCGGCTCCTCCATTGTGTGAATGGAACCGGGGGCAGGACTGCGGAGAACGAACACTTTCCTAAACGGGATCGCGCAAGGCGTCACCAATCTCAAGTCCGCGACAGTCCGTGGGCCACGTTTTTTTTCGGGGTCGAACCACCAAAAAGCAGACGGCCGCTCCCCCCGGTCGAGAGACAGAATACGTGAACCAGGAGTTTCTGTTGTAACAGGATGGTGGCGGCGCCTCGATTGTTTTTTAGAAACTCAACTTCCATGCGGAGTTGTCGATTCTCCCGCTCCAGGCGGC
>JBDTRY010000394.1:0-2814 GCA_039931435.1 Acidobacteriota bacterium | reverse complement strand
TGGTCGGTTGCCAGTCGTTTCCTGCCGCGCAATCTTCTCATGCGAATCGAGTCAAAGCCCTGGCCACCATCGAACGCCTCGGAGGAACGGTCGTTGTGGATGAGACGCAGGCGGACAGGCCTGTCATCGGGATCGACCTGCACAAGTCGGCGGTAACGGACTCCGACCTCTCCGATCTGAGTTGCCTGAGCGATGTTCAGGAGCTCGACCTCAGGCTCACTGGGATCTCCGACGCCGGTATCGTCCACCTCCGTACCATGAGATCGATCCGGGTCCTGAACGTTTTCCGCACGAAGATTGGCGACCCCAGCCTGGCCGAGTTCTCGAAGTTTTCGAACCTGGAGACGCTGCTCATGGGAGGAACCCTCGTCACGGACGACGGACTGGCCAGCCTCTCCCGACTTACGCATCTCCGCAAACTCAGTCTTTTCGACACCGCAATTTCCGATGCCGGGCTCAGTCACCTCCGGGACCTGAGCACTCTGCGGGTACTTCTGGTCGGCAAGTCCAAGGTCACGGACGAGGGATCGACGAGGCTTCAGAAGTCGATTCCGGAGCTACGTTTCAAAGAGCTGTGAAGAACCAGTCGGCCGGAACCGGCCTCCCGTTCAAGTGTGTTTCATCATCGTGACAGAAGGCTATGGCGGCCTGTGCTATCGTCTTGATTGAGCGATCAATCAAGTGACTGCGAACACCGAACACGAAACCCGCGAGCGCATCGTCGGCGCGGCCATGCAGCTCTTCTGGGAGAAGGGCTACAACGCCACGAGCGTCGCCGACATCCTTAAATCCGCCGGAATCAACAGCGGCAGCCTCTATCACTTCTTTCCCGGGAAACAGGACGTACTACTGGCCGTGCTCACAGCACTCCACGACAACATCTGGCAGTGGCTGCTCACTCCGGCCTGGGAGGGGATCCCGGATCCTGTCGAGCGGATCTTCAAACTTCTCGATCGCTATCGCGCCAGCCTCATCGAAACCGGATTCACGTATGGCTGTCCTATCGGAAGCCTTGCCCTCGAGTTGCATGAGCCCGACCCTCCGGTCCGCGAAAAGCTGGCGCAGAATTTCGACAACTGGGTGGCCGCTGTCGAAGGGTGTCTCGACGAAGCCCGCAAGCGCTTTCCTCCCCGGACCAACCGGCACGAAGTTGCCCTGTTCGTTCTGACGACGATGGAAGGCGGAGTGATGCTCGCCCGCACTGAGCACAGCATCGAACCATTTGACGCCTGCGTGGACCAGCTCAGGAACTATCTCAACCTTCTGATGAAGAGCGCTAAACAGACAAAATCGAGAAAGTGAGCAGTGATGAAAGACATGAATTTCATGGCGGTGTTCGTGGCGGCCCTCTCGGCCTTCCTTCTGGGAGGCTTGTGGTACTCGCCGGCCCTTTTCGGACGGGCGTGGCAGAAAGAAACGGGACTCTCCGACGAGGACCTCAAGGCGCGAAATCCCGGTCTGATATTCGGCGGCTCCTTTCTGCTTTCGCTCCTCGCTTCATTTGTCTTTGCCATGTTCCTCGGTCCCCGTCCCGCGCTGCAGCTTGGTATCGGTGCCGGGGCATCCGCAGGATTGTGCTGGGTGGCGGCCAGCTTCGGAATCAATTATCTATTCGAGCGGAAGAGTTTGAAGTTGTTCTTCATCAACGGTGGATATCACGCCCTGCAATTCACGCTTTACGGACTCACTCTCGGGCTCTGGCACTGACGATGTTCCGTTGACTGGCCTGTTATCCGGTCAAGGAGGCCTCATGCGATTCACATTCACGTCTGCCGTCTTCCTGCTGCTGTTTGGCTTCGGGATCGCCCACGCCGAAGTGCAAGACGTATCCGCCAATTCGTTGAGGGTTCGACAGGTGCAAACGGTGTCTGCCAGTCCGGATCGAGTCTGGCAGTCCTTCCTGCATATCGAGCGATGGTGGAGCGGGGATCACACCTTTTCGGGCGATGCTGCGAATCTCCGATTGGAATCAAAGCCGGGCGGTTGCTTCTGCGAGTCCCTGCCGAACGGCGGTGGTGTATTGCACATGAGCGTCGTCTACGTCGAGCCGGGTAAGCGGATGACGATGTCCGGGGCACTCGGTCCGCTCCAGGACAGTGGCGCCCGCGGTGCGCTGACGTTCCTGATCACGGCCAGAGGTGAGGCATCGGAAATTTCCCTCGTCTACAACATCGGTGGTTATTATCCGGGTGGCCTGGATTCAATCGGTGGGGGAGTGGACATGGTTCTCGGCGAGCAACTCCGGCGGTTGAAGCGACTGATCGAAACCGGCACCGCGGCCGCCAAGCCCGAACCGAAGTGATTCGAAGAGATTTCTTCTGCCGGGCAATGCCTTGCCGGCGTTCAGAACAGAGCAGTTACGCTATCATCGCCAATCGCGTGAGGGCCCACCAGCGGTTTTACGCCGGCGGAGTTCCGGGAGCGTTTTGTGATGAGTATCGACCGAGAAAGCATCGACGAACTGCGCATTGACCGCACGCGAGCCCAGTCACGGCTACCGGGTTGGCTGGCCTGGGTGGTGCTGGCAGTGATTCTCGCGGCGGCGGGCTTCTGGTGGTTGAAACGTCCCGGGCTACCCGTGGTCACGACAGCCGCCGTCGGCGAAAGTGCCTCCGGCGGTTCCTCTGCAGTCCTGAACGCCAGCGGATACATCACCGCGCGCCGGGCAGCCACTGTCTCCTCCAAAGTCACAGGGAAAGTGACCGAGGTCCTCGTAGAGGAGGGGATGACGGTGGCTGCGGGACAGTTGATGGCCACGCTCGATCCTGCCGTAGCGGATCAGTCTCTGCAACTGTCGCGTGCGCAGGCACAGGC
>JBDTRY010000393.1:0-2818 GCA_039931435.1 Acidobacteriota bacterium | reverse complement strand
CACGCTAACACATTCTGTGACGCCTGTCACCACATTTCCGACACAGCACACTAGCGGCTGGCCAGCGCTCGTCTGTAGACCTCTTCGTACCGGCGCGCTGACGAGGCCCAGGAGAAGTCGCGTTCCATTCCGTTGCGCTGCATCTGCGACCAGACTTCCTGATTGCCGAACCAGTGCATGGCGTGTTCAATCGTGTCGAACAGATGTTCGGGCTCCAGTTCCCAGAATCCGAAACCATTCGCCGTGTCCAGATTGTCGCCGTGAAGGGGGACGACGGTGTCTGCCAGGCCCCCTGTCATGTGCACGAGTGGAAGCGTTCCATAGCGCAGGGCGTACATCTGGTTCAAACCGCACGGTTCGTACCGCGAGGGCATGACGAAGATGTCGCACCCGGCAGTGATGCGATGAGCGAGGGCGTTATCGAACTGAATCCAGGCGCGGAAGTGGTGAGGATAGCGATGCGAGAGCTGGCGAAAGCCATTTTCGAGATCCGTCTCCCCGCTCCCGAGGAGAACCATCTGTGCCCCGCTGGCCAGAATGGACGCGACCATTGGAAGCAGCACATCGAAGCCCTTCTGACCTACCAGACGCGATACAACACCGAGGAGCGGGCGGTCGGGATCAAAGTGAAACCCCGCCTCCAGCGATAGAGTCTCCTTGCAGCGAATCTTCTCTTCGAGCGAGTCGGCGTCGTAGGGCGAGACGATGTGTCGATCTGTGGCAGGATCCCACTCCCTGGTATCGATGCCGTTCAGAATCCCGGTGAGCTTCCCGGCCTGCGAGCGCAGGAGCCCGTCCAGTCCCGCTCCGAACTGCGGGGTCTGAATCTCCCGCGCGTATGTGGGCGATACGGTGGTTACCTCATCGGCAAAAATGATCCCAGCTTTCATGGGCAGGACGCTTCCGTAGTAGTCGAGAGCGTCTTCCCGTCCGTAGCGTTCATGCAGACCGAGCGCGTAGAAATGGCTCGCCGGAGCACGCCCCTGGTAGTTGAGGTTGTGGATCGTGAACACCGATGCGGTGCCGGTGAAATTTTCTACGGCGCGAAGGCCGGAGTGCAGATAGATCGGTAGCGCGGCCGTGTGCCAGTCGTGGCTGTGAAATATGTCAGGCCGGATGGACAGCAGCTCGCACGTTCGAATGGCAGCGCGGCAGAGCACCGCGTAACGTTCCAGCTGGTCATCAACGCCGTCCCAGCGGTAAGCGTAGATTGACTCCCGGTTGTACAGGTAATCGTTTTCGAAAAAGTAAATCGGAACGGCGCTCCGGGGCAGGGTGGATGCCAGAATGCGGATGTCGTATTGCCAGCTGTCCCAGGTCAGCTCCAGCCGATCCACGATCACTTCCGGCTCCCGGCCCGCCTTCGCGAAATGTTGACGGGCCTCGCGGTAAAAGGGAGTGAAGACAGCTACGTCGTGGCCCAGCTCTGCCAGAGCTTTGGGGAGCGCGCCCGACACGTCACCGAGCCCGCCGGTCTTGGCGAACGGAGAGACCTCAGCAGTGACGAAGGCGATGTTCATTGAATAATCCATCCCGTTGAAACGTGGGGGCGGGATTTAAACCCACCCGTACACCCGTCCCGAAGAAATTAACCCTTGAACGAAAAACGCCGCGTGAGCCGCGGCGCTTGTTCGGGGGGCGGTCATTAGAAGATCGCTCCGAGGCGCAAGGGTCGTGGTGATCGGACCCTCAGGATCGTTTGATCGGTAAGAAGGGTCACATTCTGCCTCGGACGAACCGAGGGAACATCGCCTTCAACCGCCCCCCGGCCATGTTTATATCAACGTGGTCTCCGTGAGGCAAGCTCGTGTTGAAGGTATTTCTACTGTCCGGCGAAACTTGGTGAATAAAGGACTGAATTCAGGAACACCGGCAGCGTGCCGCGCCAGAACATCCGGTAATTCGGCTCGTCCGCGAATGTAATGACCACACCGTCGCCGACTGGTTCACGGACGACGTACGCGGATCCTTTCACACGCTCCAGTGACTCGGGCCAGGCGAAGCCGGAGACCAGCGCATCCTGCTTCTGCACGAGAAGGATGTTGTCCGCGGTGTGGCTGACCGGTTTGAGCGCCGATGACCCCTGCAGCAGTACCGCGGGAGGCGACGGCACACCGAACGTCAGGTAGCTTTGCGTGTTCATCGTCGTGCGAAAGGCCGCTCCCGGAATGCTGAAATCGTTATAGCGCTCTCCGACTTCAGTCTCTCCGTCCTTCTTCTCGGGCTCCCATTTCTTCACCTGCGAAAGTTCGACATCTTTCTTGCGCAGGAATCCTGCTGCCTCCCCGACGGCAACGACGGTGCCACCGGATCGGATCCAGCTTTTGAGTTTGTCCAGCGCGCTTCCCTCGAAGGCATCGCCGTAGCCACCGCCATCGGGAAATACGAGCACTCGATATTCGCTGAGATCGGTGGAGCGGAGACGTTTCAGAGGCAGGATTGTGTGTGGAATTTTCACTTCCCGGTCAAGCGTGAACCAGATCATGCCCAGCGACGTGGCATCGACACCATCTCCACCGGCAACCGCGATCTTCGGATCGCGAACGAACTGGATGTGACGGGACCCCAGCCCGATCTGTCCCGCCCAACCGGAATCCACTGGGATGATCTGCACTCCGCTGTCCTTCATGACCGCCTGCAATCGGACGTCGAGGGATTTGTCGTTGTTCACTTTTTCGATAAGGAGAGTGCCCCGGTGGAAGGAGCGGTCATTCTGCATGAACTCCGTATCACTGACGCTGAATCCGACGTGGTCGCGGAGCATTGCTCCCGCGGCCTGGTAAAGATTCGGATCGAGGCCGTCGATGAGGTAGCCGTA
>JBDTRY010000392.1:0-2820 GCA_039931435.1 Acidobacteriota bacterium | reverse complement strand
AGATCCTTCGCTCGACGCTTCAGGATGACACGCCATGGGAATCGTTTCATTTCCCGGACACCGACCCATCGCCGTTCCCCGCTCGGGATGTACCTACTTTTCTGCCGTGGCCGTGAGCTCATCCCACTCCCCGTCCACCTGGCGGATCATGAGGATCGATCGAGCGCTCTGGACATAATCCAGCCACATCTGCAGATCGCCGATAGTCCGGTAAATCTCAGGCGCAAGAAGGGTGAGTTCCTGGCGGTCGCGGAGCTGGTCGAGCACCGGCACCAGCGGGCCCGGACGCACCCGCAGAAACCAGATGGTCTGTCCCGGAGGTGCGGCGACTGGTGTGAGAGCATCGTTCACGTAGTCCTCGATGCTGGATTTGTCGAAGGCCACGAGGACCCGCCCGGCATTCCGCGCATATTCAATGACGAAACCCAGACCCTCGCGCCGGACGATCTCGATCCCTCGGTACGTTCGACCCTGGCCGCTCACCCCGCCGAAGGAGAACCGCCCCGATGTCGCATCGAGAAGCGCGATGAGTTGATCCGTGTCCGGTCCCTCGGGCACGACAGCCAGTCCTCGAAGGCGGGGCAGCAGCCTTCCCTTGTCCACCTTGTAAAGCGAAACGAGCGCTCCCTTCTGCAACAGGGGCGAGAGCTTGACGGGGAGAAGCCGGTCCAGTCCCTGCAACCAGTCCCCCACGGACGAACTCGAGGCAGAGAGCATCGCCTCTTCCGGGTAGAAGAGAAATGGTGCCGGAACCGCAACGAGTTGTTCGGTGCGCACCGCCCGCGAGACCACCGTCAATCTTCCTCCGTCGAAGACGGCCGTCGATACCGCCGGTCTGGCGATGGGCGGATAGTTCCACGATGATGAGCCGGTTTCGATGACGAATGCCTGACCGCTCATACCCCGCGTCAGTGCAATCAGCGACTGCAGCGATTGGGGAGCGAGTGCAGCCGGCGGTGGCGGACCGACCAGAATGAAATTTCCCACGTTGCCCGTCACCGTCGATCTGTTCCAGGAAAGGTACGTCCGCAGAAGAAAACGGCGCAGCGGGTCGGGCGCGATGAGATAACTGAGTTCGCTGCCGCGCCGCCAGCCGACGACATCGGCACCGCCGAGAAGGAGCGGCAGCTGGCGCAGCCCCGCCGCGTCCTGCCACCGCGCAATGGCAGGAGCCGTGACCGGATGATCGCGCAATTGCCGATAGAAACCACCGGCAGCAGGGACTACGAAGATCTCAGTGGCGTCCGCGGGAACGAGACGGAGCATGGCCAGCCGTTCCCCGGTAGCATCCATGGCCACGGGCGGGACGGACGAGGGAATGGTGACGAACAAATAAACGATCGGCGCCGCGATGAGCAGCAATATGACGGCGACAACTGCCAGACACCCCTTGCGCATGGACTCTCAGTTCTCCGCGAATCGGCTACTATCCCGAGCCATGGTGCGGCTCATTCCCGACCGTCTGAAGCGATTCGCTCGTGCGCCATTCGTGCCACGGAGCAATTCGTTCCGCGAGCTGGTCCGGACAGCTCCCACTCTGGTAGTCATCGCCCGGGTACTGACCGAGGCTATCGGACGCCGGTTGGAACGGGTAAAGCAGGACCTTGGTCGACGACCACGTCCAGTGAGGGTGGGAGTGGACATCCGTCCCTTTTACGAGCCGCTCACCGGAGTGGGATGGTACCTGTTTCATCTTCTCGAAGAGCTGGAAGTTGATCCATCGATCGAGATTGTTCTCTTCGGCGATTCCCTTCTGACAGCCGATGGGCCGTTTCTGCATGTCACTCTGCCGGGAAACCTGCAGCCGGTCACTTTCGACCTGAGGAATCGCGAGCTATCCCGGTTTTCCCGGCCGATCCTCGGCGCGGCCTTCGCCCTGCTGGCCCGAATCGAAGGGTGCGATGTCTTCTTCGGGGCGAACTATTTTCTGCCGCGAAGTCTCGGCGCCGTGGCCGGCCGGCGGGTCGTGACCGTTCACGATCTGACCTTTCGCAGATTTCCGGAACTCCTTCAGACCGAGACACTGGAGAACCTGCAACGGGAAATGGAGCGCGAGCTTTTCCGCTCGGACGCCATCATCTCCGTTTCGGAAGCGACACGCCGCGACCTTCTCACGTATTTCCAGGTGGACGCGCGGAAAGTGAAGACTATTCATTCCGGGCTGGCAACGATGGAACAGGACGACAGCTCGGATGCCCTGCCGCTCCCATCCCGCTTCATCCTCTTCGTCAGCACCATCGAGCCCCGCAAGAATCTGGACACGCTGCTCGACGCTTTCGAAGGCTTGAAGCGTGACGGTACCTACGAAGGCGCACTGGTTGTGGTCGGCAAGGTGGGCTGGAAATCGGAAGCAACGATGCAGCGAATGGCGTCCAGCCGCTGGTGTCGCTTCATGATTCACCTGGACTACGTACCTCGAGGTCAGCTCGCCGGGATTTATCGCCGCGCCGATGTATTCGTGCTGCCGTCGCACTATGAAGGATTCGGGTTCACTCTTCTCGAAGCGATGGCCCTGGGCGTGGCCTCGATCGCGGCACGAAGCTCATCGCTGCCCGAAGTCGGCGGCGATGCCGCGCTCTACTTCGAGCCTGCCGACGCTCATGAGCTGGCAGAGAGGATCTTCCAGGTCACTTCCGACGATTCTCTGCGACAGAAGCTGATCACCGCGGGACTCGCTCAGGCAGGCAGGTACCGATGGTCAGCGACAGCGCGGGAGACCGCGGCGCTGCTACGGCGTGTGGCGGGACGCGATGCCTGAAGTTCGCCTGATCGTCGATGGGCGCCCTCTCGTCGGAAATCGCACGGGCATCGGCACGCACG
>JBDTRY010000391.1:0-2823 GCA_039931435.1 Acidobacteriota bacterium | reverse complement strand
CCGCGATTGCGCAGCGGCCACATGGTGCGAGCAACCTTCTCCGGGTCTTCGACACGCCTCAGTGTCAAGCCACCAAAAAAGGAGACTTTGACCGGTCCGTTCCGATCGACCTGGGAGACTAGACCGAAGTTCTCTTCGTTCGCGGAGCGTAAGTATCAGATAAAAAGCGACTTAACCACGAGGGCAGGCCCCCCCTACTGTCTACAGCCAGGACGAAGCTACACGGCTACGGCGAGTAGGGACAGGGCCTTTTGCTGGAGTTGCGTGGGGCGCGCGAGGGTATCAAAGGGAGGGGAAGCGAAGATCTTGGGCTGCACGCGGTTCCTGGTGAGCGTGGCCAGATCCTTCAGCAGAGTGGCGAAGCTGTGAGTTGGCAGACCCTCGCTTGTTCGAAGGGTGCGGACTTTCCGCATCGCACTGTGGGATCGTTGGGCCGGGGCGACAATGGAAATGCGTAGGGCCTCCCCTGCGGCTGGGTCTTCGTCGTCGAAGAGCAGGGGCGCCAGCTTCTGCCGCATGTGCCACTCGACATAGTAAGCCAGCATGCATAGGAAGACGTGGGCGCGGACGCGTTCGGGCAGTTGATGGTAGATGGGGCGTACATGAAGATCGATCGTCTTACAACTGCGGAAAGCACGCTCGACTGTGGAGAGCCGCTTGTAGGAGCGCACAGCCTCTTCGGCAGAAAGCTCGGTGTCGGGAACATTGGTGCGAATGACATAAATTCCGTCGAGAGCCGCTTCGGCGGCGATGCGCTCCAAATTCCGTTGAAACGAGAACGAAGTCTCGGTGATCTTGATGACGAAATGTTTTCCCATCTTGAAACGATGGAGAGCTCTACCCACTCGTAAGGCGATCTGTGCTTTTCCCTGGAGCGGATTTTTCGACCGTCGAGTGGCGTCAACGATCGGCTGCAAGTCCCGTTCGGTCGCCTGCAGGAGCTCTTCTCGTTTGCGCGCTCGCTCCTCCTGCAATAGAGGATTACGACAGGCGATCAGCCGCTCACCGGGAAACTCCGGACTGTGAACCTCGCCAAAGTCCCGGTCATCAAAGAGAGAGAATTGGAATCCGGACCCCGCCACCAATTTTTTGATTTCCATCGTCCGCAAGGCGGAGATCCAACCCAATCCCTCGACACCTTGAAAGTCCTCGCGCAGACGAGCCGAGGTGAGCATTCCGCGATCGCCAACAAAGATCACCTGACTCAGACCAAACTTTTGCCGAACCTTCTCCACCTGGGGCGTCAAGGTCTTTGGATCGGCCGTGCTGCCGCTGAAGACTTCGACCGCGATCGGGCATCCTCCGGAAGTGCATAACAGACCAATCACAATCTGCAAAGTTCCCGTCTTGCCATCCCGGGAATAGCCGAGCTCGGCCAGAGGACAGCAGTGACCTTCAAAATAGGTCGAGGTCACGTCGTACAATACAAGACTGCCATTTTGGAGATGGCGGCGGGCCAGACGCTGTTCAATCGCGCCTTGGTGCCCGTACAACCAATCCAGGGCCGCATAGAGCTTGCGCTCGTCGACGCCGGCAAGATCGAGCTCTTCGACCACCGCACTCAACGGGGCTTCCTGGCCCAGGCCGCGAGCCGTGGCAAGCTTCGAGCCCGGCGCCAAGATGCGGGCAACGATCATCGCGACAACCAAGTCACGCTCGGTACAGTGCTGCGGGTCAAGGTCGCGGTCGAGACCAATCTGGCGCAGGGTTCCCAGAACGGCCGCGACGTGTCCGTAGGGCTGACTCCGGATGATTTCGAAGCTCTCGGAGAAGTCCTCGACGGCGTTGCCGCCGCGCAAGAGAACCCGAAGCCCTTCGACAGCACCTGAAGGCAGCTTGGAGAGGTTGGCCAGGGTTCTCTTACGCACCTTGCCGTCTTGTCGGTAGGACTCCCGCAGGAGGGTGCAGGGCTTGGAGTCGCGGTTTGGCACAACCTCGATGTACATGGGTACCCATACTACGTACTTCTGGTGCCCGTGTCAAGGGCCTACTTCTCTCGACCAGCGATTCATACATGGGTACGTTCTCTCCGCACGAGACCGTGGAAAATCCCGACGCCATAACGGTTTGCTCCGAGGTGAGGCGGGCTTTGGAAGGGAACTTCGGACTAGAAGCAAACCGAATGGAACGGGTGGCTCACAGGACCGGGTATCCATCCTCGTCCAGCACACGATCCCTGAAGAAGCCCGACTCGGCCGGTGGAAAGTTGAGCCTCAATGTATCGATCACCCTCACCGGCCGATGGTTCCAGGTCGCCGGCAGGTACACCCACTTCTCGAAGGAGGCCACCGTCGCGGCGTCCAGGCTCCGGTTCGGGCTCCGAAGGACCTTCACCTGTCGCACACACCCGGACTCGTCGATGAGCGCTTCCACAACGAATTCCCCGACCGGATTGCTGCCGGCGAGCGGATCCAGATCGGCATGGACGTAATTGGGAGGTGTGAAGGGCTTGTCCTTCCATTTGACCCACTCATCCCCGGTCAGCCGCAGGGGCGGGACATCCGAAGGTTCCAAGGGAACGCTCCGTCTCTTTTCGCAGATCGCCACCCGCTGTTTCTCCAGGCGACGCTGGGCCGCACGATATCGCCGGAGCGATTGTCTGCCCTCTTCCTCCACATGCCGTTGATGAACCAGAACACCCGCGGCTACCGTAGCCAGCACAAGGAACGACACGACCACGATACGCAGGGTTTTCATCAGCGGATCTTATCCATGGCCGGCTCGCTCCGGTTTCTCTCCTGAACGACGTATACGAGGGCAGACGCCCTAAGGTTCTGAACGTGAATAAATTCCGCGTTCGTGAGGGAAGCACGGGCCTTAATC
>JBDTRY010000390.1:0-2836 GCA_039931435.1 Acidobacteriota bacterium | reverse complement strand
CACTACGACAACATCATCGCCGGGATCGTCGTGCACGAGGACGTCATCGCCCGGAATGTGGACCGTGAGTTGCCGTTCATGGCTACGGAGAACCTCCTCATGGAAGGTGTCAGCCGCGGCGGGGACCGGCAGATTCTGCACGAACGAATCCGCATTCACTCCCAGGCAGCGGCAGACGCTCTGAAAAACGGCGCGACAAAAAATGATCTGTTCACGCGTATTGGCGAGGACCCGGCATTTGATTTCAGCGGTGATGACCTTGACCGCCTGAACTGCACGGGGGATTTCATCGGCATCGCTCCGCGCCAGGTCGAAGAGTTCCTGCGCTCGAGGGTCGATCCCCTTCTGCAACGGGAGTCGGCACTGATTTCGACCGCGGTGGGGGAGGTGCGCATATGAAAGGGCGCCTGGCGTCAGCGGCCGTTGCCGCGGCCATGCTCTGGACGTCCTGCGCGACGGCACCGACGGTCCGGCCACCGCGGGAGGCCGTGCAGACCGGTGAGGCAAGCTGGTACGGTCAGGAGTTCGCCGGCCGGGCTACAGCAAACGGAGAGATCTTCGACCCAATGCAGATGACCGCCGCGCATCAGACGCTACCTTTCGGAACGATCATCGAGGTGCAGAACCAGCGGAACGGCAGGTCAGTGCGCGTGAGAATCAACGATCGCGGCCCCTTCGTGGGAAGCCGGGTTCTCGACCTCTCTTACGCCGCTGCGCGCGAGCTGGGCATGATCGACGCCGGGGTCGTCCCCGTGACAATCCGAACGATCGACCTCACTCAGGGACCG
This sequence comes from Acidobacteriota bacterium, assembly GCA_039931435.1. Taxonomy (GTDB): domain Bacteria; phylum Acidobacteriota; class Thermoanaerobaculia; order Gp7-AA8; family Gp7-AA8; genus JBDTRY01. The sequence goes on along the minus strand of JBDTRY010000390.1, from coordinate 2,048 downwards.
GCACCTGCTCCCGTCGCAGCCCCTGCACCAGCCCTGAACGCATCGGACGCACCTCCGCCGGTTCCCTTCCCTTTGCCCGAACAGGTCGGAACTCCAATCCAGGCTGCCAGCGACACTGACGCCGACGTCGTCGACGTGGAGGTGATCGAGGAGCGCAACGGAGTGCCCGTTCACAAGGCCGTGAGCCCTGATGGCCGCACAATCGTCAGAAGTCCCGATCCGAAGGCGGCTCCTTCCTCACCTCCGAAGGTTTTTCGATCCGCGGACTCACGATTCGTCATCCAGCTCGGCTCGTTCCAGCAACGGGAGAACGCCGCCACGCTTCGCGAAAAAGTTGCGCGCCTGTTCAGCACTGCCTTCGTGGAGCAGGCCGGGACGATGTTTCGCGTCCGGGTCGGTCCGTTCCCGACGCGCGACGCTGCTGCGGAAATCCGCGATCAGCTTGAGAACTCCGGGTTCTCCGGGGTGATCATGCGCGCCGAGGCGGATTGAGGTAGTTCGAACCGCCGGATGGCGTCCCCCGCCAGGGGACGTGGCACTACAGCAGTTCGGTCCCCGCAAAGAAAAAGGCGATCTCGATTGCCGCGTTCTCGTCCGAATCGGAGCCATGAATGGCGTTGCGCTCGATCGATTCACCGAATTCCTGGCGAATCGTTCCGGCAGCGGCTTTGGCCGGATCCGTGGCGCCCATCACCTGGCGAAGGTAGGGAACCGCTTCGTCACGCTGCAGTGCGGCCACATACACGGGCCCGGAAGTCATGTACGTTACGAGATCGGCGAAAAACGGGCGCTCCCGGTGCACTCCATAAAACGCTTCCGCCTGCGACTGCGAGAGACTGGCTTTCTTCAACCCGAGGATCCTGAATCCTTCGCTTTCGAGCCGGGCAGCAATTTTCCCGAAGTTGCCTTTCTCGACCGAATCCGGTTTGACGATGGTGAAAGTTCTTGTGCTCATTGCCTGTCCTTGACCTTCGGAGTACGCCGCACTGGCCGGCGCGCGCGGATTATACACGGGCAACGATGCCATATCGGGCTGGTAACGTCTCCGTGAGCGACTGCTCTACGGGACTAACAAGTGACCCTCGGTTGTGTCGAATTTGTTACTGACACCACGGTTTGCAAATGTTAATAAAGAACCTTCGATCATCGACTGGCAGGGTATTCGATTCGCTCAGGCCAGAATCTACCTCCTTTCATGTTTGACTACGTAGCCACGCCGGAGCCGGTGAGGAAGCGCTCGCGACTTCGGTCGCTGGCAACGCTACCGGTCTCGATCGCCACACATACCGTCATCATCGCCGGAGCTGTGGCTGCTTCAATCTGGGTCGTCGATTTCCCCACGCTACCACCCACCCAGATGGCTCTCTATTCGCTCGTGGAAGCTCCCGCCCCCCCGCCTCCTCCCCCTCCGCCGCCGCCAAGCGCCAGCTCGGTGAAGCCGCTCACCCCGACGGTTTCGCAGGTCTTCACCCCGACCATCATTCCCGACCTCATTCCCGAAGTACCCGTCGTGGCGGAGGTCGATGTTCCGCAGCCGTCAGACGCCGGAGTCCCCGGCGGTGTCGAGGGAGGTGTTGCCGGAGGAATTATCGGGGGCACCCTGGGAGGGGTTCTCGGGGGTGTCGTTTCCGACGCTCCGAAGGGCCCACTCCGCGCCGAGGTCGACGTGAAGATGCCGCACTTCAGGTCTCAGGTATTCCCTATCTATCCGGAAGCGGCGCAGCTGCGAGGAATCCAGGGAACTGTCATCGTCGAATACCTGATCGGCAGGGACGGCAAGGTCAAAGAGGTGAAAGTAGTCGAGGATCCCCAGCCGCTGCTGACAAAGGCCGCGCTGGTTGCCGTCTGGCAGTGGAAGTTCGTTCCGACGGTAGTCAAAGGCGAAGCAGTCGAGGTGATCCACAAAACGGCGATCAATTTCGTGTTGGAGTAGAGCCGTAGTGAGCAGGGAAGCTCGTAAACGCCGATGTTCAGGAAATCACACGATTACCAAGGCGTGTCATCCTGAAGCGTCGAGCGAAGGATCTCTTCTACCTTCCCGGTTGCTA
>JBDTRY010000389.1:0-2850 GCA_039931435.1 Acidobacteriota bacterium | reverse complement strand
GTCTGTGGTCTGTGGTCTGTGGTCTGTGGTCTGTGGTCTGTGGTCTGTGGTCTGAGAACCAAGGACCTAGGACCCCAAAGCTACTTCACCGTCGCGACTGGTGCGCTCACCGTAGGCGGGTTGGGGAAGTCGCGGCGGTCGATCATGGTGTTGATCGGGACCTGCATGACGGTGACGTCGTGGCCTGCGACCTTCGCCGTCAGGTTCGTCTTCACCGGTTTCGAAACGTTGGCGGCAAGGCGGACCTGAATCGCTTTGGGATCCTCGATGCTCACACCGCCGGGTTTGAGAATGAGGCCGGGGATGATGACGTCAGCATTACCGGGGACGTTTTCGAGCAGGACCGTTGCGTTGGGAACTCCCGTCGCGCTGAACTGGATGGACGCTTTCCCGGGCGGAACATCGAGAAGGATGAACGCCCCGGTCTCGGCAACGCCTCCGGAGACGTACGCTGCGTTCTCGACCCAGACGTTCGTTTCCTGAAATGCCTGGGCTCGCCTGGCGGCCTCAGTTTCCACAGTACGAAAGACTGGACTGCTCTTCCCGTTGTCGATGTCTGCGATCCAGCCGCGCACGCTGATGGGCTCACGGCTCGGGCGCTCGGCCGTCGGGGTGGCGGTGGGGGTCTCTCCGCAAGCCAGCAGCAGGAGTGAAGCTGCGAGCACGAACGCGGTCCTCATCGCGCCAGAGCGTAGCACGATGCGATAATGAGGCGACCGGTGCCCACAACTCCATGAAACGACTGCTCCTCATCACGACAGCTGCCCTTCTCGCCCTTGGATCGATCGTCTTTGCGCAGAGCGCAGTGCAGGCGGCATTGCGGACACCGGCCGGCGACAAGCCGCTCGCGCAAATCCATCAGAACGGCCAGCTTTACTTTTCCGTGGAAGACGTCGTCACGGGGCTCGGCGGTTCGATCCAGCCGCAGGGAAACGGCTTCAGCGCAACACTGAACAACGTGACCGTTGCCTTCGGAACGGAAAGCCGATTCGCAGTGGTGCGGGAAGACCTCATCGAGTTGCCCGCACCGGCGGTCGTCGTCGATGGGAAGCCGTTTGCGCCGGTGGCACTGTTCCAGGGATTCCTGAGCCGGGCCGCGGATCTCGATGTGAATTGGGATTCGACGGCGCGCGCGCTCATGGTGCGTCCCGCGCAACGGACCATGGCCGGGGCTCAGGTGTCGGTGACGAATGTTCAAGGAACGACCAAGGTGATCGTGACGCTCACCACCCCTGTCGATTACTCCATCCTGCGCAATCAGACGATCTACATCATTCGGTTCAAGTCGCCGATTCATCCAAATACGATTGCCGAAGAGGCTCACGAAGATCCCTATGTAACGAAGACATCGTTCGCCGGCAGCGATCTGCGCATCCAGTTGACGGGCCCCGATGTGGTCGGTGATTCGTACAAGCTCGAGAATCCGTTCCGGGTAGTGCTCGATCTCCGCAAGGGGGAGGCGCCACCAAACACTCCGGTGCCCGCGATCGTTGCGCCGCGGGTCCAGGAGGATCAGCCCGGGATCCGGACGATCGTGATCGATCCGGGACACGGCGGGAAAGACGTTGGCGCCACCGGCCCCGGTGGGACGACGGAGAAGGACACCGCGCTCATGGTGTGCCGCAAGCTGGCGTCGGCGCTCGAGGCAAAGACGGGAGCGCGCGTCGTTTTGACTCGTGATGACGACACGCTGATCGCGCTCGATCAACGGCCGGCTCTGGCGAATCAATACAAGGCGGACCTGTTCCTTTCGATCCATATGAACGCGGCGGTGGTTAAGGGCGCACGCGGCTCGGAGACCTATTTCCTTTCCGCTGATGCGTCGGATGAAGTGGCGCGGCGTGCGGCCGAGACGGAGAACGCTCCCGGTCGCGCCGGAGTGGCCAGTGCGCCATCGAGCGACCTGAAGCTGATTCTCTGGGACCTCGCGCAGCAGGATTACCTCCAGGAGTCGAGCCGGTTCGCCAGCGACCTTCAGGAAGAGATGAACGCGATTGCCGGAATTCAGAATCGCGGCGTGAAGCAGGCGCCCTTTCGCGTTCTGGTCGGTGCGTCGATGCCGGCCGCCCTCGTAGAGATCGCATTCATCTCCAATCCTGATGAAGAAGCGAAATTGAAGGACGACAAGTTCGTGTCGACCGTGGTCGAAGCGCTGACGCGTGCAGTGCTGCGCTACAAGACGGATTACGAGACTCGCATCGGACTCATTCGGCCTACGCCACCTCCGGCCGCGACGCCTGCGGCCCCGGCGCGGCCGGCGACGACCACGGCCAAGGCCGGGACAGGGACGTAGTGACACCGATGCGACGGAGCGTGGTCCGAGCTTGCACGCACGGACTGGTGAAGAGCCAGCATTCTGCGTTTTCCGCGACGATGCGCCGGCCGTTGCTCGTCGCGACCTGCCTCCTTCTCCTGAGCATGGCCGGGTGCAAAGGGAAGAGCGAAAAGGGAACGGCAGCAGCCGGAAACCAGGTGGCTGCGCGTGTTGCACGGCTCTACTTCGAATCACCGGCAATGCTGCTTGTCGCCGAGCCTCGGAACCTGCAGTTGCCGCAGAACGCTGCGGGAGCGATTCCGATCGTGGTTCGCGAGCTGCTCAAAGGGCCGGTGAATCCAGCGCTCACCCGAGCGTATCCGGAGGACACCTTCGTCCGCGGCGCCTTTCTTCTTCCCGATGGAACCGTTTTCGTCGACCTCGGCGGTGCGACGTTGACGCGCGGCTGGGCGACAGGCAGCCACGAAGAACTGATGGCGGTGTACTCGATGATCCAGACGCTTGCCGCCAACTTCGTCGAGGTGAAGCGTGTGCGGATCCTGGTCAACGGCGTAGTGGCAGAAACGCTGGCCGGC
>JBDTRY010000388.1:0-2858 GCA_039931435.1 Acidobacteriota bacterium | reverse complement strand
GGGCGCAGGCGACCGATGACGTCCAGCCATGTGAAATGGTCGCTGAAGATCATCTCCTGCCCGAACTGAGGAACTGCGGCAGCGGCCATGGACATCGGCAGCCACACTTCTGTGGGCTCGTCGAAATTCGTTCCCCAGAAATCCTCGGGAGCAACTCCGACGATGGTGACGGAGGTGCCGTTGATACGAATCGGCGTACCAACGATCGCAGGATTTCTCCCGAAGCTGCGCGACCAGAGCCGATGACTGAGTACGACTACAGGTGTTGCTCCCCTGTCATCCGCCTGCACGAAGAGCCGGCCTGCTGCCGGCCTTACGCCGAGAGTCTGAAAATAGTTCGCGGTGACAATCCCGCCGAAGATCCGCTCCGGAGCACTGCCGCCAATGGCCAGGTTCATGGCGTTCCCCGATGAGTACGCCGCCAGCCCGGAAAACGAGCTGCTGTCGTTTCGCATACGCTCGTAGATGGGAAAGGAGAAACCACCAAGGTCTGCGGAACCGTTTCCGGTAACGAAGAGGCGCATCACACGCCCGGGAGCAGGGACGGGGAGCCGCCGGAAAAGAATCGTGTCGACGAGACTGAAGATGGCAGTGTTCGCGCCGATACCGAGAGCCAGAATGATCACTGCAGCGAGGGTGAAGCCGGGCGCTTTGGCCAGGGATCGCAACGCATAACGAAGATCATGCAGCATCGGTATCTCCTCAATCGGAACGTAGTGCGTCAATTTAGCCTGACTCATGGAAGCTTCACGCGCCACCGTCGACGGCAAACTGCGACGGCGCTCGATCAGTTGTCCATCTCGAAGCCGCTCTCGCGCAGCTCCTCCTCAGCGCGGACGTTGTGCGTCTCTTCGACCACGCGGCCATCGAAGAGATGAATGGTGCGATCCGCGTACTTTGTGAATCGGGGGTCATGGGTGACCATGCAGATGGTGGCCCCGGTTCGATGCAGTTGCCGGAGCAGATCCATGACCTGTTCGCCATTGCGCGAGTCGAGGTTTCCAGTGGGCTCATCGGCCAGGAGGATGGCCGGATCGCCAACGAGCGCGCGGGCCACAGCCACACGCTGCTGCTGACCTCCGGAGAGCTGACCGGGGTAGTGTTTCATCCGGTGAGCCATCCCTACCCGTTCCAGCGCCGACTGCACTCGCTGTTTCCGCTCTGCGGCGGGCAAGGTGCGGAAGGTCAGGGGCAGTTCGACGTTCTCGTAGACGTTGAGATCGCCGATCAGATTGAAGGCCTGAAAGATGAACCCGATCTGCCGGTTTCGGATCTTTGCCCTCTTCGAAGGAGTAAGCCCCGAGACAGGATCGTCGGCGAGGGTGTAGGCGCCTTCGGTTGGAGAATCGAGAAGTCCGAGAATGGAAAGCAGCGTCGACTTTCCGCAGCCCGAGGGACCGGCGATCGACACATACTCACCCTTCCGGATCTGAAGCTCCACGCCGGACAGGGCGTGCGTCTCGATCTCATCGGTGTAGAAAACCTTGGTCACTCCATCAAGCTGGATCAGCGTCTCGTCCATCATTTCGTTCCCCATCGGTGATCCATTCAACATTCAACATTCCCCGCCCTGCCTGAAGCAGCAATCAATGCAACTTCAAGCGGTCGAACTCGTCCCACGCCGACATATCCGAGAGAATCACCTTATCCCCCGGCGCCAGCCCTTCCACCACCTCGATCGTGCTCACCGAGCTCCGGCCGTATTTCACCGGAACGCGCACAGCCTCCCCGTCCGCCGTCAGCTTGAAGATCGTTCCCGCCGACGATTCGCGCGCGTGTACCGGTCGCTTCACGTAGATGATGCTGGCAAGACGCTCCAGTTCCACGGTTCCGTCAACGGTCAGATCGGGACGCGCCCCCCTGGGCAACTCCCCTTGCATACGCACATCCACGCTGACAGTTCCCTCACGTACGGAAGGATCGATGCGGGAGACGATGCCCGGCACGACGCCGTTGCGCGTATCGATCTCTGCCCGCTCACCGATCTGAATGTCCCGGGCCTGCGTTTCGGCAATGCGCAGTTCTGCTTTGAGTTTTTCCGGCTGAACGATCCTGGCCAGACTGGCTCCGGGGGTGACACGCTGCCCCACCTCCACGGAAACCTGCTGGAGCACACCGCGGATGCCAGCGCGCACCTGCAGGGCATCGACGCGGCTTCGTTGCAGTTGGCTCATCGTGCGCAGTCCCTCGATGCGGGCCTGCTGCGCCGCCACCTGCGACTGGATCGATCGCTGACCGATGGCCAGCCGCTGCCGGTCCAGCTCGTAGCGGCCGTTCAGTTCATCGGCAGCACTGCGTGAGAGCTTGCGGCTGATCTCCGGCATCAGACCCTGGCGACCCAGTTCCTCGTCGCTGTCCGCGCGCAGTTTGGCCTGTTCGTACTCCGCCTTCAGTCTGGCCGTTGCCGCCATCTGATCGAGGTGCTGGCTCTGCAGCGTGGCCTTCAGGCTTTCCATCTCTGCCTCCGCCGCGCGAAGCTGCAACTGCGCGTCGAGGGCGTTCTGAATCTGAGCAGGGTCGCTGAGCTCGAGAATGACGCTGTCCGCTTCGACGGGAGTTCCGGCCTGCAACAGGATGCGCTCCACGCGTCCTTCTGTGACCGCCGGAATCCAGCGGGTCTCCTCAGGAACGAGCGTGCCCGTTCCTCGCACCTGCCGAAGCATGGGACCCCGCTGCACGGTGTCGGTCCAGAGAGTGGAAGCATCGACGGGTGGCGCGGCCGGGCGGACACGCGAGAGCCCGAACGTTGCCAGCGATACGACGGTGACGCCAGCGACGACGAGGGCGACACGCCGCCGTTTTTTCTTTTCGGAGATTCCTTCGCGAGCTACATCCATGCAGTTCCGGACCCGTCCTGG
>JBDTRY010000387.1:0-2864 GCA_039931435.1 Acidobacteriota bacterium | reverse complement strand
CGAGCTCGGCTGCCGAGGTGACGATGACCATGACTGCCACGATCGCTACCGATACGACGATGCTCATCTCCCCTCCTGAATCGATGACCGCCGCAAAAAGCACGCCTGATTCCTCGCCGGCCGACGCCGGACTTAAGGAAACGTCCACCGAAGGGGCGCCTGAAGCCAGTGCCACGCCGGCAGTTCCGGCCGGGCAATCGGCGTCGGCAGGCGGTGGCGGCGACGAGGTGACCGTCACTCTGACCGATTATCGAATCGATATGCCCGCGATCATCCGGCCAGGTAAGAGCAGGCTGCGGATTTTCAATCGAGGAAAGACATCACACGGTCTGAAGGTCGCCGGCAATGGAATCGAGGAGAAGCTCTGGATCACGGTCGGTCCGGGCCAGAACGCCACACTGAATGTCGACCTGCCTCCAGGCTCCTACAACGTCTGGTGTCCTGTCGATCACCACGACCGCAAGGGAATGCGCCTCACGATCAAAGTCTCGAATTGACGTCCGGCCCATTCATCGGGAACGAACCGAGGGCTCGGGTCAGAGTCAGTGTCACCGGGTCGTACACGGCTCCGCTGATGAACAGGTGATGGAAGAGGACCAGGTCCAGAGAGCAGATGGCGGCGATGACGACAACGGCGATGACTTTCCTCTGCCGAAGGCGCGAAATTCCAGATTCGATCAGCCTCCACGCCGCGAGAATCCTGAGAGGAGAAATCCAGAACGGCGTCGTAGCGAAGATCTTTTGAACTGCTTCTCAGGGTCCATAGCGAGCAACTGTCGATTGGCCTGGGCGATTTCACTCATATGCGGAAGAGCATGAGCACGCCGAGCAGCAGGACAAGCCCGGCAACGATCTTGTGAAACAACTGCTGCGGGATGGCCGACAGCACACGCCCGCCGAACAGCGTTCCGCCGGCCACGGCCACGGCGCTCATGGCGATGAGCGGCCAGATATGCACGAGCGACCGCCCCTGCGTGAAAATGTAAACCGGCATTCGCGCAAAATCCACGAACAGGGCGATGGCCGTTGCAGTAGCCACGAACTCATCGCGTGGCACCTGCAGGCCGAGCATGGCCGCGGCGCGAATCCCGCCCTGATTCCCCACCAGTCCGCCGAACATTCCCGAAACGGCTCCGGCGATCCAGGCGCCGGCCCCGGTGAAACGCAGTCGGCGCGACAGACCGCTCAGGCCCATGACCCCGGAAAATATCAACAGGACCGCGAAAACCGCGGTGAGGACTGGATCCCTGGCCCAGACATGCAGGAGAGCACCAACGAGCGCGCCGGCAGCGCTGGTCAGACCGAAGCTCATCAACAAGTCCCGATCGAGGTGGCGGCGCAGCAGCCAGAAGCGGATCGAGGTTCCGACGAAGTGGGGAATGGCTACGGCGGCCACGGCCAACTCGATGCCCGCCTTCATGGCGAAGGCCGGCGTCAGAAAGCTGCCGATTCCGAAACCCGCCACCGCGGCGACTGCGCCGGCCAGAAAAGCAACGAGGATGATCAGAAGGGCCATGACCATCCGGGCGTGTAATTGATCGTGGGCGGTTTCATCACGCGAGGTGCCGCATTGTAGTCGCGCTTTGATCGCTCCGGCCTGCGAACAGGCCGCGAATGCTCGGGGTGATGGGTAGTGACGCTCTTCGTTTCGTCGGTTATGCTCCACATCCCAGAAACTCGCCCGGAGGACCGATGGACACCACGCTCGCTGCGCTGTATCCCGACCACATTCGAACGGTGGAGAGCCGTCACGATCGCGTCCTAACCGAAACGGGATTCGACCACGCCGTGATTTTCGGCGGCTCGGAGCGAACGGTCTTCCTGGACGACTATCCCTATCCGTTCAAGGTCAATCCCCACTTCAAAGCCTGGGTCCCGGTGCTCACGAATCCGAACTGTTTCGTCAGCTATACCCCGGGTAAAAAACCGGTCCTGATTTACTTTCGCCCCGTCGATTACTGGCACAAACCTGCCGGCGAGCCGGAAGGCTACTGGGTCGAGCACTTCGACATCCGCATGATCGGCTCTCTCGACGAGGCCCGTCAGCATCTTCCCACGGGAGGACGAACGGTTCTCATCGGTGAGCCTGACGGAGTGGTCGAGGACTGGGGATTTGCGGCGGTGAACCCCTCGGAGGTGGTCGATCGCATTCATTTCGCGCGGGCCTGGAAGACGGACTACGAAATCGAATGCATGCGGCAGGCGAATGCTGCCGGCGTTCGCGGACATCTCGCCGCGGAGCGCGCTTTCCGCGCCGGAGCGTCAGAATACGAGATCCATCTTCAGTATCTCCGGGCCACGGCACACAACGAAGCCCAGCTCCCGTACTCGAACATCATCGCCATCAACGAAAACGCGGCCGTGCTCCACTATCAGCATCAGGAGCGCGAAGTTGTCCCTGCCGACAAGCGCTACTCATTTCTCATCGACGCCGGTGCTTCAGTCAACGGCTATGCCTCGGACATCACCCGCACCTATTCCGAACACGACGACGAGTTCCGCGCGCTGATCGGGGCCATGGATGAAAAGCAGCAGGAGCTTTGTGCCGAAGTTCGTCCCGGTCTGGACTACAGGGAGCTGCACCTCTCTGCGCATCGCAAAGTCGCCGAGATGCTGGTGCAGTTCGGATTCGTGAACGTTGATGCCGGCGAAGCGGTGCAGTCCGGTATGACGCGCACATTTCTTCCCCACGGAGTCGGGCATCTCATCGGCCTGCAGGTCCATGACGTGGGAGGATTCATGAAGGAGGAGAGCGGCGAGACCATTCCCAGGCCGGACGGTCATCCTTTCCTTCGACTGACCCGCAAGGTCGACGTCGGCCAGTCCTTCACCATCGAGCCAGGGTTCTACTTCATCGATTCGCT
>JBDTRY010000386.1:0-2873 GCA_039931435.1 Acidobacteriota bacterium | reverse complement strand
AGCCGCTATGCCTGCGTCGGCGCGCCTAGCTCACGTCGCCGATTCCTGCGTCATCCGGTATCAATTCATCCAATACGCTCCACTAGTCGTGCTCTAAGAGCGCTCTTCGTCCTGAGGGAGCAAAGCGACCGAAGGATCTCGTCACCGACGGTCGTCACTTCTTTGATGTGGTAAGCGGGAAGGTAGAAGAGATCCTTCGCTCGACGCTTCAGGATGACACGCCATGGGCCTGCACGAATATTCGGCGGCGTGAGCAACGCGCGCACCTGTCATTCTGAGCGTCGAGCGAAGAATCTTCTCTACCTTTCCGCTTGCCTTAGAGCAGCAACCTGCCGCTCAATTTCCTACTTCTTTTGTCGCGGCGCCCAGTCCTTGATGATCTTCTGTGGTACGCGGCTCAGGGCCAATGAGCCGGCGGGCACATCTTTGGTGATCGTGGACCCCGCGCCCACGTACGCTCCGCGGCCGATCGTCACGGGAGCTATCAGTTGTGTGTCCGAACCGATGAAAGCTCCGTCCTCAATCGTGGTCTTGTTCTTCCTGACGCCGTCATAGTTACAGGTAATCGTTCCCGCTCCGATATTGACGTTGCTGCCGATCTCGGCGTCGCCGATGTAGGAAAGGTGCGAGGCCTTGGCGCCGGACTGGAACGTCGCTTTTTTTGTCTCCACGAAGTTGCCGATCTTCACATCGGGTCCGAGGTGCGTGCCCGGTCTGAGGTGCGCGCAGGGTCCCACCGATGCGCCGGCTTCGATCACGGAATCCTCCGCCACCGTTCCCGTCTTGATAACGACGCCATTTCCGACGGTGACGTCGCGCAGGTGCACGCCGGGCTCGATTACACAACGCTCGCCGATGTTCGTCGACCCTTCCAGTGTGACGAACGGATAGACCACCGTGTCCCTGCCAATTTCCACCGTTGTGTCCACGAGCGTCGCCTCCGGATTCCGGAAGGTCACACCCGCCTCCATCAGACTCTGGATCTTTCGCTGCTGCAGTTCCTGTTCGACCATGGCCAGATCGCTCCTCGAATTCACGCCCAATGTTTCGACAGGGTCGCGGGCAATCACCGCTCCGACCGCGCCTCCGCCTTTCCTGAATATTTCGATGACATCGGTGAGGTAGTACTCACCCTGTGCATTCTCGCTGGAGAGCGAGGCCAGTGCCTCGAGCAACGCTTCCGTGGAGAAGACGTAGATTCCGCCGTTCACTTCATGGATTCCGGCTTCTTCAGCGGAGGCATCACGGGCCTCGACGATCCGCAGCACCTGCCCCGATCCGTCTCGGATGATGCGACCGTACATGGCTGGCTCTTCCAGGCGCATGCTCAGAATCGTGGCGCTGTTCCCGGAGCGGCGATGCTCGTCAATCAATTCCCATAGAGTGTCCTCGCGCGTCAGAGGGACGTCTCCGGAAAGCACGAGCACGTCGGGAGCGGCGTGGCCCTGGGCAGTGAGCACTGCCGCGCCCATCATTACGGCGTGGCCGGTTCCCAGCTGCTCTTCCTGAACGGCGTACCGTGCGCGGGTCCCGCAATGCGCTTTCACTGCTTCGCGCTGGTGGCCGATCACCAGTACGGGAGTGGCGGCGGAAAGTGCTGCCGCGAGATCGAGCACGTAGTCGACGATAGGGCGTCCGCCGGCTTCGTGCAGAATTTTGATCGTGCTCGATTTCATTCGCGTGCCCAGTCCGGCCGCGAGAATGATCACGTCCAGTGCCACCGATTTCACACGTTCGCCGCTCAACCCTGCCCCCGCTCGCGGCGAATGTTCTGCAGCCTCCTGCCATACCGGTCATAGAGCCGGAAGACGGTCTGCGCCAGCGCCTCCGGATCATGACGCACATAATCTCCTTCGGAGATGATGTCCCCGAAGAATGGAGTGACGCCGAGTTCCCGGATGGCATTGACGTTGAACGGAACTTGATGCTGATTCTTGTCGGCGTAATTTGCGAGAATCGACTCCGAAGGACGGCGGCCATTCATGACCATGACGTCGGCAACGAACCCGGCATGTTCGATGATCGCGCTCAGATGATCCTGCGCAGAATATCCATCGGTCTCACCCGGCTGGGTCATGACGTTGCAGATGTAAACCCGCAGGGATTGGGCTGATCGAAGTGCCTGGCCAAGGTCGTTGATGACGAGATTGGGGAGGATCGATGTGTACAGCGAACCGGGGCCGATGAGAATCATGTCCGCCTGACGAATGGCCTCCAGAGCACGCTCCACCGGAGCAGCGTCCGGTGGTTCGATGGCCAGATGCACGATGCGGGGGTGGCTGGGTACCGGGGCGTCACTCTGCCCGAGCCTGGTTCCGCTGATCCCCAGCTCCCCAATGAGCTCGCTGCCGTCGGCACAGATTGCCCGGAGCCGGACATCGGCCAGTGTTGAGGGGTAGATCTCGCCGCGGATGGCCAGGACCTCCGAGGCCGCCAGGATCGCTTCGTCGAAACTTCCCGTGATTTCGGTCAGCGCCGCCAGCAGGAGGTTTCCGAGCGAATGGCCCTGAAGCGTGGAGTCGTCCAGAAAGCGGTAGGAGAAAAGCCGCGACAGCAGTTGCTCTTCTTCGGCCAGTGCCACGATGCAGTTCCGAACGTCTCCGGGAGGAAGCATTCCGAATTCGCGACGGAGCGCCCCGGAGCTTCCCCCTTCGTCGGTGACGGTGACAATTGCCGAAAGGTGGGAGATGGACCACGGACCGGTGCTGCCTACGAATTTCTTCAGTCCCCGGAGAAGCGTGGAGAGGCCTGTACCTCCTCCGATGGTGACAATGCGCAGGTCTTTCGGGGACATGAGGAAGAGGATACTCGCTGCGCGAGGAGTCTGCGCGGCAGAAACGCCCGACCGCGAGAGAGTGGAGCGGCGAGTCCAG
>JBDTRY010000385.1:0-2876 GCA_039931435.1 Acidobacteriota bacterium | reverse complement strand
GCGACCAACACGGAACGAACCCCAGAACTCCGCCTGGTCTGCTCCGTTCACGGTCACGGTATTGTGCGCCTCGGTCGAGCGTGACCAGCGACGCCGCTCGCCCGGGTCGTACTCGTACACTCCGGCGTCGACAATGATCCGATGTCCATCCACGCTCCATTCAAACGACCCGTTGTCTCCGTGCGCATGGGCTGGCAACTCGTCCGCGGCGATCTTTCCAGTACGGATGATGAAGTACTGACTGTCCGAACGGAACCCTGCAAATCCACCTGAAGGTAGCTCCCAGGCCCCATTCAAGGCCGGACCGGGGGAGTGCCAGTGTTTCAACAACAACTCCACGGGGTAATCTGAATCCATCGCCGTATCGCCGAACTGGGCCAGCTCGCCATCGGGATGCGTGAGATGGACCAGCGCCTCCGCCATCGATTCCAGCACCTCCTCGAGCGCACTCTGCAGCGGACGGTCCGTCAGGACGGTTCGCATCTCGAGAAGGTCGGCGAATACCTGGCGATGGTAGGCGGGAGTCAGCTCGAAGTGCATCCCATCGCCGTGGATCTGCTGGCCCAGCTCCTTCCGGAGAAGTGCTTCCCCGCTCGAGTGCATCCGGGCAGCTTCCGGGCCGGTGAAGAATCGACCCGCCCAGAGCAGGGCCTTGATGTTCTTCATGAGGTGGTTGCCACCGATATCCGTCTCGAGGTGTCGCTCCAGGAAGAGAAGTTGCTGGCGGAGGCTCTCGATGACTCTCTCCGGGGCGGAGGTTGCCAGGCCGCGCAGCACCAGTTGCTGCATCCAGACTACGACACGGATGGACAGGGAGAAACTGTTCCAGTTGTCTCGCCAGAATCCCGGTTGCCAGGGTGGTGTCTGGTCGATCCAGTCCAGAATAATGCGCAGGAACTGACTGTCGTCGAGCTCTTCGAGATACTCCATGTAGTGAAGATTGAGCAGCCACAGTCTCGTGCCCTTCTGGAACTTCCGGGGACGCCAGTCGATGGGGATCGGACTCGTTTCTTCGGTGCCCAGGAATCGAAAAACGGCATGGTCTCCGGTGAGCACAATCCGGCCTGTCCTCGCCGGAAAAATGGGACCGAGGGGATCGGCGGACAGAGCCATCGTTTGTCTACGGGATTTCGATTTTCTGATGAACGGCAGCGAGATCTCGGCACGTCTCTGCGCCATCAGCCGAGCCCTTGCCAGGAGCTGGGTGAGCGGCACGTGCCGGACCATTCTCAGGAAGCGGAGAGCGTTCGGCACGGTCTCATCGGCTCCCTGAGGCATTCGCCGCCAGGCGCCGTTCGAGCAGCTCCTTCAGTGCGGGACTAAGAGTGAAACACTGCCGGTGAAGGACGTCGTGAATTCGCGGTGTTGGCTCGCCTGAGGACCGGATGGCGATCAATGTCTGCGTAATCGCCTCGATTCCCGTGACCACCGCCTGCTGGCGGAGCGCCTCGACGTCATCAATGCCAGTGAGGTCGATTTCCCGGGAATGGAAGACGGCGCCTGTATCGATGCCTTCGTCGATTAGATGAACAGTGGCCGCCGGCTTCAGGCCGAGCAGCACGGACCATTCCGCAGCATTCATTCCCCTGATTTCCGGAAGGGGACCGAGATGGGCATTGATCACCCTCCAGGTTCCGGCAGTGAGAATCTCGTTTCGAAGGATGCCTCCTCCTCCATAAACGATCCAGTCGGGGCGAAGAGAATGCAGGAACTGGATCACCGACGGGTGGTTGAGATCCGCTGTTCTGTGTAGAGGGACGCCGTTGATGCGGGCCCACTCGCTCAGAGGCTGCGAGCGTATCGATGAATGCTGCAGGAACCGGGTCAGCGGGCCCGGGGAGCGCTTTCCGGCAAGCTTTCGCGCAAGGGCGGGAAGATCGCGCAGTCGGAAGCGGCGGAGCGTGCTGCGCACGCGCGTGGTGCCGAAGGGCGAGACTACCACCACGGCCGAGACCTCGATGGATTCGCGACGGAGAAGCTCGGCAATAGCCAGAGCGGAGGGCGAACGATCGAAACCGGCCGTGAGCACGACCTTCATCACTGGCCTCCCTTCGCTTCGCTCTCGAGGCGTTGCAGGAGAAGCATCAGACTGTCGGCGAAAAATTTAGCCGCCCAGTTCGGATAGCGGAAGCGGAGATAGGGGCCCCAGACCGGTGACGATCCGGCGATGGCGCCCCGGAAACGTCCTGCCAGCGGAGACGAAATCTGCCGATGACAAACATAGTCGACCAGCTTGCAGGCGGCGTTGACCAGGCGCAGATCCGGTCGCGCAGATTCGTACCGGAGCAGGACGAGAGCGATCTGGGCATTTCCCGTCAGACACACAAAGGATTGGTCACCTTTCCATCCGTCGCCAAAAAATCCTGGCAGCTGGCCCTGGCGCAACTCCGCCCTGCGGTATAGGCGCTCCACGGCCGGAGAGACCGCGTCGAGAAAGTGTTCCTCTTCGCCGAGAAGGCGGCCGCTCTCCAGGAATCCTCGAAGAGTGTAGGCGATGGTATGTGTGAAGGCTCCGGCGCCGAAGGAAAACCCCCAGTCTGCGAAGGATCCATCCGGATGGCGCCGGGTGAGCAGTTGTTCCAGCACGCGAACTGCGGACTCGCGGATGCGGCCATCCCCTGTCAGTTTCGCTGCTTCCAGCATGGGCCAGGTGACGCGAGTGTAGTACGTCGGGTTGAAGCTGCCTCGATAGTTTCCCGTGGCCCATGATCCGGCACCGTTTTCAGTCGCTGCCAGCCATTGAGCGCCCCGCTCCATCGCCTGCAGATAACGCATCTCACCCGAGACCTGGTAAAGAGCGCCCAGCCCGAGGACGATCTGAGCCGTATTGAAGACACTCTCGGAGGGCTGTGCTCGAGGGTGAACACCTCCCGACC
>JBDTRY010000384.1:0-2903 GCA_039931435.1 Acidobacteriota bacterium | reverse complement strand
CTTCGATCGCCTGGATAAATGACTCTCGCCTCTTGGGCGCCAACGCTGACAGCTTTATCTCCACAACGAGCCCACCAACTGCGTCGACCGCAACGCGACCCACCTTCTTCTTTCCCATCAATAGGTGTGACGTTCTCACTGCCCTGGCCGGTTTTTCCTCCGGTTGTGACAGCAGCAATCTGAGCACATGGCTGTCATCCGGCTTCGGATTCATCACGAAAATGCCGGCCGCTCGGCGCATAACCCCGCTCGAGTCCTTGGCCACCGCGTCCACCAGTAGCAGGCCCATCCGATAAGAAAGAACGACCGGAGCGGAGAAGGAGGCCACGACCTCCTGAGGAAGTGATCCAATCGAAATTGCTCTCGAAACGACCGCCTCCGAAAGACCGAGCTCCGCCGCCAGCACCTTCTGGTTCCCGAACAGGCCGTCGTTCAACGCCTTGAGGTACATCACGCCCTGCTCCCAGACTGAAAGCGAAGCCCTCCCGCGATTCTCCCGGTCCATATCGACAAAGAGCTTCTTGTCATCGACCGCCTGCACGATCGCACGCAGCGGCAAACCTTCCTCAAGCGCGGCGCGGTGCCGGCGGTGCCCGTAGATCAGCTCAAAATCCGGCTCTCCAGGACGCGCAGCCTCGATGGGCCGCACCTTGACCGGCACCAAATTGCCGCCCGACTCCTTCAAGTCCGCTTTGAAATCCTTGAACTCGGCCGTCGAAAAGCTCGCCTCGTGCCGGTTGGCATAGCGGCTCGCTCTGACCCTCCTCGGATCCAGATCAACGAGCCCCGTGCCCGCCTTTTCGTATTCGGCTAGGCGCGACTTCTGCGCCTCAAATTGCTGGCGCACTTCGCGGCCAAGCGTGACCGCCATGGCGATATTCGCCACCCCGCCTCGCGGCTCGAGGGGTAGATCGCCTTTGTCTTCCTCGTCCGTCTCCGGGCTCGCGCTTGGTTCAGGCGTCACTGCCTCCGGAGGCAGAACGAAGCGTATGCCGGCACCCTTTTTGACGATGCTGTTCATGCTGCGACCTCCATCGTTTGCATCATCCAGAAATCCTGCACCTGGCTCTCGACGAGACCCACCAGTCGCTCATAGGCCTCGAACGCGCGCTTGAAGGTTCGGGAGCTCGCCACATTTCGCTCGGCGGAAGTTCCTGGCAACATCAAGTCGTATACCGAACCGAAGTTCTTCGACGCGGTGGAGGCGGCCGAGGTCTTCGGAATCTCTACCGGCAGGACCTTCTCGCCGTACGCGCCGACAATCCATTCCCGCACTATGTCGGTCGCGGAGTCGCTGCTGTCGACCATCGACAGGACGACGTCCACGAAGGCGAATCGCTTGCTCGCTCGGCCCGGCGACTTACAGATCCGCACCATTTCGTAGAACAGATCCCAGAACTGCGCGGAGGCAGCGAAGTCAATCGCCTTCGGTGGAAGCGGCATGAGGAAGCCGTCCGCGGCCATCAGGCCATTGATCGCCGTGAATGAGAGGGAAGGGGGAGTATCGATGATGATGATGTCGTAGTTTCCCCGGGCGGTCTCCAACCCGTGATTGAGCACGTCCCAGAACTCGAACTCTTTCTCGTGCCCCTGACGTGCTGAGAGTATGAAATCGGCTCCGTGCATCCCCGCGTTGGCGGCGATGAGGTCCAAGCCTGGCCAGTACGTTTTCTGAATCGCATATTCGACCGAAGGCTCTTCGCCCTGAAACAGGGAGTAGAGGGTCTGCTCCGAGGTCACGTGTGTCTCCGGCGACATGCCGAAGAAGCTCGTTGCGCTGGCCTGTGGGTCGAGGTCAATGAGGAGAATCTTGTGACCACGCAAACTCAACCCGTGAGCCAGGCAGACGGCGGTCGTGGTCTTCGAGACACCGCCTTTCAAGTTCGCGGAGACAAGGACCGCCGCATCGGACGTCTCGGGCCGCCTGAACTCGGGGCGCAAGTGACGCATCCACTCCTGGACATCGCCGATCGAAAAGTAGCGCCTCGTTGCGCCGCCTTTTTCCCCGGTCGGCACGCCGCTGCCCGGCCGACGTAGCCTGTTGTCCAGTTGGCTAGACTCGAGACCTGTGAACATGGACAACTGGGTCATGTTGAATCGAGGCGGTATCTTGGTGCTATTGGGAGCAAGCACGATGTCGCGAACCTGATCCACGACCGCCTTGGTCCTGATCGTCTGTGCCTTGAGTCCCTCAAGTGTTACCACTCTCTGTCTGGCGGCAGTGACTCTATCCATGGAAATATCCTTGAGTAAGGGTTCTAGGCCGGGTGTGGGTTTTGGGCACTGTAGCGTATCTAATCCCTTGCTTTCTGGAAAATTCGATGAGCGTCACGTCCCTTTGAGAATTCACTAGTTCAAAGAATTTGGGGTAGGAATTTTCTATTAAGATCAATAGGTTAGGCGCCCACGCGTCCGGCTTTTGAAGCCCATCGAGACTGCTTTCATGGCAATGCCGTCCACGAAAGGTGGCTCGGCCGTCCAAACTCATCGAAGCTGTCCGGCATTGTTTGCCCAGTCGCGGTGTATCCGCCGTCTAAGCAGGGAAGGGCAGTCTCAGATGACAAGTGTCCGGCTTTCACGGCGATCTTTAGCGTCTGCTGAAGGCCCCTTTTGCGCTTCTGGTCGAAGAGACCGGACACAGTCTTCAGCCGCGACACCCGTCCGACATTCGCAGCGCTTCACGGGCCTGGGGCGACGCAGAGCGTTTCCCTATCTGACGATTTGACGTCCAATAAACCCGGACAGACGACCCCACACCGTGCACAGTGAGTTGCAACTGTCCGACCTTTTGGAAGATGTTGGCGTCCGTCATGTTGCCCTAGAATGTGTCCAGACCATCCGGACACATTATGTTTAAGACCGCTGCCTACACTGGACCGCCGGTAGACCTCAAAGGCGAAAGG
>JBDTRY010000383.1:0-2932 GCA_039931435.1 Acidobacteriota bacterium | reverse complement strand
CAGGTGATGCATTTCAAGAAGGAAGTCGAGGAGAACACCCAACGCGTAATGTTGCTCCAACACGAGAATGAGCGGCTCAACATTCGGCTCGAGCAGCGGGAAGAACGACTCGCCCGGATCGCGAGCGATGCGGTGGATGCGCGCTGGGAATTACTCACCTTGCGGGGGCGCCTCGTGCGGCAAGATGATTCGGCCAAGTCGATCCAGGAGCTCGAAAGCCAAGTGCAAGCTGCGGGCAGCGAGAGGGATCAACTCCGCGGCATGGTGACCGCATTACAGAACGACTTGCAAACCGCCCAGGACCAACTCGAGAAAGCGTCCAAACAAATGGACCGCTTGCGCGGGAGCATCGAAAACAAGCTCATCCTGCCGTTCGGACGTTCGCAGAGAAAGCTCCGGCAACTGATGTACAAAGGACGAGAGAATGGGTAGGCGAGCGAGTCGTCGATGGTTTATTGATCAACCGAAACCCCTCTTCGCGACGAACGGCGGCCTGGAGCTTGCGGGTTGGTGTTTCGACGAGGCCGATGATCGGCCGCTCGACGTCAGGCTGATGGTCGGAGCGAACGAATTGCGCTGTGCTTCCGGACTGGCGCGGGTGGATGTCGCGGCCGTTTTTCCCGCACACAAAGGGGCGAACTCCAGTGGCTTCACTTTTCGCGGCTGGGTTCCGATGGGCTATCAGTTGGCCCACTTGGAGGCTCGCGCCCCCGGGGGCGATTGGATTCGGCTTGAGAGTTTTCCGTTCTGCTCGGAGATAGCACCTCTAATAGGTCGAATTGAATCTCCTGTGGCTGACGTGGTCGACGAAGGCCTGGTCAAAATCTCGGGGTGGGCGTTCCATCCGCAAGAGCCGGTCGAGGAACTCACTCTCCAGATAAATGGATCCTCGGTCGCCTGCCGTTACGGGCTGCCGCGGGAAGACATCGGTGCGCGCTTTCCCGCCGTGCCGCAAAGCGATCATTGCGGATTTCAATGCCAGATCGCTCTCTCCGACGACGGCGGAGTGGTGAAACTCAAGGCCCGGCTCCGGTCGGGTGCGATCGTCTTGAGCGAGCCCGGCAAGACCATTCAGCTAGTCCAGGGACGCGCGCGCACGTTCCTTGAAAACCTCGATCGAGAACGCGCCCGCCTGCTTTCTTTTCCCATCTCCGCTCGTCCGACCGTCTCGATAGTTATCGCCGTCTACAATGAGATCGAAGTCACTCTGGCCTGTTTGCGCTCCATTCTTCGACACACTGTCGAGGTGGACTATGAAGTGATCCTCGTTGACGACCATTCGTCTGCGTCCACCTCCTCCATCCTCCAGTGCGTGCCGGGATTGCACCTCCTGACGAATGAAACCAACGAAGGATTCCTTCGTAGTTGTAATAAGGCCGCCGCCCTGGCACGCGGTCAATATCTTCTCTTCCTGAATAACGACGCCGAGGTCACTCAGGGGTGGTTAACGGAAATGCTGAACACTTTGGCCCTCAACGAGGGTGCCGGGATGGTCGGCGCAAAACTGGTCTACCCAGATGGCCGACTGCAAGAAGCGGGAAGTATTCTTTGGCGGGACGCTTCCGGATGTAACTACGGCAAAGGCGATGACGCCGATAAACCGGAGTATAACTTTTTGCGCGAAGTCGATTACTGTTCTGGTGCGTGCGTCCTCATTTCGAGCAAGCTGTTTCATGAGCTAGGCGGGTTCGATCCAATTTTCACTCCGGCCTATTACGAGGATACGGATCTCGCCTTCAAAGTCCGAAAATCAGGACGCAAGGTTTACTATCAACCGCGGACGGTCGTGGTGCATCACGAAGGCAAAACGAGTGGCACCAGCACCGACAGCGGAGTGAAGAGCTACCAGTTGGTTAACCAGGAGAAATTTCGCTCGAAATGGGAAAGTGTCCTCGCGGAGGCCGCGATCGGCCGGCCGGATGAGCTGCGGCGCGCCAGTCAACGCGGGGCGACAAAAAGAGTTCTGGTGGTCGATACCCGCGTTCCTTGCCAGGACCAGGACTCCGGTTCGCTCCGCATGGTCAAGCTACTGGACGTTTTTGGTGAGCTCGGGTTTCACGTAACCTTCGCTCCATATAACCGGCAGCGAGTTCAGCCCTACACCGATCAGTTGCAGCGCTCAGGAATTGAGTGCCTCTATGAGCCGTTCTTCGAATCGTTCGAAAGTCTGCTGAGCACGCGCGGCAGTGAGTTTAACCTTATCCTTCTGTCACGCGCGGAAATCGCCGGGACTCTGCTTCCCCTTTGTCAGCGGCTCTTGCCCTCGACGCCGATCATTTTCGACACCGTGGATCTGCACTTTGTGCGTCACCGGCGCGAAGCGGAATTGACCGGGGACGAAAAAGCGCACGATCGCGCGGAGAAAATGGAGGAGATGGAGCTCAGACTCGCGGGCGATTCCACTGCGGTCTTGGTGGTCAGTGCCGAGGAGAAAGAGGTCCTGGCCGCGCAGATACCTCGGCAACGAATCGCAGTCGTCTCCAATATTCACGAGCCGTTCGCCAGCATCGCGCCCTGCGAAACCCGTCACGGTTTGCTCTTTATCGGCGGCTTCGAACACACTCCGAACGTCGACGCCATGCTCTGGTTTTGTCAGGAAATAATGCCGCGCATTCTTGCCCAATTACCCGAAACCATGCTGCACATCGTCGGCAGCAAGATGCCCGAGAGCATCAGCGGGTTGGCTAGCAAATCCGTCGTCACTCACGGCTTCGTCAAGAACGTGGAATCTTTTTTTGAATCGTGCCTCCTCTCCGTGGCTCCGCTGCGCTTCGGCGCGGGCGTGAAGGGCAAGATCAACCAGAGCATGAGCCACGGTCTTCCCGTGGTCTCCACGAGCATCGGCATCGAGGGAATGCATCTGACTCATGAGGAGGCATGCCATGAAAACTGCACCATCCACCGCAAGACTGGCCGCGCGTCGTTCACCCGC
>JBDTRY010000382.1:0-2935 GCA_039931435.1 Acidobacteriota bacterium | reverse complement strand
TCTTTCGGGGAACGAGCGAGGTAACATCGCCTCCGGCAAGACGGATGTCGATCATTTTCTGGAGGTCCGCCTGAAATTTGCGACGATTTGGCAGGTCGCTCCAGGGGAGATACTTTCCGTCCGCCGGACCTCCCCATGCGTAGAAATCTTCCGGACGCGCTACCAGCGCATCGTCGACGAAGACCGCCGGATATTTGTCGATGCCGAATCGCTCCGCGAGCGGCGAAGCTCCCAGATCCTGAACTGCAAAACGTACGCTCTGACCGTGCCTGCGGACAACTTCCTGAGCCAGCAAACTTGCCGGATCGGAGAGGCTTCACGTGTAGGGCCATCGCACCAGAGTGACGGTGACCGGCGCGGACTTCGTCTTGTTCGCCGCCGTGGTAGCGACGAACAGTGAAGCGTAGAGCGGCTGCACGTCGTTTCTGATGATGCGCGCGGTCTGCGGCTCGTCTTCGCGAGCCATGGCGCTGATCAGTTCGCCGAGGCTGCTTTCCGCGGGCTTGACCTCGCCTGTGGCGGCGGGGTCGGCCGACACGTTTTTCGTCTGCCGGCTGAACTCCAGCTGGGACTCGAGAAGTGCCAGTGTGGCTCCTTCGATCTCGTTCTGATCCAGCAGCTCGCGGGTCTCTTTCAGACGAGAGCTCACAGGGATGGTCGCCGGAACGACAGGATCGTCTTCAAATGCCTGAAGTGTTCGAGTCTCCAGGTGTTCCAGGGCCTGGGCCAGCGTCTCCGCACCCGGAGGTCTGCTCTGCTCCGATTCCTGACCGGCCAGAAGCGATTCCACGAAGCCGCGGAACCGCAGATTTCCCTCCGCTTCCGCGAAGTAATAGAGACCACTGGACGGCGAGGCAGTCTTCCCGTACGGAAGGCTGGCGTAGAAAAACTTCCTGGCGCGATTTCCGGCAGCCTGGCGAAGGGCTACCAGCACCGCTGGTCCGGGCATGTCTCTCTCCGCTCCGTCGAAGGCTGGCTGACGGGTCTTCCAGAGGGACTCCAGGCTGGCGACGTTTTCGCCCGCAGCTTTCTGTGTCGTCAGGAACTGCAGGGCGGTTACGCCGATGTCCGAATTGCGCAACCGGTAGAGTCGAAGCAGCGGGGATTTCGCGTTCTTTGCCTCGTTGAACGAAGCCTGGTGCGTTTTCAAAAGGCCTTGCAGACCCTCTGGAAGCTTTGTCGATTCCAGCTGATGAAGCGACTGTTCCACGCGGTCGAACTCCTTATTCAGGCGGGAGTCGATCGATACCCCCGCAGCGCGATTGGCGCCGCAGGACAAAATCGGAACGACGCACATGACGACAGCTGCAAAATGCCCGATGCGCATCACAGTCTCCTTGCTCGGTTGCCTTGCCGGCCGGCTGGCCGGATTCACTTCGAAGCCGTTCCGTGAACGCTACAGGAAAAAGTCCATGCGTGAACATCGCCGGCGTGAGGAGTTTCCTGAATGTGACAGGCCGTGTTCGTGATCGTCTCTGTGCCCGAAAAATCGGATGTTCCAGGTCCTTTTTGGGCAACCGGGAAGGTAGAAGAGATCCTTCGCTCGACGCTTCAGGACGACACGCCCTGGCAGTCGTGTCATGCCTGCGCCACCGCATTCACAGCCTTTCCCCGCTTGTAAGAAACTTACGCAGGATGCAGAGGTGAACCCATGTTGATGCGGCTCTGGCGATCATCACATCAAACGAACAAACGTGTCATCCCGAAGCCGAAGGCGAGGGATCTCCTGTGAAACTCGGGAGGTCGTTGAACGAGCGCGAGATCCCTCCTCGCTTTGCTCGTTCGGGATGACAAGTTCGCGGCGGTCGCTCCTGAATCGGTCTTCGGAGTCTCAAGCCTCATAGCAATCGTGTTTCTTCACTCTGGTTCCGCCCCGCCGCTGTTGGTCGATCAGGATGACAATTCCTCAGAAAAAATACCGGTAGGCCACCTCCACGCTGCTTGCCGGCAGCAGGTAGTACTGCGCGTCTCCAAATTCGCTTTCGGCCACGGGGTTGCGGGTGTTTCCGAGGTTACGTCCGTCGATGCGCAGTTCGCTGTGAGTGAGGCGATAGCCCACCCCGGCGTTCCATGTCGCATAAGAATCGGCGAGTGCTGTGTTGCGTTTGTTCAGCCACCGCGCTCCCACATAATTAATGGTTGCGTTGGCATTCAGCCCGCTCGGCGGAGCCCAGAGAAATCCTGTCCCGGCCAGGTTGTAGGGCACCATCTCCAGTCGATTGCCGGCCAGCTGTGTTTGCACTCCGTCGAAGTCCTGCACGAAATCCCGGAACCGCGAATCGTGGTAGCTGTACCCGAATTGCGTCCGCAGTGATGGCGCCCACTGGTATTCGATTTCCAGCTCGGCACCGGTGAATCGGTTCCTGCCCGAGTTCTGCAGAATCGGCGTGCCGTCCTGCTCGCCGGCGGTTACGAGGTTGCGGAAATCCATCTGGAAAACGGACGCCGTCCAGGACAGCCGCGAGTTGCTCATCCGCCCCTTGAGGCCCGCCTCGTAACTTGTCGCCGTCTCCGGATCGAGAATCTCCACCTCCGCTTCGGGGCCGAAATCGATCGCCGCCGGTTTGAATGTGTTCCGGTAATCGGCGAACAGTGAGATCGCCTGCCGGTCCCGCCGGTAGATCGTATAGTTCGTGCCAATGCTTCCGGACAGCCGTGTGAAGCCCCGCGACTCCGATTCGGGTCCGTCGGGACCGTCGGTCTGGCGCTGTTCCGCGGTGTGATTCAACCGCACACCAGTGTCGACCATCAGCTCAGGACTGACGGTCCACTCGGAGCTGATGTAGAGGCCGGAAAAATTACGTCGATCCTTTGCGTCGAAGTCTTCGAGAGTGGTGGCCTCGCTGCTGCGTACTCCCTTTCCTCCCACCAGCGGTGCAGAGTAGGAGAAGGTATCGCTGGTGGCGTGAGCGTTGCCATAGAGATGATCGAAGCC
>JBDTRY010000381.1:0-2935 GCA_039931435.1 Acidobacteriota bacterium | reverse complement strand
AGCTCGTCGGGATCGCGGCCGGGCTCGTCTTCATCCTCTTCCGCTGGCAAACGCCCTCGCCGTGGGAATGGCTCTCCCTCCTCATGTGCGGCGTCCTCACCCAGGTCGGCCAGATCTGCCTGACCAAGTCCCTCCAGTCCGAGCGCATCGCGCAGGTCGCGGTCCTGAATTACCTCGGCCTCCTTTACGCCCTCCTCTTCGGCGTCACCCTCTTCGGCGAACACTACACCCTCCAGACCGTCTTCGGCATCTCGTTAGTCATCGCCGGCGTTTTGCTCTCCGTCCCATTTGGAAAACCTCGACCGCCCGAAGTGATCGAAGAATCAGAAACGGCAGTGGTGTGACTGTTCAGGCCTGGCCTTTCGTCATACAAGGTTGCTCTGGAAATCTGGAAGCCAGGAAGCCAGTAAGGAATGAGTCACACGGAAGCGCGAATAGCCGAAAGCAAAGCGGGAGACCTCGCTATTGCAGGTTTTCAGTGGCAAACAAGCGAGACCGTGCGACTACGAATATCATGCTCCGCGCAGACGACGACCGTGCACGCCCGAGGCGCGGAAAGTCGGACCGAAGAGAAGTTTTTCCACCCAACCGAGGTAACCAAATGAAGACAATCCGTATGACGATCGCTGCGGGATTCGCGGCCATTTTGCTCGTGAGCCCCATCCTCACCAGCTGCAACCGGGAGCCCGTCGAGCGAACGATCGCTCAAGAGCAGGAGGACGCCAAGCTGGCTGAAAGGGTGAAAGCGAATTTTGCCGGCTCGGCCAGCTTTAAATTCCCCGACGTCCAGGTCGCATCCTTCAAAGGCACCGTGCAGCTTAGTGGCTTCGTCATCTCCGACGACCAAAAGCAAGCCGCCCAGGAGATCGCCAAGGGGGTGCCCGGAGTGCAGGACGTCGAGAACAAGATCTCCGTGAAACGCTAAGGGCGACAACCCGACGGGGTGAAGCTTGGGAAAGGATTGTTTCAGCCTTTGAGGCGGATACCCTTTTTAAATTGAACAGAAGGAGCCAAAAATCATGAAACACATTTTTCTTTTCGCAGCCATCTTTGGAATCGCCGTGACGGTCCCGGCCTTCGGGCAGGGCGCTTCCGAGGGAACGCCCTCCCCGTTCATCCAGGATTTTCTCGGCCAGGTCGATTTCGTGGAGGGGCGCATTCTCGCGCTCAACCAGGCGATGGCCGCCAAGGAAAGCTGGCGCCCCGCCGAGGGAGTCCGCTCGGTCGGTGAGACCTACCTGCACATCGCCTTCGGAAACTACATCTTGACCAAGACGATGGGATTCGAACCGCCCGCCGCCGCGAACTTCAGCACGGACATGAAGAAGTGGGACGCCCAGACGACCGACGCCGCCAAGATCAACGACATCCTCAAAGCATCCTTCGATCACGTGCGCGCAGTCGCAAAAAAAGTTACCGCTGAGCAGATGGAAAAGAAGGTCGATCTCTTCGGCCACGAAATGTCGGACCGAAACGTGCTCGTCACTGTCCTCAACCACATGCACGAACACCTTGGGCAATCGATCGCGTACGCCCGGATGAATAAGGTGGTGCCGCCGTGGACCGCGGCCGAACAGTCAGCCGCGAAGGCAAAACCGGAGAAGTAGTCTCCACCCACTCGCCCCGTTTCGTGAGGCGTTTGCTGGGGAGTCCGGACGACCGGACCACGCATCTGCGACCTGTCGTCTAGCTGGAGACTTCTGGTCGGATGATCACCTTCAACGCCTTTTTCCGTGTCGCGTCCCCGAAGACGTCGTAAGCGCGCATGATGTCGTCGAGTGCGAAGTGATGGGTCACGAGCTCACCCGGCTGAAGTTTCCCCGCCAGGACCGACTTCAGGAGCAGCGGCGTGGTGAACGTATCGACGAGACCCGTGGTGAGGGTGATGTTGTGCGACCAGAGCTTTTCGAGGTTCAACTGCACCGGCTTTCCATGGACGCCCACGTTCGCGATGTGCCCGCCGGCGGTGACGATGCGCTGGCAGGTATCGAAGCTTTCCGGCACGCCCACGGCCTCGATCGCCACATCCACGCCCCGGTTCCCAGTCAGGGCCATGACTGCCGCCACGGCGCCCTCGCCGGTCGTGCTGAGGACGTCTGTCGCTCCCCATTTTGTGCCTAGTGCCAGACGATTCGTGTCGCTGTCGATGAGGATAATGCGCGCCGGAGAATACAATTGCGCGGTCAGCAGGGCGGCGAGGCCAATCGGGCCCGCGCCCACAATGGCCACGGTGTCTCCGGGTTTCACTTTTCCGTTCAAAACCCCGCACTCGAAACCGGTCGGCAGGATATCACTCAACATGACCAGCGCCTCATCGTCCGCGCCTGCCGGAATGGGATGGAGGCTGTGCTCCGCGTGCGGGACGCGGACGTAGTCGGCCTGCGTTCCATCGATCGTGTTGCCCAGAATCCAGCCGCCGTTCTCGCAATGGGAATACATGCTCTTTTTGCAATTGGAGCACTTCCCGCAGGCGGTGATGCAGGAGATGAGCACGTGGTCGCCCACTTTGAAGCTCGAGACGGCGCTGCCGAGTTCGTCGATCACACCGACACCTTCATGGCCGAGAGTGCGGCCGGCCGTGACGCTCGGCACATCGCCTTTCAGAATGTGGAGGTCGGTGCCGCAGATGGTGGTCGCGACGACGCGCACAATCGCATCGGTCGCTTCCCGGATCTCGGGCCGTGGCTTCTCCTGCAGGGCGCGTTCTCCTGACCCGAGGTAAACCAGAGCTCGCATCGGGGCGGCGAGGTCTGTCGCGGTGAGAGCGTCCACGAACGCGGCTTCGAAGTTCGCTGAGCGCGGCATCGGCGGGGGTGGGACAAGTAAGAAGTTAGGCGTGGCGGGCGGGTCAATGGCGGATGGATGCTGCATGCGGAACCTTCGCACGCGTTCGCCCCTTCCCAGCACGATATCGGGCAGGCGGATGGCAACACGG
>JBDTRY010000380.1:0-2960 GCA_039931435.1 Acidobacteriota bacterium | reverse complement strand
CATTCAACATTCAACATTCAACATTCAACATTCAACATTCAACATTCAACATTCAGCATTCAGCATTCAAGGTTCAACGTTCACCACTCCCCCCGCCCTCACTTCGCCGACACCGCTTCCCGGAAATCCCGCAGGGGTTCGTCGAGCGAGTGCGGCTTCCCGGACGAACGCCCGTGAGCCTCGACCACGAGAATGTGCGGCAGGTCAGGGTCGTCGGCGTACGTCTCGTGACGTTCCAGACCGCGCAGCGAAGGATGCCGGCTTTCCCCATACGCAGCCAGTTCCACCTCGGCGAAACCGGTACTAAGCAGCGTGTCCCGCAACGTCTGCAGATTGTAGAGAAACTGGTGGCCCCAACCGCGGAAGGCCTTGTTCAGATTGAAACAGTCTCGTACCTGCTCCTCGGAATTCGACCATGCTCCCCGGTGGTAGTGCGTCATCCACACCCAGTCCAGGTTCGGCGTGGACAACCGCAGCACGCCGTCATCCCGGAGCGAGCGCCGGCACTCGGTCAGGAACTTCGCAGCATCCTCATAGGAGAGATGCTCGATGAAATGCTCGGCAAAAATATAAGCGACGTCGCGGAACGGGAATCCCTGGGTGACGTCCAGAACGCGATCGACACCGCGCAAGGGCTGGTTGTCGATATTCGTCCAGCCGGCGAGCGCTACCTGCCCGCAGCCGACATGAAGTTTCTGTTCGCGGGTCAAAGAAGTCATAGACGGATTCTATCGTTTTCAGAGTCGCTACCCCTTGTGAACGATGATCCGATCCCAGAGCACCGAGCGGAACAGAACCCAGAGAATTTGCGGAAGTGTTCTGGCGATTCCGGGATAAGGAATGTTGCAGAGCGTCTCCACCCGAGCCCTTCCCGGAAAATGACGTGAGACCCCACGGACGTGCCAGAAGATATGCTCCACGTCGTAGCGTTCATCTTTGCCGAGAATTCGCTGGCCCACGACCCGTTGCAGGCCATCCGGAAGGGCCAGCAAGGCGCGGATGCCGTAATGGGGGTCGGGTCCCAGGAGATGGCGAATCCGGGCCGGAGTTGTGATCATGCACAGGCCGCCCGAAGAGAGTACGCGCATGATCTCCCTTCCGAGCGAGCCCGGATTGCGAACGTGCTCGATGGTCTCCAGGCAGAGGACCACATCGAACGAGCCGCCGGCAAACGGCAACGACTCCCCATCCGCGGCCAGATAGGACAGCGGCACGCCCGCACGGCGAAGGCTCGTGATCTGTTCATTGACGACGACGTCGGCGGCGACCATCCGGAACGAGTCGTCCGTGGTGAACGCCGCACCAACGCCCCCGTTTCCCGCTCCCAGGTCGAGTACTCGAATCGGCCTGCGCACGAAGCGGGGCAGAAGAAAGGCAGAGAGTTGACGGCCCTCACCCAGTCTGCCGCGTGCGAATTCACCCGTGCGGTCGGCCACAGCGGTAGTTGCGCGAGCGAGTTCCGCGGCGACTACGTCGCGGAAGATGCGCTCGACCTCCACGGGAGAATCGGGCGGAGACATCCGCAAAGTGTGACACGAACGGGATTCCGCGGAAGTGGCCGGTGGCACCGAAGAAGAAAAAAGGAACGGCAGATTTCGGGTCTGCCGTTCCCGTTTACAACGATGTCCATGCGTCCGGGTTGACGCATCGACCGAAAACTGCCAGAAGCTACGGACTGTTTGAATCGGTACTGAACAGGTTCGTTCGGTTGAATCCGTTCGCTTCTGGGCAGGGTTGAGTTCGGACCATGCCGGCCCTATCGGGCCAGCGGTTGCTGCTGCTGAGTGATGCCTTCCTGAAGCCGTTTCGCTTTTCGCTGGGCGAGGTGACGGGAGACAAAGGCGGCAATGACCCGCCGCAGTGACAGCGAAGATTCCTCGGAGAGCTCGCAAAAACGAAGACCCGAGCTGTAAACGACGCCTCCATTCGCGTTCGTGCGCTGGAGCTTGCATCGGGTGATGTCGCAGTCGATGGAGAGCTTCTCTCCCTCACAGGAGAACTCCATCCGCACACGCCGTCCGGCCGCGAGGGGAAACTGGTGATCTACCCGCGCTCCGACGATGCTCAGATCGGAGACGATCACATTACCGGCAGGCAACTGGCCTACGACCGGATAGTCCGGGCTCACTCGCTGAATTCGCCGTTTTTCTTTTGAGAGACTCATCGGGATGCTCTTTTCCAGCGTCAGTGACTCTTCGCCCCCGTTCCGACCGATCCGAGGACCCATCTGATTCGGAGCCCAGATTAGCCCCGTCCCGTCAGAAATGCGTCAAATCCACGTCAAATCAAAGCAGACTGAACAGGCCACCCACTGGACCCCCCCGGGCCACAAACTGTGCGGTACCATTCCCTTCGTGCTCACCATCGGTCAGCAGTTTGAAGACTACGGAGCGCACCACCGCACGCCGGGCAACAAGCTCTTTCATCGGATCGGCATTCCGATGATCATGTTTTCGCTCATCGGACTGCTGGCCCGCCTCGTTCTGCTCCACGGTCGGGGATGGCAACTGGACGCAGCCATGCTCCTCATCGCCGCCGCAGAGCTGTTTTACCTCGCGCTAAATTGGCGCCTGGCGGTGGCAATGCTGCTCGTCTCGGTTGCCTTCTACTTCGGTGCGCAGCACGTCCCGATCTGGCTGCTGGTCACTCTCTTTATTCTGGGCTGGATTGCGCAGTTCGTCGGTCACGGCGTTTACGAGAAGCGCCGGCCGGCCTTCATGCGCAACCTCGTGCACCTGCTCATCGGTCCGTTGTGGATCCTCAACGACGTCGTGCCGGTCGTGCCTGCGAAACTCCCGGAGGTGTCATCGTCTCCGAACGTGCAGCCCCTTTGATCAGAAGCTCCAGCGAATCTGTCATCCTGAGCGAACCAACAGCGGGGGCGCTGAACCAGAGTGAAGAAACTATGAGCGCCGTCATCCCGAGCGAGAGACTGTGTCAAAACCAGGGGAACCTCGGAG
>JBDTRY010000379.1:0-2983 GCA_039931435.1 Acidobacteriota bacterium | reverse complement strand
GCTCGATCCGCCTCAGCCGCGCCTACCGCGCCATCTACACCATTCAGCCGGGTGACAAGAACGTGGAGCTTGCACAGGTCGAGACGGTCAACAAACACAGGTACTAGGATTTGCTCATGGAAAGAGCCGGCACCAGGAAACCTCGGCAGGCGGGGCGAAACTCTCCGGCGACTGCTTTTCTCGAATCGCTCAACGGCGGTCCGCTGACCTTTGGCCAATTGCTCTCGGCCCAACGGGAGGCAGAAGAAGCCAGCGTCTCCCAGTTCGCCGCCAAGCTCGGTATTTCGCGGCAACATCTGCATCAGCTCGAAAGCGGCCAGAAGCGCGTCAGCCCCGAGCGCGCGGTGCGCTTCGCACGCGCTGTCGGCCAAAGCGAGGCATACTTCCTTCAATTGGCCCTGCAGGACCTGGCGAACGATTCCGGGATCGGCGCGCACATTGAGGTCAGGGTGGCCTAGCCGATCAGCCGTGTTCCTCGATCGAGGAGCCTCGGGTCTGCTGGCAAACCGCCCTCCCCGGGTGCCGCGAGGACGCCTACCCCAGGAGGTGCAACATGCGACAAGACGATCTCGCCACCGGCTTCCCCTCCTTTCGAGCCGAGTAGCGAACGGAAGACAGGCTTCCCCTCCGAAACCCGCATCCTGCGCGGCTACCGCGTCGTCCACGGCGACAAAGAGTTGCTCGAAAAACTGGGCCGCCGGCCGCCGGTTTCAAGAACCGCTGTCTGCGCTCCGGCCACCATGACGGCTCTGACCGCGACCACTACTTTTAGGCTGTGACCGGTGAGGCAACCTCGGGTAGATCTCGAGGTTACCTTACGCGAGGCAGACGCGGCACCACAAATCGGCCGACGACTATTCAGTCGCCCTCTCATTTAGTAGGCTCTTGGGAGGAACAGAAAAAGCAAGTCACTGACCTACGAGGATATGGGATGAGCGATCCCCTTATAGAGGTGGTTCTAAGCCATAGATCAAAGGACAGGTCCATCGACGCCGCTCTCTCCGATCAAACCGCTGAGCAACTTAGTGAAAGTTAGGCTCTTGATTTGTCCAAGTATGTGCTTTGCCAACACGAATCGCCCGGGTCAAGCGAGCTTGCGTTGACCATGACCGTTGGGGAAGGGGGTTGATTCATGGCTGAGCATGGATTCCCAAAATCTGTCGAGGATGTCGTTGCAACTTTGGCGAAAATCTATCGGCATCAACGTCAGCTCGATATTGTCGAGCTTCTCGAAAGCGCGAGCGGTCGCATCGAGCAGACCGGTTACGACAACTGGGATGGCGGCACCTATACTTATGGGTTGATGCTGGACGTTCCGGTTGAAGTCTTCGCATCAGTCGAACCCAGGCTAGAGGAGATTGAGAAAACGATCGCTTCAACGTTAGCCATCATTTGCCGAGACCTAAGTAACGACCACCTGGAGAGCGTCATCGTAACGCCACTCAGTTCGAAGTCTGCGACCACTGGACCGAGAGCCAAACCTGCAGAAATCGAAGTGAAGCACCTCTGGGTTGAATCTTATTTCCGCCTCTTCCTAAGCCATGTTTCGGCTCACAAGGCCTCCGTTTCCAATCTTAAGAGTGAACTTGGACTTCGCGGCATTTCTGCTTTCATCGCCCATGAGGACATCAAACCGAGCCTTGAATGGCAGAACGAGATCGATCTGGCGCTACGTTCTATGGACGCGTTGGTTGCTCTCCTAACCCCCGACTTCCACCTCAGCAATTGGACAGACCAAGAGGTTGGGTTTGCCTTAGGACAAAGAACTCTCGTGGTGCCTGTACGCTTGGGACTAGACCCATATGGATTCATCGGCAAGGTGCAAGGAGTGAGCGGCTCTCTGGAGAATCCATCTCGCCTCGCCGATCTAATCGTAACCACGCTACTGGACCGCGTCCCCACGCGTAGGAATATGCGTAAGGGCTTAGCTTTCGCCTTCGCGGCAGCGCGTTCGAACAGCTCTGCGATAAGTCTAAGCAAAGAGATATCCACCATCGATGATTTCACAGAGGAAGAGACAGCTGTAATTGAGCGCGCCTGCAAAGAGAACGAACACGTGCTCAGCGCGGCAGGCGTTGTTTCGCAGGTTCGCGCTGCAATCGGCGTGCATGAGCTAAGCAGATCTTTCGGCGACGTAGACGATATTCCGTTTTGATGAACCAGGCACAAGCCGCCAAGGAGCGAGGCGTTCTCGATGCCGGCACCCGCATCACGTATGCGCTTGAGAAGCGGAATGAAGATCTTCAACGAAAGGCGGCGAACGGCTGGACATGAGCAGCGTTCGGAAGTGCCGGGAGGGGAGGCCGCAGGACAAAGGTCTTGCGCATCATCCTCACCCGACTCCAAACAGCTCGAAGGTCTGAGCCGCGCGCGTGGTCATCTCTGGGTCTATGACGTCGGGTCGATGGTCCTTCATGGCAGCGCGAATCTTTCGGGCGAAGTGTCGGAGAACACCTCAGGAATTGCCGAGCTCTCGACGCAACTCGGTCTCGGCTTGAGCGAGTGTCGCAACTCCGTAGTCGGACAGTTTCATCAGGAAATCCGTTCGCGGAATGCTGGCGAGCTTGGCGGCGACGCCGGACGAGAGGCGGCCGAGTTCGAAGAGATTGACGGCGGCCGCTAAGCCCAGCTCGGAGCCAAAGGAGTCTGGGGTCGAGTGCAAGGCGACCAGGGTTTCATCGGGAATCGTGAGGGTGATTTGGCTCATGAATCTTCACGGATCGACACCCACGCCGCGTGGATCAACATGCTCGGCCTACCGATAGAAAGGGGCGAAGGAAGCCTCTACGCCGTCGTCGGAGACGGCCTGGGACTGGGGCTTCCCACGTGCGAGGGCGCCTGGGCCGGTGGGGAGGACGGCGGGGGCGGCGGTGGAGCGGGGGCGCCGGAGCCCGGTGCGGGTGTGGCGGGGCCGCTCGGTGGCGCGATGCCGCTCAACTTTTCGAGCACGGCGGCGAGCCCGACCACGTCCTCCCGGGAGAGC
>JBDTRY010000378.1:0-2983 GCA_039931435.1 Acidobacteriota bacterium | reverse complement strand
GTGCCGCTGGCGCCGAGCCAGCCGTCGCTCCGCGTCCAGGAGGCACCACTTGTGGCCTGATAAAGGACAGCGAGAACGTCGCGCTCGCCCTGTGGGATGGCCGCCCGTCCGTCGGAGGGAACGAGAAACGCCAGGACCGCACTCAGCGCTCCGCATAGGGCGGACCTGCGAAGTCGACGCGGTAGGTTGTCCACTGTCATGGAGTTTCGGCGCTGATACTAGCACTGGCCCACGGCAGGCCAGAAGAAACGGGGAGGAAAGGGCCGGGATACGGCGGGAGGAGGGCAGGCGTCCCTCGCCCAGTTTGCGCGAGAGGATCGAAGGTCGGCGGCGCGCTTCTACACGATAGTGTTCTCCCCGGGTTTGCGGCTCTGAAGCTTTTTTTTGATAACCAACCGAGTTTCTCTATCATCCAATAGAGGCACACCATGTGACCATGGCTGAACCAGCAACACTGAGTCCCAGGGCTTCGGAGCGCCGCGGGGACTGGCTGGCCGTTGCGCTCCTCATTGCGATCATCACCATTCTCTTCGCCGACGTGCTCTTCCTCGGCGCCTTTCCGTACTACCGGGATCTATCCCGCTATTTTTTTCCAGCGAAAGCCGTGCTGCGCACTATCGTCGCCGGCGGAGAGTTCCCGTACTGGAATCCTTATTTTTCCGGTGGCCAGCCGCTGGCGGCGAATCCGGAGTTCGAGGTCTTCTATCCTCTGCAGTGGCTCATCTTTCTTCCGGGATTCGGCTGGTGGCTCGGAACCCAGCTGGTCCTGCACATCTACATCGGCGCACTGGGGATGTACGCCCTTCTGCGCTCGCGAGCCTTGCTCGTGGCCTCCAGCTTTTTCGGCGCGCTGAGCTTCGCTATCGGCGGATTCTTTCTCTCCTACGTCAACATTCCCCCGTTCTTTTTTGCACTGACCTGGGTTCCCCTGGTCTTCCTGTTCGCCACAAGGGCTCTCGAGCAACCAACGGTTCGGAACTGTTCTCTGGCAGCGCTCCTCCTCGGTCTCGTTCTTCTCGCGGGCGAACCGACGACGATCCTCCAGACCGGAGCCCTGATGGGAGCAGGTGCGATCTACGCCGGGACCCGTCGCAGGAGCCTCAGAGCGGTCCTGACTTCGCTGGGCATCGTAGCCATCATCGTGGTACTGGCCAGCCTCGTCGGTGCGGTGCAGATCCTGCCGGCCATCGATCATGTCCATGATTCGGTCCGCGGCCGTGGGCTGGCACTGAGAGTCATCACCGGACTGAGCATGCCTCCGATCCGCCCGGCCGAAGTCTTCTTTCCCGGGTTCTTCGGTCACATTTCCGGATCGGGGGTCTTGTATTGGGGGAAGGCGCTCTACACCAGGAGTGCAGGCTCCTACGTCATCAGCATCTACGCGGGCCTGCTGGCGGCCTGCCTGGCAGCGGCGGGCGTGGCAGCGAGACGGCGGGGCTGGCTTTTGTTCGTCACCGTCGCTTCGGTGTCATTCCTGCTCGCCATCGGTGAGCACACTCCACTCTTCACAGTGCTCTCCGAGGCGCAGCTACTTCCTTCTCTGCGCTATCCGGAGAAATTCGTTCTGGCCGGGGGGATGGCCTTGATCATCTTCGCCGCCTTCGTCGCCGACGATGCCCTTCGCGGCGACCGGCGTGTGCTGGCCCTGGCCGGTGGACTGGCCGCTCTCTCCGGCGTCATCGCCGCGGCGATGGCCTTGAGCGCCGGGACCACTCCGTTCGCCCGGATCTTCGCCCGGGTCTTCGATTGCAACTCCCTCGCTCAAGCGCATTTTTTTGCATCGGCCTCACGTCCAGATTGGCTTGTTGCTGCAATCAGGGGTCTGATTGCAGCAGCTCTGCTCTTCATCCTGCGGCAGCGTGGGCCCTCGCGGGCATGGTTCGGAGCGGTCGTACTCTTTCTGCTCTACGATCTCGGGACAACGGCAAACCGCGTTGTGCCCCGCGGGTCTTCGGCCTTCTTCGCACCTCCTCCGATCACGCACCAGCTGGATCCTGATCGTAACGATTACCGCATCTTTCACGCCAGTGATGTCAGGCATGAGCCATTGAATCCGGGGACAGTGTTGTCAACCGAGGACTTGTACTTGCTCACGCGCAACGCCTTCCTTCCGCCGCTTCCATCAGCATGGGGCTACCGCACCGTTCTGGAGCCGGACTACGACGCCAGCGCGCTGCTGCCCACGACCCGCCTCTTCGAATCCCTTCTCTTCGTAACCAACATGGGACGGCGCCTTCCACCGCCCGTGTTTCTCACGATCTCCAACGTGCGTTTCGTTCTTCAGAATCGGAAACTTCAGTTGTCGCCGGATGACGATGTGCAATCCACGACTCCGGTTTCCGTGACCAGAGCCGACTTTGCTCCCCGCTACTACTTTGCGGACCAGCTCGTGCAAATCCGTTCCCAGGATGAGTTTCTGCGTGCAGTGACGGCGCGCCCATGGAGCTCGCGGGTGGCATTCGTCCCCTTCCCTCCTTTTCACACGGCGCCCGGCCGTCTGCTCAGAAGTTCCGAGACGGCGAACTCCATCGCTATCGACGTCGAGAGTTCCGGGCGGAGCCTTCTGGTCATCGGGGTAACCCCGCACAAGTACTGGCAGGCCACGATCGACGGAATGACTGCACCTCTGATGATCACCAACGTGGGTTATCAGAGTCTGCTGATCGGACCCGGTCGCCATCAGATACGAATGCGGTACCGGAATCCGCTGATTGTGCGATCGGGGTGGCTTACGCTCCTGGCGATTCTGGGTTTGATGATTGCGGCGCGGTTTTCCTGGAAGGGCGCTCGTGGCGGCGAGCCGGCGACAGACTCGTAGCACCGCGCGTAAGCCCGGTGAAAACACGCGCGACCAACATCTCCTCACGAACGCGAGCCTCTCTGGTGCCGGCTTACGCCGGCTCGTCAAATCCTCTGCTCGTGGCGCCGTCCTTCACCGGGCTCACGCCCGGTGCTACATCTCTGGCGCCGGCTTACGCCGGCT
>JBDTRY010000377.1:0-2985 GCA_039931435.1 Acidobacteriota bacterium | reverse complement strand
GCAGGAGGGCGAAGTCATGTGCCTCCTCGACGAACGCACGGAGAATGTCGTCCGCGGAAGTCGCGAGGTTAGGCATTCAGACGAATTGAGCATGGGCCGTGCCTGTATCCCTCGCCGTCATCGGCTGGCCCCGCCTGAATCACCTGGTGGAGCGTAAAGGTGGAATGGCACTCCACGAGTCGCTGGCCATCCGGCCGGAACGTTATACTCCGCGCCCGCGGTCCGGGAATGCCCGAGCGCCGCCGCGTTCTTCTACGTTTGCCCACCCGAGATGGGGAGTCGCCAAGCGGTAAGGCAGCGGCCTTTGGAGCCGCCATTCGGAGGTTCGAATCCTCCCTCCCCAGCCACTTTCGTCAGCTCAGAGGCACCCAGTCGTCTGGGACATCAGGGGAGTCCGCCTCATCTTTGAGCACCGGAATAATGGCGCAAGTATCATGATCGACGTATGTCCGAGACACCTGACCCGGTCACTGAAGTCTACAAGGCAGGTATCGATCGCACGCTGCTGCGCGAGAACCTCCGACTGACGCCGGAAGAGAGAGTCCGCAATCTGCAGCGCCTGCAGAATCTCGCCGAGACGGCGCGACAGGCCGGCGAGGAATATCGCCGCAAACGATGACTGATTTCGAATCCCTGATTCATTGCCTGCATGACCGCGGAGTAGAGTTCCTAATATGAATAAATCGAAGCTATGACCCCATCTGATCCCTGAGGTGGCGTTAGGGGCGCTTGGCCTTTCCCTTTGGAATGGCCATCTCGCCGCCTCGCTGCTTCAATTGGGTTCTGGGACGCCGCGCGTTCCCTTGCCGATTTGAGGCGCGGTCTATTGCTACCCTGATCTCGTCGAAACAGCCCCGGCAGAGCACGGATCCGCGCTGGTCAAGTTGCACATAGCATTTCCATAGCCGGTCAGAAACATGGAAGAAATCGGGATCGCGAGCGCCACAACGTACGCAAAGAACCGGATAATTTATGAAACGAACGCGGCCCTCTTCAACGACGATGGAGCACAGTCGCCTTCCGATGGCCGGCGAAGGGTCGTCGTTAGGGTTCATGTCAAGCCACTCCTTGTGTTTTGGTGGCAGCCTGTCCCAGGCGCAATCACACGAGAGAAGCTGACCGCCGCAAAACGGGCACATCTCGGCATCGCAACCCCACCGGTGGAATCGGCCCTCGA
Source organism: Acidobacteriota bacterium (assembly GCA_039931435.1). GTDB lineage: Bacteria > Acidobacteriota > Thermoanaerobaculia > Gp7-AA8 > Gp7-AA8 > JBDTRY01. Next base: position 1,808 of record JBDTRY010000377.1, on the reverse strand, counting down.
TCACGCCGCAGTCACCGCACTGAGCCAGTTGGCTGTTTTCTGCCTTCGCTGCCGCGAGTCGCGTCGCTTTCGGCTTACCCTTCAATCGATTGCCTCCTTTTTCATCGGTATGGCTTCTGACGAGCGAGGCTTCGTACGATCGTATTGGTCGTCCGATCGTTTGAGCCCTTTGTACTGCTGGATCGCGGCTGTGTTCACCAGAGTTACTGGGAACTTCTTTGCTCGAAGTCCATCGACCAGCCAGTACCAATTGAACGTCGACTCCACCGCGATCCCATGCAGTGTCAGTCGGAAAAGGTTCGAGCTCCTTAATGAACTCCTCCAGCCGATTCGAAATCCTTCGCTGTTTGAGAACCCGGTCCGTGTCGTCGATGATCGTGAGAACGCCGTTGTTCGAATGAAGGTCGATTGCCGCGTAGGTTTGCATCGCTTGCTCCTCTCGTCGCCGATGCTATGCGCATCCTCTCGACGACGACTCGAGCCTGCTATATGCGTATCACACCTTCGATCCATGTATTTCTTTTCACCATCCCTACGCCGCGTAGACCTGCCTGCACGAAATCTTCCATTCCGAGGACTTTGATGCGTTGATTTCGGTGAAATCGGTGCGTGGCCTCGGTTCTTTTTGAGAGCCGAGGGATCCTCGGGACCGTATGGCACGCCAATTACGTCTCGAGTTTCATCAAGCGATCCACCACGTCACCTCGCGCGGCAACGAACGCCAGGCCATCTTCCGCGACGATGTCGATCGCCTCGCCTTCCTGCGTTTCCTCGGCATCGCGGTCGCGCGTTTCGGCTGGGTCCTGACGTCCTACGTTCTGATGACGAATCACTTCCATCTCGTCGTCCAGATCCCGGAAGCGAGTCTGTCGAAAGGGATGCAGTGGCTTTCAGGGACGTACGCCGGCTGGTTCAACAAGCGCTACGAACGGTCCGGACATCTGTTCCAGGGAAGGTTCCATTCGTTCCTCGTCGAGGATGAGACATATCTGACGGAAGTGAACCGCTACGTGGTCCTCAACCCGCCACCTTCCCAATACCGAAGATTCATTGACTCGTCGAATCAACGGCGGTAGCTTCCCGCGCTGAGTGCCGCGCGGCGCTGAGGGCCGACGGCGCTGCCGAGGCGCCCTCGCTCCGGTCGGCCTCGAAGGAGACCAGTCCATGCTTCTTCACCTCGACACCGGGAACACGGGGTTCATGCTCCTCTGCACCAGCCTGGTCATGCTGATGACGCCGGGCCTGGCGTTCTTTTACGGCGGGCTGGTCGGACGCCGAAACGTCCTGGCGATCATGATGCAGAGTTTCGTCTCCATGGGCTGGACGACCGTAATCTGGTGGCTCTGTGGCTTCTCGATGTGCTTCAGCGGGGACCTCAAGAGCGGGACCGATTTCTTCGGGATCGTGGGGAACTTCGATTGGGCATTCCTGCGGAACATCACGCTGACCCTGGCGAGCCCGAATGACACCATCCCGATGATCGTCTTCTGTGCCTATCAGATGATGTTCGCGATCATCACGCCCGCGTTGATCACCGGCGCATTCGCAAACCGCGTCACGTTCAAGGCGTATCTGGCATTTCTGACGGGCTGGCTCCTCTTCGTCTACTTCCCGTTCGTCCATATGATCTGGGGTGGCGGAGTCCTCGCGAAGTGGGGGGTCCTCGACTACGCGGGAGGCATCGTCGTCCATAACATCGCTGGAATTGCCGCGCTTGCGTCGGTCCTCTACGTGGGCAAGCGGAAGGTGATCGATCGTGGACCGCATAGCATTCCGCTGGTGGCCCTCGGCACGGGACTGCTCTGGTT
>JBDTRY010000376.1:0-2993 GCA_039931435.1 Acidobacteriota bacterium | reverse complement strand
GGAAGGAAGTGGTACAGGCTGGCGTGCATGACCACGAACTCGGCCTCCGGGAACGGCTCGCTCCGCCGGAGATCGCGCACCTCGGCGTGAGCGCCCCTCGCGATCAGCCCCTCGACGAACATCGGATTGATGTCGACCCCGGTGTAGCGGATGCCCTTACCCGCGAGGGCGTCGAATAGTTGACCGGGGCCGCAGCAGAGGTCGAGGACGCTCGATCCCTCCGGAATCAGCTGGGCGATCGACTTCACGCGCGTTCCGTAATGCCGGCCGTACAGGAGTCGCATCACGGCCGCGTAGAGATGCCTGCTGCGATAGATGATGGAGGTGCCCACCGGTCTAGTTTCCCGGTGGCTGCGCTATCAGGTGCGCTCCTTCGCGATTCAGCGCTTTGCGCACCGCCGTCTGCGGCTTGTTGTTGACGCGGACGAACATCCTCCCGGCGTACTCGCCGAGCACGCCGAAGAACATCATCTGGATTCCGCTGAGCAACAGCAGCGCCACCATCAGCGAGGCCCAACCTACCGCCTGGGGAGGGAAGTCCTGCGGCAGGAAGAGCCGGTAGAGCGAGGCGATGATGGCCAGCACGCCACCGAGCAGAGCGAAGGTGAATCCGAGGAACGAAACCATGCGAAGCGGCTTCACGGAAAACGAAAAGGCCAGACGCGCCCACACCCTCACCGATTTCCAGAATGTGTACGTGCTCTCGCCGGCAAATCGGTCATGGTGCAGCACCGGCACCTGGCAGATTCGAGCCGTTATCTGGAAGAGCAGGCCGTCGATGTATGGATCGGGACCGTCGTAGCGGCAGATCAACTTCACCACTTCGCCCTCGATCACCTTGTAGGGTGAGAGGTAGACGTTCTTCGGCTTTCCGATGACGATCTCCGCCACTTTTCCGTTGAACCAGCTTCCGAGATTCTTCCAGAGCTTCTGCTGCTTGTGCCCGAAGTCCGCGTAGACGAGGTCGAAACCTTCCATGGCCTTCGCCAGCATCCCCGGAAGATCCTGGGGATGATGCTGCAGATCGTCATCCATGATCGCGGCATACCTGCCATGGATCAGACGGAGGCCGGTAATGATGGCGTTGTCCTGGCCGAAGTTGCGGCGGAGGTCGACGCCGACTACGTTAGAGCGCTCCTGACATAACTGCTCGATCACGTTCCACGAGTCGTCCGGCGAGTAGTCGTTGACCAGCACCACCTCGTACGTGATTCCCGCCGGAGTCAAGGCCTGCTCGATCGCGTCGACGAGCGGCCGCAGGCAGGGCGAGCTCCGATACACAGGAACCACAATGCTGAGGTCCGGCATCTCTTCGGGCATGGGTGAGTAAATGATAGACGAGCGAAGCGCGGTATGAGGGGTGAGGTCTGGGGTATGAGGATGCGGGACGGGGGAACTCCGTGGCGAACTAGCATTCTTGCCGCATCCCGCATCCCGCATCCCGCATCCCGCATCCCGCATCCCGCATCCCGCATCCCGTTGTCGAAGATTTACAAGACGTCCTGGCTCGCTCTCGCTACGCTGATCGGATGAAACCTCTGATTCCGCTCGTCGCACTGTTGCTGTCGATTCCTGCTGGTGCTGTGGCGGCGGATCTTCCCGGCTGGATGGCTGGGGCGTGGGGCGGGGAGGTTGGGGGTGTTGCGATGGAGGAGCATTGGACCTCGGGCGGAGGTTCGCTCATGGTGGGGATGCACCGGGACCTGCGCGCTGAAGGCAAAGCGTCCTTCGAGTTTCTCCGCATCGAGAAGAAGGACGGAACGCTGGTCTACCTTTCGATGCCGTCCGGGCGTCCCGCAACACCATTTCCGCTGAAGACAATATCGCCTCAAAAGGTCGTCTTCGAGAATCCGCAGCATGACTTTCCACAGCGGATCCTCTACTGGCGCGACGGTGCTCGCCTCTGTGCGCGCATCGAAGGAACCATCAAGGGTGAGGTGGAGGGGGAGCAGTGGTGCTGGTCGAAACTTCCGAAGTGATCTTCACGACGTAGAAGCTTCGTCGGCGCTCGAGGCGGACCCGGAGGCGCATGTCTACGCCGAGTAGAAAAGGGTCTCCTCGGACCGATTTCACATACACTCACGCCGTTCCCATACCCCCACTCGCAGTGCCAGATTTGCGGCCGCTCCTCCATTGAGGAGCGATACCCGCGGTGACGTCCAACGGTACAGAGGAGAAAATGATGAAGAAAACGTTCTTGGTTGCCCTGATGTTGATCCTGACCATTGCAGTTCCCCTCTTCGCGCAGGAACCGAAGAAAGAGATGTCTGCCGACGAGAAGGCAATGATGGAAGCCTGGGTGAAGTACATGACCCCTGGCAGCGCGCACAAGATGCTCGACCCGATGGTCGGCACGTTCGACGCGAAGACGACCATGTGGATGGCGCCCGGTGCGCCGCCGATGACTTCCATGGGCGTCTCCACCAATCACTGGGTTCTCGGCAACCGCTATATGCAGCAGGACTTTTCCGGAAATTTCCAGGGCATGCCCTTCATGGGTGTCGGCTACACCGGCTACGACAACGGGAAGAAGCAGTACTTCGGCAGCTGGATGGACAACATGAGCACCGGCGTCATGACATCCACTGGAAACACCACGGACGGGAAGACCTGGAACTTCAAGTCAACATCCACCGACCCGATGACCGGCAAAGACATGCCGGGCGACATGAAGATTACCGTTACGGACGCGGACCATCACACGATGGAGATGTGGGGACCGGGACCCGACGGCAAAGTGTTCAAGATGATGGAAATCAGCTACAGCCGGAAGAAGTAGCCCGCGGTCGGACGATCATGACGAGGACAGGCGAGGGCGCCTGTCCTTCACATCCACGATGACCGTTCAGGATTTCGGCGTTTTCGCGTCGTCGTCCCATGGCCGGCTGATCACGCAGGAGTTGATCCCGCCGATCCCCATGCTGAGCTTGCCGGTGAACCCGGGCTCGACGTCGCGGCCATCCGTGTGAACGAAGTTCGCCGTATGCACTTTC
>JBDTRY010000375.1:0-2995 GCA_039931435.1 Acidobacteriota bacterium | reverse complement strand
CGCTGTTTGCGCGTCTGGGGTTGCACTCGCCGTTCTGGAGCCTGCGATGACGAACAGGCCACAGGATCGCTGCACCAGCGCGACCGCTCCGGATTTCTACCTCAGCCTGCCGGCGATCCTCTGAGCCGCTGCCAGGGCCGCAGCCACCACCTGGTCCATATCGTAGTAGCGATACTCGGCGAGGCGGCCGACGAAGGTGACGTTCGGATGCGCGCTGGCCAGCATGCGGTACCGCTTGTACAGCTCATGGTTCTCCTCTCGAGGGATCGGGTAGAAAGGCTCTCCCTCTCCCCTCGGGATTTCTCTGACCAGTGACGAACCGGGATGCATCTGGCCGGTGAGGTGTTTGAACTCGGTCACTCGCGTGTATTCGAAATCGTTGGGAAAATTGATCGTACCTACCGCTTGCAGGAAGGGTGTGGAAGCGTGGTGCTCGTGACGGAATTCCACCGAACGGTAGGGAAGCTTTCCCAGCCGGTGCTGAAAATAGGAATCGATGGGACCGGTGAAGATCACCTGTCGATAGGCTGTCGTGTCCGATCTGCCGTCGAAATCGACACCCGTTTCGTAACTGATGAGGGGATGTTCGATCATCCTGCCGAACATGGTCGTATAACCATCCGCGGGCATGGCCTGGAACGAGTCGGTGAAGTAGCGATCGTCATCGCTGGTGCGAACCGGGACCCTGGCTGCCACGCTGGCCGAAAGCTCGCTGAGCTCCAGGCCCCAGTGCTTTCGGGTGTAGCCGCTGAAGAAGGTCCGGCAGAGGTCCCTGCCGACAGTGCTCAGCAGGAGATCTTCGCTGGTCACGATTCGCGCCCGCGGTTCACGAACCGAGTCCAGAAACACGCTCACTCCCTTCTCGTCGAGATTGAGCCCATACATTCTGTTGATCGTGGTGCGATTGATGGGCATGGGCAGGTACTGCTCTCCAATCTTCGCCAGGACGCGATGTTCATAGGGTCGCCAAGCTGTAAATCGCGAGAGGAATTGGACGATGCGCGTCGAGTTCGTGTGAAAAATGTGCGGCCCGTAGGGATGGATGGTCACGCCGTGGGCGTCAGGCTTATCGAAGGCATTTCCGCCCAGGTGCGGGCGGCGGTCGATGGCATGCACGCGAAAGCCGGCATCCGCCAGGGCGCGTGCCGCCGTGCTCCCGGCGAAGCCCAGCCCCACAACGAGAACGTCGGCCCTCACGGCTGCAGCAATCGCGGCGTCCGCCGGCAGGACAGGCCGCGTGCTAGAGTAGCGGCGAGCACCTCGCCATGACCAATCAGATGTCGCCTGGGTCCGCCTCGGCCCCACCCATCCTTCCGCCTCTGCAGATGACCGAGGCGTACGTAGCGCGGGCCAGGATGATCGAGGCCAGGCATGACGCGCAACGGGTCGAAGACGTAGTCGCCCTGCGCATGCGCTACGTCACACCGATTTTCGGCAGGATCAGTCCGTGGAGCCTGGTCGAAAAACTGGCCCAGTGCATCGACCCCACGGACCAGCGCCTGTTCTGCGCCAGCCAGCAGATGCATATCCTGCAGATGATCGACGCCATGGAGGCGGAGGGGACGGCCACGGAGGAGTGGCTGCTGGTGGCGCTGGTGCACGATCTGGGTAAGGTCCTTCTCCTCACGGGCGAGGCTCCGGAGAACGTGGTCTGCATGAACCGGCCCGTGGCTGTGTGCGAACCGGGCGGAGGTCTGGACAACTGCATGTTCCAGTGGAATCACGACGAGCTGGCCTGGACCCGGCTCAGGGATCATCTTCCGTACGAACTTGCATGGCTGGTCCGGTATCACAGCATCGTCCTCGAATCGTGCGAGCAGTATATGGATGGGCGGGACCGGGAACTGTACCAGCGATATCTCCACCCATTCTCGCGCTACGACCACGAGACCAAGTCCTCACAGTACCTTCCCGATCGACGTCTGGAAGACTATCGCTATCTTCTGGATCGTGCCCTCCCCTCATCCATCGTGTTTTAGGTCGATCGCCGGAGCGTTAGACCCGCCCTGGCGCATCGATCCGTATTCCTGGAAGTCCTGCCAGTCCCGATCGAGAGCCGCTCGCAGTTCCGGCCCCTGAAGAATACGGCCCATTCGATCGACGCCGCTGAGCGTCCGCGGCTCATCGTCAAGCGGGATCCCGAATTTGGCTTTCAGCCGGTTCATCTCCTCCTCCGCCGTTGTCCCGGTACGGTCAGTAAAGCGATACGAGGGACCTCCGATCGGACGTGTGTGAGTTACCTCCGCTGTATCGACGATACCGCAGCGTCCGCCGGGCGGCAGAAGTCGCGGCCACAACCAGTCCAGCCCCCAGCCGCTGAGATTTTCGGGAAAGGTGGAAAGACAAGTGGAGAGAAATTCTGTGTGAAAACAGGGTGCCATGATCTCCACGAAGTTCGTGATGCGGTATCGGAAACTCCTGTGGCGAACGGTCACGGGGTGTGCGTAGTAGCTCACCCACGACAGCGAAGGTTGTGACAGTTGAAGGTTCAGCGCCGACGCCTGCGAGAAGAAATCGCTGACTGTCTGCTGATCTGCCATCAGGTCGTCGTCGGGTAGCCAGACATACTGGTATTCCTGCCAGAAACGATCACGGGAAAGGAGAGCATGCAGACCCTTCCACTTGGGACCGGCGTCGTCAATTCGGGATTCGCCCGGCCCGCGAAATCGTTGCGGATCATTTCCGAAGTAACTGACCACCAGATCCCAATCGCGCCTACTGAGCGAGTCGTCGGTCCACCTCGGATGAAGAGAGTCGTCGCCGGCGCGGACGATAACCAGAAATCGATTTCGCTCCATTTTGTCCTGTACGAACCCTCCCACCGGAAATACCTTCAGACCCGCTGCTGCTTCTGGTCGTCGGCCGATCTGATTATATTCGCGCGCATTAAGGGGAACCGTTCGGAAGAAGTCTGTCGTGTTGTCCCCGAACAGAACGAGCGTAGCGAGGAGGGATCTTCGGCTGGTTCAACGGCACTGCGAGTCTCACCGGAGAT
>JBDTRY010000374.1:0-2995 GCA_039931435.1 Acidobacteriota bacterium | reverse complement strand
AACTGATCATGCACGGCATCCAGCCGCCCGTCGGCGAGACCTACTTCCAGGTCGAGGGCGGGAACGGTGAGCTCGGATTCCACGTCATCTCCGACGGCACGAAGAATCCGTATCGCGTTCGTGTCCGTCCCCCCTGCTTTGCCATCTACCAGGCCTTCGCGAAGATGATCACCGGACAGCAAATCCCGGATGCCGTGGCTGCTCTTGGCTCGCTGAACATCATCGCCGGAGAGCTGGACCATTGAAGAACGCCTGCGCAAATCAGTCCCTCGCCCCGCGCAGCGGGGAGAGGGTGGCGAGCAACGCGAGCCGGGTGAGGGGCGCGATACAGAGCTGTGACTGCAACCCCGGAGCCGACGATTCCGCAACAACGAGGCAACCCCAATGGCAGTAATCAAAGTCGAGGCTCCGAAGCTGACGCTCGCCGAGCGAATCTATTTTCCGAAGATCATCGCCGGGATGCTCGTAACCATCGGGCACTTTTTCAAGAACCTCGTGAACATGAAGGGACTGCCCACCATCCAGTACCCTGAAGTGAAGCGCATCTACTCGGAACGCTTTCGAGGCCGGCATTTCCTGACGACCCGCGAGGACGGTACGACCCGCTGCGTAGCCTGTTACATGTGCTCGACGGCTTGTCCCGCGGAATGCATCACCATTGAAGCGGGAGAAGACGAGCGCACACGGGAAAAGTTTCCCGTCAGGTACGAGATCGATCTTCTGCGATGTGTGTTCTGCGGGTACTGCGTCGACGCCTGCCCCGAGGATGCCATCTACATGTCCCGCGACTACGAAATGGCCATCGACACGCGGGCCCGGTCCGTGGTCGGTCTCAGAGACCTCGTCGTGCCGCCGAATTTCCCGGAGGCTCCGATGGGCTGGCGACCCTACTACGGCTCCATCCGCAAAGAGGGTACGGCCGGAGGTACCGGCGAGGGACAGGCCATACGGGAAGCACCGTTCGCCGATTCCGCAGCGCCGAATCCGGACGTGTTCCGCGGCGGAAGCGATTCGAAGTAACAACGCATCGCTTCCGGTTTGACTCGCGCTCCGCTCGGAATTCTGCGGTAGACTCGAATCCCCGGAACGAATCGTTTCCAGTCATGAAACCGCTGAAGACCAATGTCGAGGAAGTCCTGCGCGGCGCCATTGCCAGCGAGATGAAGACACGTGCCCTGTACCTGAAGATGGCGGAGGGTGCTCCGGAGGGTCCCGTGCAGATGCGTCTCATCCGGCTGGCGGACGCACAGCTGCTTCATCGCGCCCGGCTCGAGAGACGTTATCGCGAGCTGCTACGAACGAATGCTCCCGATCCCGAGGCCTTCACAATCGCTGACATACCTCCCGAGGCTCCGGATCTGGATTTGAAGCGAGTGCTGAAGATCGCTCTGGAGCACGAGCGCGAGAGCGAAAGCAATTACCGGTTTCTTGCTGAGCGGGTCCCGGATGACCGGGAACTGGAATCGCTGTTTCACGAGCTCGCCGAACTGGAGTGGTCGCACAAGATCGAGTTGCAGAAAGAATACGATCAGCTGGAACCGGAAGGTTTTCTTTCGGACATCTAAGCGGCCGAATGACTGCTGACCACTGAGCGAAGCCATGTCTATCCTGAAAGTCTCCCGCCTCGGCCATCCTGTCCTTCGTGAGCGCGCCGCGGACGTCGAGATCGCTGACATCAAAGCGGGGCACTTCGACCAGCTCATCGAGGATATGTTCGAGACGATGGTGGCTTATGAAGGCGTCGGCCTGGCCGGGCCTCAGGTCCATGTAGCCTTGCGCATCTGGGTATTCGCTCTCGGAGAACGCGTGGCAAAACGCAAACAGATGAAGTCCATCGAGCCGGGCGTATTCTTCAACGCCACCTACGAGGGAGTCGGCGACGAAAAGATCACCGACTGGGAAGGCTGCTTGAGCGTCCCCTTCCTGGGAGGTGACGTTCCTCGCTGGAAGACCGTTCGCCTTCGCGGAATCGACCAGGCCGGTCAGGAGCAGACCCTCGAGGTATCGGACTATGTAGCACGCATCTTTCAACATGAGACGGATCACACCGACGGCCAGATCTACATCGATCGCATGCCCGATCTGCGCACGCTCGGGTATACGATCGTCCTGTGAACGACACCTCTCCCGGAAATCGGGTAAGCCCTGAAGTGCCCTCAGTCCTTTACCTGCACGGCTTCGCTTCGTCTCCGGGCGGACAGAAGGCGTCGGCGATCCGAGCACTCCTTGAAGGCGCGGTCGAGCTCATCACCCCTGATCTCAACGTTCCCTCATTCCAGAAGCTCGATTTCCTGGCCATGGTCGAGCACGCGGCAGCAGCGGCGAAGGGACGATCAACGCGCGCCATCGTGGGAAGCTCGCTGGGAGCACTGATCGCACTCGAACTGGCACGCCGCGGCGCCGGCGTTCCGCTGGTCCTCATCGCTCCGGCGCTGGGTGTGGTTGAGCAGTGGATCGATTCCATCGACGAGGGCGACCCCGTGGTGATTTTCAACTACGCAATCGAACGCGAGACGACCATCCATCGTGCCTTCTTCGAGCAGATGCGCACCGTACACCCTGACGCCACCGCACCGGACGTGCGTACCACGATCATCATGGGCCGGAACGACGAGAGCGTACCCTTCTCTCGCGTCCGCGAGATCTGGGACGGATGGTGCGAATCGGGGATGCTCGCGGACGGCTCGCGCTTCGTGGATATAGCCGGAGGAGATCACGGTCTGCATGCCCACACCGGCGCCATTGCCGACGAGATTCGCAGGGCTGCCTTGTTCCAGGGATGAGCCCGCGTCACTCGGCATGGCCGAACACTTCCGAAGATCGGCTGTCGCTCGAGGGAACCGCGGAAGGTAGAAACGATCCTTCGCGCGACGTTTGTAAGAAACTCACATGGATCCATGGGACGTCGGCTCTGGAGATTCAACAAGCGATGCTTCGCACACGGGTCATTCCGAGCGTGAGCGAGGAATCCCAGAGGGGCGGGTGGTAAGCGCCC
>JBDTRY010000373.1:0-3000 GCA_039931435.1 Acidobacteriota bacterium | reverse complement strand
CTCAGGATGACAAGCGCCGCAGGGGTGTCCTCAGGCCGGACATCTGGACCGGTTTGCCCACTTCACGCTTCTTCGCCCTCGGACAGCTCGGAGACGTTCGTCCAGATCCCGTCGATGAAGTGGCGAGAGGCGTTCCGCCAGTGTCGCACTCCGAAAATGATCGCACCGATGATGTACAGGCCGCTGATTCCGACACGCTCCACAGTTCGGATCGGTCCTTCCGGCAACACCATGCTCAGAACGAACTGAATCAGAAACAGCACGAGCAGAATCATCGCTTCGAGAACGCTCAGGTTCAGATTGAGGAGGATGACAACAGCAAACACGGACTGGGCAGCGGTGAGCAGAAGCTCTTCACGCTGCATGGCCACGATGGGCAGGCCGGCCAGTGATGAAGACGAAAGTGCGTACGCCACGGGAATGAATCCGACGAGCAACGTCCACTGATTGAGCTTCGCCGAGATCAGCGTTTCCAGTCCCTGCGAGGCCTGACGACGCCATGCAAAGATCGTCACGGCCAGGATCTCCGGACTTTCGCTGGCCAGCGGCGCCAGCCATTGCACCAGCAGAAAGCGGTCGATTCCCAACTGCTGGCCGGAGGCCACCAGCGCTTCGGCGAACGGATCGGCGCTGGCCAGAATGATTCCGGCAGCGACGACGAACATCCCGATGTACCAGGTGCGGCGGGGAACGGCGGGGAGGTTCCCGATGTAGATGCCCGGCCCCAGGAGATCGGGCTTCTCCTTCGGGGTCTTGCGGATGCGAATGACGTAGGCGACGAAGATGGTCAGCAGGATGACCGTGTCCAGGAGGTTGATCGTGCCCCGGAAGGGGAAATGCAGCGAGTAGATGGTGGCGATGGCCAGGAACGTGATGGAGATCGACTGGGTGCGGTTCAGCTCCACGCTGACCACGCGGACTCCGCGCCGGCGCCAGGCCCAGACCGCCAGCAGAACGACGAGAGGCCAGCCGAATCCGATCAGCAGCCGGTTCGAGCCGGTCATATTGGCCAGCGCCAGGGGAGCGAACTGCTCCGGATCTTTTCCTGCTTTCCAGGCGAAGATCATGTCCACGACGTACTCGGGAAGTACGGCCACGAGCGCCAGAATGGCCACGCTCACGCCCTGCGACAGGTCCACCTTGGCCGTTTCCGCTGCCCACGTGAGGGCGAAGGCGCCGCTGACTACGGCGATGCCGTAGATCAGAAGAGCCGCGGCGGGGGCCATTTCAACGCCACGGATGCGGCAGTAGACGGCCGGAACCGCACAGAGGGCGGCGATGGCCAGCGAAACCAGTAGCCGCGGGCTCGGCGGCGGGCCGGCTTCCGTCACGACCTCAATGGATTCGATCGGCATGGATTCTCCAGACTTCCGGATTACTCGCTGACTCTCTTCCGAGCGAAGAACGCCGGGAGAGTGAATTAGAATCCCATTCCCTTCATGTTGGCCAACTCCCTCGACAAGTCTGCAGCCGCTCGCGTTCGCCACGGGCAGTGGCCAGCGCTTCTGCTGGTCCTTGGAGGAGCCGCGTGGGGGCTGGCTTTGGGCATCGCCCTCGTTCCACTCTGGCACACTCCTGCGCCTCCCTCACAGCCGGTCGGTTTTATGAAGGAGTCGGGGCTGAATGCGCATGGTCCGATGCGCGCACTGCTGGCCCTGATCGTACTGCCATTCCTCGGTGCCCTCGCCGGAAGGTTCCTTCAGTCGCGGCTGTGGCAACGTCGGGCGGAATCCTGGGCATCCGTCATGGCCATCGCCGCCCTTTTCGCATCGCTGTGGATCGCTCTGGTCACGCTCGACATCTGGTGGACGCTGCTAGCTCCGGCGGCCGTATGCCTTGCGGCGCTGCTTCTCGAACATGTCCCTCTTCACTTCAGTCGCGATGACGCCATTCTTTTTCCCGTGATGGTCACGGTGCAGTTCGCTCTTCTGGATCTTCTGTCGCCGATCGACGGCGCGCGTGCCGTCATTCTCTCGGTGATGGCAGTCCTGGCGTTGCGCGTACTGGTGACGGCGATTCCCGGAGAACTTCCTCCAGCCCTGGCGTTCACGCTCTCACCCCTCGCCCTGGTATGGCAGACTGATGTTTTTCGCTACGAGACGCGTCATCTCGGATGGCCTTCACTGCTCGTAGCGCTGGGCACACCGCCTCTGTTGCGATTCTGGGGAAGACGAGGGGAGCGGCTGAAGAAAGTTCTGCGTGGTCTGGTGACGTACGGAGTCTATCCAGTTTTCTGTCTCTGTTATCCGATGGCCACGAGCGTTTCCGGAGCCGAGGGGTTGCCTCGGGTCGACTTCTTCGAACGGGGACACAGCCTCTTCCCGGCTTCGCAGATGATGCGTGGAGCGTTGCCGTATCGGGATGTCACTCCGGGCCACGGACTGATCGAAGACGGACTCCTCGATTACGTGGCTCTGCGCTTCAAGGGAAACACCGTGGGCGACGTTCTCGAGTTGCGGGGGCGAGTGGCGGCGCTGAACGGACCGGCGATCTATGCAGTGGCCCTCGCGGCGACAGGAGTTCCGCCGGTCGGTCTCCTTGCGTACTTTGCCACGGCGGGGATCTTCGGAATTGCCTGGATGCGTTGCATGCCCTCTCTGTTCGCGCTGGCGCTGGCTGCGGCCTCATTGCGTTTGCGACGGGAGAGATTGATGGCGGCCGCGGCGGCAGTTTCAGTCATTGCCTTTCTCACCAGTCTGGAGTTCGGGGTGTTTGCGTTCGTGACGGTTGCGGTCGCTGTGGCGCTTAGCTCGCGAGGTTGGCGAGGACGCCTGCGGTTCGCGATCTATGCGGTGTGCGGCGCACTTGCGGTCGTCGTTCCAGTAGCAATTGTCTTCGCGGTTCTGGGGATTCTGGTTCCGTTCGTCCGGGTGACCTTCGGCGAAGTTCTGCCGCTTTCGCAGGCGTACAGTCTGGGGTTCTTCGATTTCTCGGCAGGTATGCAGTACTTCCGCGCCTTTCCTGACGCCTTCACTCTGATCTTCGATCGCGATGCGTTTC
>JBDTRY010000372.1:0-3022 GCA_039931435.1 Acidobacteriota bacterium | reverse complement strand
TCGAACGGTCCGACGAGAATCTCCACGCGATCGGCAGCCGGCAGGAGCACCTCGGTGACGTCGACCGGTGCTTCGATCAGACCTCCGTCCGTACCGATGATGCGGAACGGCGCACCGCCCAGTGAGAGGCGGATGTAGCGGGCGCTGGAGGCATTGATGATGCGCCATCGCTCGATCTGACCCGCAGCGATCGTCAGTTGCGGCTCCGCTTTCCCGTTGATGAGGCGGATGTCGCCTTCTCTTCCGTCGTGCCGTTCTCGGAACCCTCCGAACTTTGCCAACCGGCCCTGTTTGTCCGCATCGACATCATCGAAGATCAGGACCTGCTCCCGATCCACGACAGGCTCTTCAGCGCCACGCACGATGAAGGCACCGTACAGCCCCTTCTCGAGCTGCTCGGTCTCGTTGGCGTGCGGGTGGTACCAGAAAGTCCCGGCGTCGGACGGCGTGAAGCGGTACGTGAATGTCTGGCCTGGCTCGACCGGCCGTTGGGTCGACTGCGTTCCGTCCATGGCCGCCGGAATCCGCAGCCCGTGCCAGTGGATGAGTGTCGGTTCCGAAAGCCGGTTCGTGAACTGGATCTCGACTGGCACGCCCTGCGTCAACTCGATGGTTGGCCCCGGCACCTGGCCGTTGTAGCCGAAGCCGGCGATTGTCACTCCGGGGGCGACTTCCCAACTGGTCTCCCGGGCCTCGAGCGCGATACGCACTGTACGAGGATCGTTCGATGGCTGGTCGGCCGCAGTTGCCTCGGTCGCAGATGCGGCTACCTGGTGAACGTGATGGTTGTGAGCCTTCATGGTGGTTCTCCTTCTTCGTGTTGTTGCGTTACTGCAGACGCAGCGAGTCTCGGAACATTACAGGTGTCAGTGCCGGGGAATCCGTGCAGGGGATTCGGAAGGATAGCTGTTTCCGTGGACCATGGTCACCACAACCCTGCTTCCGGGGCGCAACCACTCATTTCTGTTCTGTTCAGCCATGTTCGTTTCTCCGTGATTCAATATGTGGTGGCCGGTCATTCGGGGATGAGTCCAAGATAGGCCGGGCCTCGCCCTGAAGATTGAACGGAGCGGTCGGAGTTCTTGAACAAACCGGCTATCCCGGGTGATGGTGACGGTAGAAAGGCGGAAACGCTGAGCGATCCAACGTGGACAGCACCACCGCGCTGGTACCTGTGGGAAGGCGGCTTCCTCCTCATCGCCGGGAGCGAAGGTGTCGTGCCCTCACACTCCCATCACGCCATTCAGGTGGTCATCACCATCGACGGCGAGGCGGGGATCCTTGAGCCGGGCAAAGATTGGCGATCGGGGAGAGGCATCATCGTGCCGCCGAATGTCGTGCACTCCTATTCAGGGCAAGGGGCGTACGGAGCGATGCTGTTCGTCGACCCCGACTCCATCGAGGGCATCTGGCTGCGCTCGACGATCGGCAACAAGATTACGATCGTGCCCGATTCGCGAGTGATTCCGGCTGCCCACGCGCTGCGCAGATTCTGCGAGAGTCCGCTGGAAAGCATGGACGTCGGGGCGTTGGTTCGCTACATCGTGGAATCGCTGAGCGCCGGAGTTCCACCGGCACGCCATCCCGATCCTCGAATCACTAAAGTGCTGGACATGATCGCCTCGTCCGAAGACCTGCGCCTTTCTCTCGAACAGGTCGCCGCGAGCGTGTTCCTGTCGCCGAGCCGGTTCCAGCATCTGTTCAAGCAACAGCTCGGGCTCCCGTTCCGGCGCTACATGTTGTGGCGCAAAGTGACGCGGGCCATGGTCGCCATTGCCCGGGAACGTACGCTGGCCGCTGCAGCGCAGACATCAGGCTTCGCGGATGCTGCCCACCTCACGCGAACATTTCATCAGATGTTCGGCCTGCCGCCGTCAGTCCTGATGCAGGGAGAACTCTTCGTTGTTCCGTCGCCGTTCGAGTTCGCCGCCAAAGTTGCCTGATTGACAACGGCCGTCGATCGACGAGGCGTATGATCTGTCGATCACCCTCGGAGTCGCCGTGGATTCACCGCTGGACGCCACCCCTGGACAGCGATTTTGTGATCGGCCGGAGGGCCAATTCTGAGATCGTTGACGAGAAGCGCCCATTGGGAGAAAGGCCCCGGAACTCAATCGGCAGCGGAGGAGCGATGCGGAAACTGGTCGTTGTCTGGATTCTGTTCAGCCTTGGCGGATGGAGCTGTTCCCCTTCAACGGCCCCGGAGCCCGTAAAGACGGCTCGGACGACCGACTCCGTGGCGATGGCGACCCCGATGGAGACCGTGATGCCGCAGGCAGCGCCGGACATCGACCATAATCCTGCCAGGGCTTCTGAGCCTCGCGGTTTGCAGCGGCCGGGGAGCCGCGCTGACTGCAAAGGCTCGGTGTCGGACTATTGCAAGCTTCACGGGGGCACCTGCCCAACGTACGAACAGGCCCTCGCCCAACGAGGCAGGATGTGTTCGCATCCGCCTTCGTTTTACGTAGTCAGCCACCTGTGCGAGGGAGTGTATCGCTCTGTCAGTTGGAACGATTCACTGCTTGGAGGAGGGGAGGAGTTCTTCAATGCCAGCGGAGAGCTGATCGCCGCTTCGTTGCACACCGACTACGGGGCGTACTGCGGTGGCACGAGCTTCAGCCAGACCTTCGGAGAGGTACCTGTCTGCCGTGAGGCGGCGACCAGCACGCCCATCTGCAAGTGACGTTGACCGGCTTTCGTGTACGGGCTGAGGAGCGCGTGTCATCCTGGAGGGAGCAAAGCGACCGAAGGATCTCTTCAACGAGAATGGTGCCGTTCATCGCGCGGTGGCGACCGGGAATGTAGAAGCGATCCTTCGCTCGACGCTTGTAAGAAACTCACCGTGGAGCCTTGTGACGTCGGCTCTGGAGATTCACAAAGCGATGCTTCGCAAACGGGTCATTCCGATCGTGAGAGAGGAATCCCAGAGGGGCGGGTGGTAAGCGCTCCAGGGATCGTGCCCCCCGTCCACTGGGGTCCCTCGCTCTCGGGGCTGTTGCCTGAATAAGCATACATTATTATA
>JBDTRY010000371.1:0-3038 GCA_039931435.1 Acidobacteriota bacterium | reverse complement strand
TGGAGCGCAGTGGACGTGAAGGTGTCGTGCAGGACGTAAAAACGGATTCAGACGGATGGACGGCGCGAACGCTGGATGGAACGCTGGCCGCGCATTTCGAGCATTCCATCGCAGTCACCGCGAACGGACCGCAGGTGCTGGGACGTTGACCGGTAACGAGTAACGAGGCATGCGTCACGAGTGAAGGTCACTCATGCCGCATACCTCGTGCCTCGTCACAAGTGAGGCAAGGAGCGTATGTCGGAAAAAGAAGATGCCATTGAAGTGACGGGAACGGTCCTCGAGACGTTGCCGAACGCCATGTTCCAGGTGGAACTGGAGAACAAGCACAAGGTGCTTGCCCACATCTCGGGAAAGATGAGAAAGCATTTCATCCGCATTCTTCCCGGAGACAAGGTTCTGGTCGAGTTGTCGCCGTACGACCTGACGCGGGGCCGCATCACGTATCGATACAAGTGAACTCTTGGCGATTCAGCCGTCTGCTGCGGGGAGACCCGGGCCGGCAGCTGGGAAGCCGAAAGTCGGGAGTCAGACAATGAAAGTCCGGTCATCAGTCAAGAAGATCTGCACCAAGTGCAAGATCGTCCGTCGTCAGGGTGTCATCCGCATCATTTGCGAGAACCCGAAGCACAAGCAGCGTCAGGGATGAGACAGTGGTCAGCTTTGACGCTTTCGGCACCGGGGAACCCGGCGCGGAGAGCGGCAGGGCTCGAGCGCTGAGAGCTAACAGCTAGGAGCTATTCGAATGGCACGTATCGCAGGAGTCGATCTTCCTCTCAACAAGCGCGTGGAGGTCGGTCTTACCTACATCTTCGGGATCGGACGTTCCCGCTCGGCCGACATTCTCGAACAGGCGAAAGTGAACCGCGACACGCGGGTCAAGGACCTGAGCGAGGACGAAGTCCGGCGTATCCGGCAGGTCATCACCGATGAAGGCAAGGTCGAAGGTGATCTGCGCAAAGACGTCGGTCTCAACATCAAGCGTTTGATGGAGATCAACTGCTATCGCGGCATGCGCCATCGCCGAGGTCTACCGGTGCGCGGGCAGCGCACGCACACGAACGCTCGCACGCGCAAAGGTCCGCGCAAGGGCGCCGTGGCGGGTAAGAAGAAAGCCACCAAGAAGTAGTCCAGCCGGCATCCTGAGTCACACGACGTTCTCAGGTTGCCGGTTGTCCGTGAGCGGTTCCCGCTGGGAGCCGTCAGGGACATCTGGCAACAGGATTACAGACTTTTCTCGAAGAGATTAGAAGGAACGATTCAATGGCCACAGCACGGAAAGCAGGACCCGCGGCCGCTCGTCGTCAGTCGGGCAAACGCAAAGAGCGGAAGAACATCCCGCACGGCGTCGCGTCGATCGCCGCGACGTTCAACAACACGATCGTCGCCATCTCCGACCCGATGGGCAACATCCTGGCCTGGTCCAGCGCCGGTCGCATCGGCTTCAAGGGCTCGCGCAAGGGGACACCGTTCGCAGCACAGGTGGCGGCCCAGAACGCGGCACAGCTCGCACAGGAGCATGGCGTTCGCTCGGTCGACGTGAAGGTCAAGGGACCTGGAGCAGGACGCGAGTCAGCGATTCGCGCGCTTGCAGCCAGCGGCCTGGACATCAAGTCGATCAAGGACGTCACCCCCATTCCGCACAACGGCTGCCGCCCTCCAAAACGGCGCCGGGTCTGAACGGGAAACCAGCGCTCGGCTGACCGGAAAGCTTCGGCTTCCCGTGCGGTGAGAGCTTAGGGCTCGATTGTTTTTGCGGTGCGCGTTGCACCGTGGCAGTTCCGGACGGCGAGCAGCAGCCGTCGTCCACGCAACGTCCCATGGTGGGGCGGGTGCGAACAACAGGAGGCACAGTGGCTCGTTACACGGATCCCGTCTGTCGGCTTTGCCGCCGCGAGGGAATGAAGCTCTTTCTCAAGGGTGATCGCTGTTTCAAGGACAAGTGCGCCATCGAGCGCCGCAATTACGCCCCCGGCCAGCATGGCCGTCGCCGATCCAAAGTTCTCGGCTATGGTATTCAGCTTCGCGAGAAACAGAAGGTCAAACGCATCTACGGATTGCTGGAGAGCCAGTTCCGCACCTATTTCGCCCGGGCAGAGCGCAAGACTGGGATCACCGGTGAGAACCTTCTCCGCCAGCTCGAGCTCCGCCTCGACAACGTCGTCTACTCGCTTGGATTTGCAGCATCGCGTGCTCAGGCGCGCCAGCTCGTGCGTCACGGCCACATCGAAGTGAACGGAAAGAAAATCAACATTCCGTCCTACCAGGTGAAAAAAGGCGACGCAATCCAGGTTCGCGAGAAGAGCAGGAAGAACGATCAGATCCGCCAGGCCGTCGAAACGGCAAGCGGTCGCGGGATTCCTTCCTGGCTCCAGATGAACCCCGAGCAGTTCCACGGCAGTGTCCTGGATGTCCCGAAGCGCGAAGACATCCGGCTGCCGATTCAGGAACAGCTCATCGTCGAACTCTACTCAAAGTAACTGATTGGGGGCTGATGGCTCTCGCCTGGCTGCGTTTCGGGATGTCTCCTGAAATGCGGTGAGTCGACAGCTGGCAGTCTCATAGCGAGGAGGCCGCTGACATGTTGTGGTCTGAATTCCAGAAACCTAAAAAGCTCGATTACGACTCCGAAACACTGACGCCGAACTATGGCAGGTTCATCGCGCAGCCGTTCGAGCGTGGATTCGGTACGACGATCGGTAACGCGCTCCGCCGCGTGCTGCTCTCGTCGATCGAAGGTGCCGCGATCTCCGCCGTCCGAGTGGAAGGCGTTCTCCATGAGTTTTCCTCACTGCAGGGCGTGGTCGAGGACATGACGGACGTCGTTCTCAATCTCAAGCAGATCCCCTTCAAGCTGCATGGCGAAGGGCCGAAGACTCTCTATCTCGAAAAGAAGGGCCCGGGAGTCGTCACGGCTGCCGACATCGAGCAGGATCCCGACATCGAGATCCTCGATCCGACCGCCCACATCGCCACCCTTTCCAAGGAAGGCTCGCTGAAGCTCGAAGCGCGTCTCAAGCGCGGTCGCGGCTATCAGG
>JBDTRY010000370.1:0-3041 GCA_039931435.1 Acidobacteriota bacterium | reverse complement strand
TGGGGGGGGGGGGCAGGAAGGCAGCAAGACAACCAGGGCATTTGATCTGAATATTCAAGAGGTGCTTGAGAATTGGGAGGTCGAGCACGCGCTTCGGGAGATCATCGCTAATGCCCTCGACGAACAGGTGATTTCAAACTCACGCGAGATCAATCTGGAATCAGACGCCAATGGAGATTGGCATGTTCGAGACTTCGGCCGTGGGCTAAGGATTGAGCACTTCACATTAAATGAGAACAAGGAAAAGCTGAAGGCGCCCGCCGGCGTGATCGGTAGATTTGGAGCCGGCCTGAAGGATGCGCTTGCCACGCTTCATCGTCGCAACGTCGACTGTCTTATCCGATCGAGCGCTGGAACTTATAGGCTCGGCCGGGAGCATAAAGCGGGCTTCGCCGACATCGTGACCTTACACATAGAATATGACGACACTCCGAACGACATGCAGGGCACCGAGTTCATCATGCGCGGGGTCACGCCAGAAAAAATGGCGCGCGCCAAGACGCTGTTTTTGAAGTTCGCGGGAGAGGACGTTCTGGAGAGTACCCCTTACGACCAGATCTTGAGGCGGCCTGCCGGTATGGCGCGCGTCTATATCCTTGGGGTGGTGGCGAGCGAAGAGCCCAACTTTCTTTTCTCCTACAACGTCAGCAGTTTGACCGACTCGATGAAGTCGAAACTCAATCGGGAACGCCTAAACGTAGGGCGCACCACCTATGTCGACAGGGTAAAAAGTATCCTTAAGAACGCCAGATCCGAAGAGGTCACGAGAGTGTTAATCGACCAGGTTGAGCAACGCTCCGTCGGCACACAAGGCGACGAGATGACGTGGATTGAGATCAGTCAAATCGCCTTGAATCTGCTGAATCAACGGCGACGGGTCGCATACGTCACGGAGCAGGAAGTTCAATCACGCCCGGACGTTCTTAACCACGCTCGATCGGACGGCTATCAGGTCGTCGTCGTGACAGAGCAGCAGAAGGCCAAGCTGGAGACGCAAACGTCGACCGCGGGTCCACCAGTGCGGACACTTACTGCTTATGTCCAAGAGTACAACCAGAGCTTTCAGTATCAGTTCGTCAGCCTTGGCTCGCTGAGGCCCGCAGAGCGTATGGTCTATGATCTTACGGCGCAACTGGTTGCTCTCGTGGGAGTCGAAAGGGCGCGTTGTCCGGACGTAAGGATCTCTGAGACCATGAGGGTGACCTCAGATGACACGGAGGGAGTATGGGACCCCTCAATTTCAGCTGTCGTCGTGAAGCGATCCCGTCTCGCGTCCGTGGCGGCTTATGCTGGGACGCTCCTGCACGAGGTGGGGCACGCGACAAGCGGCAAGACGGATGCCACGCGCGATTTTGAGCGTGTACTGACCGATTATCTAGGCTTGGCCGCGGCGGCAGCGATTAAGGGATGAGGGAGTTGATGGCGACTGGCCGTCACGGTTCCGATTGGCCTCATCGTTATCCTTTCTCCGGGCGAACAGCATCGCCTCCACATGCTTATATGTGGTGCCATGGCGGCCGTCGAGTCTGGCGAGTCGGCGTTAGAAGCGTGAGGCGCCGCTTGCTGCCGGGGATGTCCGGGCGAGTCATAGTGGCGTGATCGACGATACGGTTTGGTTCCCCCGGCTGTCCGAGGTCCCTAACCTCGAGTACCGCAGCGACCCTGCGGTCGATCGACGCACGTTGCCCCTTCATGACGTGGTCCCTGAGATCGTTGAATACTCGTTCAAGGGCGGGCCGAACCGATCACTGTCGTGGCCCACTGCGGGAGGCTGGACGTCACAGTCACCCGCCGCGAGTTGGTCCTCCGAGGATTCCGAGGATCAGCGGTCCTCTGGAATAGTCAGACGCGTCGCGGAGGCACTCGAGCTACCGGGCGCCCCGATCGACTACCATTTTGCCCTGCTTCAGGCTTACGACGCACTCTGGTCCCTGAGACGAGCACAACCGGAAGTATTGCCCGAGGTCGAACGCTTGTGCCTTTTGGACATAGCCCTGTTTGAGGCTCGTCCCTCGATCTTACGGCGTGGTGACCGCGAGGACGAGTTGTCAATTTACATTCCTGCCATTTACCATTTGGTTCGACTCTATGAGCGGGAGGGCTTCCTCGAGGACGCTCTTGGGATTGCCAGGCGCGGTGAGGCGCTGGGTCAGGTTCGCGGCGAGGGGCCCCGTCTCGAGGAGCGCCTGACAGCAATCCGCTCCGAAAGTGCCACCTGACGGGTTGAAGAAATGCCTGAACTGACGTTTGGCCGGCGAGCAGTGGGCCGGTCGCCGAGTGACCTGCTGGCGGCCGAAGAGCAGTATCCCTTAGCTGCGCGACTGTTGCGTGTTGATGCAATCACGACCGACATTCTGATCAGATCCCTCAGTGGAAACCGAGTCGCTGATACTAAAGCGGTCGCTAAAGCGGTCGCCAAGAACGTTGAGCTGTCGATACCAACGCTGCCGCCAGCCGACAGGGCATTAGTCGCCGAGATCTTCACTCTCGCCGCTCAGCAGGAGCGGGGGGCGTGGTTTCTCTCTGAGGCCGAGAAGTTACGGGTCGGTCTGGCGAACCTACCGCACTACTGTAGTCGATATCCCCGATTTGCGATCGGAATCGCCTGGGAAGAGACAGTCAGGGTCGACTTTAGTACGAGCCCCGAGGGGCTTTATTTCTGGTCCGTTGTGGAGCCACTCTTTGCCGTACTCTTTCGTCCCCTGATGTTGAGAGGTCCGGGGCCTGCGACCGGCGATGCAGCGGCGCAAAAACAGGTATGGCTAGAGGTGGAGGAAAGCTACCTTGCGCTGGGTTTCGACCTTGCCGCCCTTGCGCCCATCCGCTACGGCGGGGAATGGGGCCGCCTCTCGTCCTCGGCGCAGCTTCAGGTTAGGGCAGCTCTCATTGAAGAATGTCGCAAGCAAGCACCGATGAACTTAGCGGGGCGATTTCGGGCGTGGCGGGCGCAACCTCTGATCGAAAGATACTACGCAAAGGCGAACCGGGGTCAGCCGCAAATGCGCGAGACTCTCACGAAGCCGCTTCAACGTTTTCTTGTC
>JBDTRY010000369.1:0-3042 GCA_039931435.1 Acidobacteriota bacterium | reverse complement strand
AGCGCAGCGACCGAAGGATCTCGTCCGCGAGAATCGTGCCCTTGGTCGCGTTGCAGCCGGGAAGGTAGAAGAGATCCTTCGCTCGACGCTTCAGAATGACACGCCCGTCGGCTTTTACGGGGTCCGTTGAACATGTCATCCTTGAGGGAGCGCAGCGACCGAAGGATCTCGTCCGCGAGAATCGTGCCCTTGGTCGCGTTGCAACCGGGAAGGTAGAAGAGATCCTTCGCTCGACGCTGCAGGATGACACGCCCGTCGGGCGCTTTCCTTGCAGGCCGCCGGTGCAGATGGCTACCTTCCTGACGATCCTCGGGTTGGGATTCCTCCTCGGGCTTCGCCACGCCACTGACGCCGATCACGTCATCGCCGTGACGACCCTCGTTACCCGCGAGCGTGAATTGCGCCGGGCCGGGATGCTCGGCCTGTTCTGGGGCGTGGGACATACGGTGACGATTCTTCTCGTCGGTGGATCCATCATTCTCTTCCGGCTGACCGTTCCCTCTCGACTGGCAGCGTCGATGGAGCTTTGCGTGGCGGCCATGCTCATTTTTCTCGGGATCAGGAACTTCATCACCACTAATGTTCCGCATAGGCATGCCCCCGCAGAGGGACATCTGCCTGCCAGCGGGTGGCGCCGTGCCGTTGCTGTCGGTGTGGTCCACGGTCTGGCCGGTTCGGCGGCAATCGCCCTTCTTGTGCTCACCACGATTCGCTCACCCGGTCTGGCTGTGCTTTATCTGGTCGTCTTCGGCACAGGTACGATCGCCGGCATGATGCTCATTACCTCGGCGGTGGCCGCGCCGATGCTGTACTCCTCCGGACGGGTGCGCTCCTTCGATACGATCCTCAGATACAGCTCCGGCATCTTGAGCGTGGCCTTCGGGCTCTTTCTGGCCTGGCAGATCGCCATTGCCTGACTTCCCGCACCCATTTCCGCGCACTTCCGTGTTCGGCTGGAACGATACCCCCTTACTCTGAGTGCTCCTCGTGGCCGGCGCCGGCAGTGCGTGCCTGATACTGGGCCGGACTCAATTTCGGAAGCTCTCGCATGACAGTCACCACCGCCCAGAGCGTGTCATCGTCGTGGAGCGAACCAAAGGCGGGCATTCCGGTCATGCGAATTCCATGTTTTATCGTCCAGAACATTTCGGCTGGCGGCACTTCTCTGGCGATGTCATCGTAGCCTGGAGGAGCGGGATCGAGTTTTTCGGCAAATTCGGCGGCCTTGGTTCCAGGAGCGCCATGACAGGTCACGCATGTCTCGTCATACTCGGCGAATGCCCGCTGCAGTGTTTTCGGATCGCGGATTCCAGGATCCTTCAATCCGGCGGCGTGACGGCGAACTGAGCGCGACGAGGCCAGATCCAGCGTCGATGCCATCAATGTTCCGGTGCCGCTGTCCGCCGCGACAGGGACGAGCCCTGAAAGGAGAATCAGATATCCGACGATCACGACCGCCGCCGTGGCCATCACCAGTGTAAGAACGACGAGTTTCGTTGTGCTCATTGCCAGCTTTCCTCCATGCCAACGGATCGCTCCTGAACCTGCCTCACATCGTTTCCTTCAGGCCTGTCGTGATCAGCAAAAGTTCATCGGAAATGTCGTGGCCACGCCGAGGATCATGGCCGATGGTGAAGTAGGCCAGAAGGGCCAGCGGACCGGCGTACAGGGCCGTGATCGGCCAGACCACGTTCATGACTTTCATGCGTTGAGGCCGGTGAAAGACGTCCACCAAAATGGTGAGCGCACAGAGGACGCTGGTGACCAGCGACACGATGGCGACTGTGTTCACGTTTCACGAGGGTTGCAAAAATGTCGCCGCGGCCAAGCTGATTGGGGGGTCGGCTGCGCCGGCGCCCCCGCCACCGTCTTTCGACGCCTCCGGCGTGGGCCGTAGCGAGATCCGCGAATTCCCGTCCAGGACCGTCAGACGCCGAACTGCTGAAGGTGATGATCCAGATGCTTGTACATCATCGATCCCCACTCCGCTCCGCTCAACTTCCCGAAGAACGAGTGAGTCTGCATCGCGGCCGCTTCCGGCCCGCACTCCACGAATCGGTTGATGAGCTCGATCAGTTTCTGGCGCTCCACTGAGAACTCCCGTTCATCGGAAACGATGAAGGTTGGATCGGTCGGAGAATTTTTACCGAACGGCTTTTCTCCCAGAACCGATTTGCGAATGAAGGGCATGAGAAGTTTTCCGATGAAGGCCTGCTTCATGGGCCGGTCGCCCGTTGCCGTTTCCATCGCCCGGCCGCAGTGCGTGACCATCTGCGCCGGAGTCATCTTCCCCCACTGCCGCACGCTCGCGGCGTCCAGCGCATCCAGACGCTTCAGGATGGATTGCCGATCGGCCCCATCGAACAGTGACTTCATGCTCGCTCCTTCTCCGCTGGTCCCCTGGTGAATTCCGGTCCGCGCCCGGATCGATTGCGCCCGCCATTCTGTCGCAGTTCGCGGAGGGATTGCACCGGGACATGAGGCGAGAGGCGAGAGGCGAGAGGCGAGAGGCGAGAGGCGAGAGGCGAGAGGCGGATGAGGGGCGCTCTCCGGCAGGTGGCGCTGAACAAGGGTGAAGAACTGCAGAAGCGACGTCATTCCGAGCGAGAGCGAGGAACCCCAGTGGAGGGGGGGCACGATCCCTGGGGCGCTCACCACCCTCCCCTCTGGGATTCCTCGCTCTCGCTCGGAATGACCCGTTTGCGAAGCATCTCTTATTGAGATTCAGAGCAGCGCACGGGAGCCAGGGACTGTTCTACCGGCATGACATACTTTCCGGACCCGGCCTCTGGCCCAACCCGGAGGCCCGTCTTGTGCATGAACACATTCAGTCTGCCAGGCCAGACTACTCTGAGGTGCATCTGTGGAAGGGAATCCCAATGACTGAATCCGCCGTTGCTTTTTCAGCTGAATCCGACAGCATCGCCTGTGGTGAAGAGATCGGCCGCACCATTCTCGAGAATCTCGGTGAGCACTCCCCTCACGCTCTCGTCGTGTTCGCTTCCTCCCGCCACGACTATGGCGCGCTGCTCACCGCCATTC
>JBDTRY010000368.1:0-3054 GCA_039931435.1 Acidobacteriota bacterium | reverse complement strand
TTTGTCCGCGAAAGGAGTCTCAGTGGATTTCTAATGATTTTCTAATTTCTGCTCGAGCAGTGAATCTCTCTCCCTGAGCCATCGTAAAATCTCATACGGTCCGATTCACAATCGAGCGCGCGACGTACTGTCGTGTGGCATCCTTGTGACCGTTCACTCATGCGCATTCGATTCGGCGAGTACATCTTCGATGACGTTCAGCGTGAATTGTTGCGTCACGGTGACGTGGTCCATCTCTCGCCCCGGGCTTTCGAACTGTTGGCCTTCCTCATTCGCCGGCGTCCTGAAGCACTGCCCAAGGACGAGCTCTATCGGCACCTGTGGCCGGACACATTCGTCGAGTATGCGAACCTGAACAACCTCATTTCTGAGATCCGCTCAGCCATCCACGATCGCTCCCGTACGAAACTGCGCACGAAACATCGCTTCGGCTACGCCTTCACCGCCGAGTCCGTGGAGGAATCGCCCGTGATTCCCAGGACCTACTCGCGCACGAAGAGCTTCGCCCTGGTCATCGGGGATCACGCTTTCCCGCTGGCCACCGGCATGAACGTGATCGGGCGAGATGATCAGGCTTCGATCGTCGTCGACTCCCCGCTGATCTCCCGGGCTCACGCGCGCATCATCATTCAGGGCCAGTCGGCGACGATCGAAGACCTCGGCAGCAAGAACGGTACGTTTGTGGAGAGTACGCGAGTAGATCGTCCGCATCGACTGAAAGACGGCGACGTCATTCACTTCGGAACGGTTGTGGCGGTATTCAGAGCTGAACGTCACCCGACGACGACGATCACCGGTGAGCGTCAGCCCTGATTGAATCCGGTACGTGTCAGCGAAAGTTCCGGATCATAACCACGTCGGAATTCGCCTCGCCGCGAGTGACGACGAGTTTTCTGCCGTCCGGTGAGGGAGAGAACGAGTAAATCTCGCCGGAGTCGAAGAAGGTCAACTGCTCCGGATCCCCTCCGTCGAGGTTCTGGAGCCAGATGTTGGGCACACCGCCCTGCGAATCGAGATAGGCGAAGTGCCTGCTGTCCGGATACCACTCGAAGCGTGGCCCGCCACCGTAGAGAGGGCGTTCGACAAACTGCGGAGGGCCTGGATGATCGACAGCGATCAACGCCGTTCGCCACAGTGGCTTTCCCGGTCGGGCGTCGCGGTAGCGACAGAGAATCCACCGTCCGTCCGGGGATACCGTCGGTCTGCTGGTCGGTTTGTCCGTAATGCGCACGGGCCGGCCTCCGTCGATGCCCACCCGCCAAGCGAACTGGTCTTCTCCGGACGTGTTGTAGATTACGGACTGGCCATCGGGGAGCATGGAGACGAAGTCAACCCTTCCGGCGTGTGTGATCTGCCTGGCGTCCGAACCATCGAGACTGCTTACCCACACCTCGGAGGGTCCGGAACGATTGCTCAGGTACACCATCCGGCTGCCGTCCGCTGATATCACTGGATTGGCCTGATCCCACGCCTCCGTGGTCGATCGCAGGATCTGCCCGTCGGGCGAAAGGACTTTCAGATTTGCTCGGCCGTCGAACTGAGGAGTGATGATGTTGCCGTCCGGCAACCACCGAGGTGCACCATCCAGTCCGTAGAGGTTCGCCCCTTTGGTGATGGCCCGGGGATGGCGTGGATCGTCGCGGTCAACGATCCACAGATTGGTGGTCATCTCTCCGCGCAGTGCCACGACGGTCTTCGAATCGGCGGTGGCAGTGATCTGGCTATAGGCTGTGAGGTCGTTCGTAAGCTTGCCGGGTTGGCCTTCCGGATAGGGAACGAACCAGATCTGTGGAGGCTGTTTTCCGCCGACGCCCACCAGAAACCCAGTGTCGTCCCGCAACCATACGAGCGACGTAACTCCCGGAAACCCGCGGGGAAAGAGCGGCCGCAGGGCACCGCTCTCCACATCGACCTCGTACATGTGCAGTCTTCCCTGCGGTCCGTCGTCCCCGGACTTTACGACCGGCGTCGTGCTCTCGGTGCCCATGAGGAGCGCCAGTCGCTTACCTTCCGGAGACCATGCCACGCTCCAGGTGAAGAAGTCAGGAAAGCGGCGCTTGATGACCACCCGCTCGTTCGTTCCATCGGCATCGGCCACGTAAAGAACGCGGTCACGCTGTACAGCGTCGAATCTTGCAAACGAAACACGCTGTCCGTCAGGAGAGAGTGCGGCGCAGCCGTCGACGTTTGCGATGAGCTTCCGAACTTCTCCGCCGAGGATGGGGACCTTGAAAAGGTTCTGAATATTGAATTCGGGGAAGTCGGCGCGGCTGAAGTAGATGTAATTGCCGTCGGGCGAAAGAGCGACCCACGTGTAGCTGGCTCTGATCGGGGAGACGACCTGAATGAAACTGCCTGTGGCCACCTGCTTGATCCAGAGGCTCTGTTTGTCGCCGTCGCTGCGCACATGCGCCACGTACCGGCCGTCGTCCGAGATTGCAGCCGGCCCTGCATTTCCGGTGTTCGTCACTCGCGAAAGCTCGACCGGCCAGGCAGATTCTTTCTGTGGCTGATCCGCTCGGTCCGCCGCCTTGACACTGCTCTGCCTGAGGATGGGGTAAGTGAGAAGCACTGCGAGCATCATGGCCACTGCGGCAACAGACCACGAAAGCGTTCGCATAGCAGTACTCCGCGGCCTCACAGCACCGGGGATCGGTCCGCGCTTCTGTTCGAGAGCAATCTCCCGGAGATCGATGGCCACGTCCCGAATGGACTGGTAGCGGGCCTCCGGATCCTTCTGCAGACACTTGCGGACGACGCGCTGCAGGTCGCGCGAAACCAAGGGGTTTATCTGCGCAGCGGGGACGAATTCCTCGTAGGCAATCCGGTGCATCGTATCCACGACGGAATGGCCGCGGAAGGGCTGCTGCCCGGTGATGACCTCGTAGAGTACGCAACCGAAGGAGAAAATGTCGGAGCGCTGATCGACGGGACCTCCCTGAATTTGTTCCGGGGACATATAGCCGGCCGTTCCCAGCAGGGACGTCGGAGCCGTGTTCTCGTCACCGCTGTTCTGTTCTCCGGCGCGCGGCTCGAGCAGCTTGGCAATTCCGA
>JBDTRY010000367.1:0-3081 GCA_039931435.1 Acidobacteriota bacterium | reverse complement strand
ACGATTGTCTACCGCACCGATACCAGCACCGGACGCCTGAGCCTGCGCAGTCGTCTCGGCGCGGAGCAACGGCTTCTCGACGATAAAAACGTTTTCTACGACCTGAGGGTTTCGGGGGATGGAAACAGAGCGGCGGTGAGCGTGGTGAGCAGAGCCACGGGGCTGGCCGATATCTGGATTTACGATCTGCTTCGTGGTGTGAGGGAACGCTTTACCACCGAGCCCTGGCATGAGGTTACGCCGGTGTGGTCACCTGACAGCACTTACATCGTCTATTCGGAAGCGGCAGGCGGAACGCTTCCGCATCTTGTCCGCCGGATGCTGTCTGGCTCCAGTTCGCAGCAGGTGATTTCTCCCACTTCATTTCAGTTTGCAGGCAGCTTTTCCCCTGACGGTCAGACTCTGTTCTATTCAGAAGAGACTGCAAACAATCGAGACGATGTTTTTCGCCTGGATATGAGGACGGGGAAATCAGAACGCGTACTGGACAGTTCGTTTTCCGAGGTCGAGCCCAATGTGTCCCCAGACGGACGCTGGCTGGCGTACGAATCCGACGTCACCGGCCAGTATGAGATCTACTTGCTCGATCTCACCGCTACCGAACAGCTTCGCATCCGGATTTCATCTGATGGCGGGTCGTCTCCCCGGTGGCGTCACGACGGACGAGAGTTGTTTCTCGTCGGTCCCGGGGGGAAACTCATGAGTGCCGTGCCGGGCGCCCGAGGCTGGAATGACGTGGTAGTGAAGGAACTGTTCCGCCTGCCTGATATGAAGGGATTCGACGTTCTTCCTGACGGCCAGTCCTTTCTCGTGATGCAGGGCTCGGCCGGTCCTTCCGACTTCCTGTTTCACATTCTGCTCAGCGGCGGATGAGAGCCGAGCGCATCGGGCGGGCATGCGGAGGAGGGTACCTTCCCATGCCGTCTGTGGTTGAGATTTGAGTCATCCCTCTCCCTGCGACAGAATGGACCCGGAGGTTTCTATGCGTTTCCGCGTTTCCTCATATGTCGCTGTGACCATTGCCGCATTCGCGTTGTTCTCGTTCCTGGCAGGGCAGGAGGCCATGGCAGCGCCAGCCGGGAGCACGTTGCTGCGGCCTGCGAGGGTTTTCGACGCAGTATCTGCCGAGTCGCACCAGGGTTGGGTCGTTCTCGTCACCGGCGATTCGATTGCCGCGGTGGGTCCGGCATCGGGAGTTCAGGTGCCGGCAGGCACGAAGATCGTCGAACTGCCGGACATGACGCTGCTCCCCGGACTGATCGACGCGCACTCGCACATCTTTCTCCACCCCTACAACGAGACTCTCTGGAACGACCAGGTGCTGCTCGAGCCACTGGCATATCGGACCATTCTCGCGGTGATGCACAGCCGCGATACGCTCATGGCCGGATTCACCACGCTGCGCGACCTCGGCACGGAGGGAGCGGGATACGCTGACCTGTCCGTAAAACGGGCCATCGAGGAAGGGAAGATCCCCGGTCCGCGACTCTTCGTGGCCACGCGCGCCATCGTTGCCACCGCCAGCTACGGGCCCGGTCCGCGCGGATTTGCTCCGGAGTTCGTCCCGCCCAAGGGTGCGGAAGAGGCCAGCGGTACGGCGGAGATCCTGCGCGCTGTCCGCGAACAGGTTGGCCACGGCGCGGACTGGGTCAAGGTTTACGCGGACTACCGCCGAGGACCGAATGGAACGGCCGCCCCGACATTCACGCTGGAAGAGTTGAAGACGCTGGTCGATGAAGCACACAGCGCCGGACGACCCGTGGCCGCGCACGCCGCTACCGCCGAAGGAATGCGCCGGGCCATTCTGGCGGGAGTGGACACCATCGAGCACGGCTACGGCGGTACGGCGGAAGTCTTCCGCCTCATGGCCGAACATCATGTAGCGTTCATGCCCACGCTCACCGCGGAGGAGGCGTACTCCGAATACTTCCAGGGATACAAGCGGGGCGCGACACCGGTGACCAGAGACATGCAGCAGGCCTTGAACGCTTTCAAGCTGGCGCTGGCCAGTGGAGTCACTATCGGTTGCGGAAGTGACGTGGGAGTTTTCAGCCACGGAGAGAACTATCGTGAACTGGAGTGGATGGTGAAGGCCGGCATGACCCCGGTTCAGGCTCTGCTCGCGGCCACTGCTGTGGACGCGAAAGTGCTGGGTCAGCAGGATCGCTTCGGTCGAATCGTTCCCGGACTTCTTGCCGATCTCATTGCGGTGGCTGGCGATCCGACACGGGACGTATCCAGGGTTGAAAACGTACCGTTCGTCATGAAGGGTGGAGTGATCGTCAAGGGCCCGTGAGCCGCCAGGCAGCCTCGAGGAACTTCGATCCCCTCAGGTTTGCCCGGCCTGAAGGTAGCGCTCGGAGATCACGGCCGTGTGATGGGCAAGGTGGCCGGCGTTGATGAAGGCCACTGCCCGCACGGTGAAAGGAAATCCGCTTGCCTCTCCTTTCCGCATCCAGGCCTCCGCGAGAAGGTTTTCGAAGAGGGACAGCGTGGACATGCGTACGGTGCGGAAATCCTCCACGAGGTCCGACCATGACAGCTCACTGCCCGGCGCGTGGGAAGCTGCCACATCCTGATCGAAGGCGGGAAGTGCATCGGTGAAGCCGCGGGCGAACCAGAAGGCCCTGAAAGTGAAGAGCCGCTCGCAATCCGAAATGTGGTTGAGCACCTGCTTCACATTCCACTTGCCTTCGGCATAGCGGTGGAGTGAACGGTCCTCGCTGATGTGCGAGAGGAACGCCAGCGTCGCCGGCATCTGCTCCTTCAAGGTCGCCAGCGGCCGGTCTCCGTGCACCCTGTCGATATAACCGAAGAAGTACGGTGCAGCCTCGGATCGGTCAGGACGGCCAACGGGTTCGTGGTTGTTGCTCATGATCTCTGTCCTCACGAGAATTGGGCGGATTCGCAGCGCAGGTAGGGGACGACCAGTCGTCCGAATTCTACTCCGAGGCACTCGTTCAAAGAGTGATTGAATCGGAGCCGGGCTGCGCCAGTGTCACGGTACCGCCAGCGGAGGTACGAAGGTCAGATCGGTAGAGCGGTTGTCCACGTACGAGGTCCAGCACTCAGCGACGCTGA
>JBDTRY010000366.1:0-3082 GCA_039931435.1 Acidobacteriota bacterium | reverse complement strand
ATTCATTGATCGAGTGGAGTACTTTGTGCTACAAAGTAGTGCGGATTGAAACCCGCGCAGAGAGGACTACGTACAACCTTCGAGCATGAGCGTTCCTGCCCTTCAGGTCACTGACCTTCAGAAGATCTACACTTCTCACTTCGGGAAGAGGCGGATCACCGCACTCGAGCAACTCGATCTGGAGGTGGGGCAGGGGGAGCTCTTCGGCCTGCTCGGCCCGAACGGCGCCGGCAAAACCACGACCGTCAAGATTCTCCTCGGGCTGACGCGGCCCACGCGGGGCTCGGCATGGATTCAGGGGAAACCGGTCGCGGATCCGGAGAGTCGCAGAAACGTCGGCTACCTTCCCGAGGGTCATCGCTTTCCGGGCTATCTCACTGGTAGAGAAACTTTGTCCATCTTCGGCCGCCTTTCGGGGATGGATACCGCCACGCTGAACAGTCGCATGAAGCCCCTCCTCGAGCAGTTACGGATCGCGGGGTGGATCGACGTCAAGGTCAAAAAGTATTCAAAAGGAATGACCCAGCGCCTCGGTCTGGCCTCGGCACTCATCCATCATCCGCAGGTTCTATTGCTCGACGAACCTACGGACGGCGTCGATCCTGTGGGCAGACGGGAGATCCGCGATCTTCTGCGGGAGGTCGCCCACAACGGAACCACGGTCTTCGTGAACTCGCACCTTCTCTCCGAGATCGAACTGACCTGTGACCGCGTCGCCGTTCTCCGTAACGGAAAAATGGCGGCCTGCGGACGAATTGTGGATCTCACTTCCAGCGGCGATCCCCGTTACCGGATGGTTACCAGCCCGGTGGACGAGCCGTTGATGGCCTCGTTCCGGGAGACCGGAGCGGGAGTGGAACGGCAGAACGGCCATCTCCTGTTGACTGTGAAAGATCTTGAGCAACTGAACGCCCTCGTGGATCGGTTGCGACAGAGCGGTGGAATCCTCTCCGAGCTTGCCCCGGTGCGAACCTCTCTCGAGGACCTCTTCGTCGACCTCGTCAAGACTGGCGAGCCCCAGGCGACGGAGGTGCCACAGTGAAGATTCTGCTGACCAACATCGAAGAAGTATTTCGCGAGGCCGCGGCGCGCTGGACGCTGCTCGCGTACTTTTTTCTCTCCTCGCTGTTCATTCTTATCTTTGGACTGTCGGTGAATCTGGACATCGTCAACGGGGCCCTGGCCGGCGCCACGCTATTCGGAAAAGACGTGCAGATGGGCGGCAGCTCGGTGAACATCGACAAGCTCGTGCTTGGGTTCGAATCCGGGTTCTCAGGCTTTCTCTATCTCGTGGGTACATTCCTGGCGATTTTCGCCACGGCGCATCTCGTCCCGCGACTTCAGGAAAAGGGGACGATCGACCTCTATCTCTCTCGGCCCATTCCGCGCCTGCAGTTACTGTTCTCGCGCTACATCGCAGGGTTGACACTGGCTGCGGCCAACATCGCCTATCTCATCGGTTCGATCTGGCTCATTGTTGTCTGGAAGACGCACGTCGCCCACCCGCGGTTTTTCCTGGGCGGTCTGGTGATTCTCTTCGTGATCTCCGTACTCCTGGCCTTCGCCTTTCTCGTGGGCGTGGTCACTTCCTCGACCGCGGTGTCCATCATGACCACGTACGGCGTGTTCTTTTTCTCCGCGGTGCTCGTCGCTCACGAGAAGATCGAAGCGATGATGTCTGTGGAGTGGAGAGCAACACTCGTCCGTACGCTGTACTGGATTTTCCCGAAGACCTCGGAAATGGGTCAGGCCGTGGTGGCGCTTGTATACGGTGAAGGCGCACCGCATGGGCTGACACAAAGCATCCACCCTTCCACCTTCATCTCCACAGCAGTTTTCGGGCTGGTCTGCCTCTCGGCAGCGGCCTGGTTGTTCCAGAGAAAGGAGTTCTAAATGTCCCGTCTCAGCTCCATGATGAGGTTCTTCACGATTACTCTGGCAGTGGCCGCGCTGGCCATTCCGTCATTTGCAGCCGGCGCTTCCTCGGAGGCTCTGGCGCTGGTGCCGGCCGACGCCGCCACCGTGGGAATGGTCCGGCTGGATGAATTGCGCAGCAGTCCCCTCTCCGGACGTCTGTTTACCGAGGCCGACAAGGCCACGCTCGATGGCGACACGCTGAAATTCATGCAGGACGCAGGACTCGATCCGCGTCGCGACGTGGACCTCGTCGTGATGGCGGTCTCGCCGGGAACATCTCCAACCGATCACCAGGTGCTCGTTCAGTTCGTGGGCCGCTACGACATCGCCCGGCTTTCGTCCGCGGTGAAGGGACGAGGCGCCGTGGCCACGACTGTGGACGCCGGTACCTACTTCAAGCTTCCCGAAAATTCTGACGACGGCCACCATGATGGCGCCGTGGCCTTCGTCGACAACGGTCTTGTCCTGGCGGGAACGGAGTCGGCGATTGTCGAAGCTCTCTCCGCACGCAAGAACGGGGGAACGAACTTCCGGGCGCGCTCGCCGCTGGCCGGAGACATCGCCCGGATCGACCCCTCAGCAACGTCGTGGCTGGTCATGGACGTGCCGCGATCTTCACGGCTGACCGGCGGCCATCAGACGTATACGGGCGCCACATCCGGACCGGGCATGGCCATTGCCAGCGCCATCAAACACGTTTCAGTGGTCACTGTCTGGGCCACGGATGCGGGAACGGATCTACTCTTTGGAGCGACGGCGAAGTCGTCCGACGACGAGACACGCCAGCTTCTCGAGGACACGGTTCGGGGAATGCTCGCTGCCTGGCGCCTGACGGTTCAGGACAAAGCCCCGCAACTCGTCTCCATCATCCGGCAATTCGAGGTCAAGCGCGACGGCGACAGCGTAAGCCTGAGTGGAAAGATTCCCGCCGAGATGCTGAAGACCCTTGCAACCACGCATCACTCTACGATGGCCAAGTAAATAAAACGAGAGGCGAAAGAGGGGGACGTCCATCGGCGTGTGATCCCGACGAACGCAGCGAGGAAGATCTTCGGTGTGCAACACGGCTTCCCATACATCACCGGAGATCCTCGCCTCCGGCTTCGGGACGACACGCCTGGCTGTTGCCTCTCACCTCTACTTCCCATCACTACTTATCACCTCT
>JBDTRY010000365.1:0-3093 GCA_039931435.1 Acidobacteriota bacterium | reverse complement strand
CATTCTCCCGGTCGGGGACGGCCTGTCGATCTCCATCCGCGTCGCCTGAGGGGCAGTCGCTTAGAATTCAGTCGATGGTTGCGATGGATCCGCTGGACGGTGGCCGGCTTAGGTCGGCTCGCGTGTCCGGGTAGTTGTGCCGGGCGCGTTGCGTTCACCGGCTGATGCCGGACAACAAAAAAGGCCTCCCGTCGCGGGAGGCCTTTGAATTCTCGTGAACTGGATGTTACTCGCCGGGCTTCGCTGCGGCTTTGACCATGGCTTTGATGGGCAAGGTGTAAACCGGCTGGAGCGGGTCGCTGGTGAAAATCTTGATTGTGCCGTCGATCTGTCCTGCCTTGGCGCCGGGAGCGACGCGGGCCGTGACCTGATACTCGCCGGCCTGGTCGGTGGGCTTGATCTGTGCGGTCACGTCCGGAGAGCTGGACTCGACCTTTGTCACTTTGAATTCTCCGGGAGTGTGGGTGTCGTTCGATCGCAGCGTGATGTTCCGCTCTGCTGTCGGATCGTTCGCGGTCACTTCTCCGAAATTGACGACGCTGGGAATGACCGAATACGTCGGCCGCACGACACCACTGAGGCTGAGGAAGTATTCGGGCTGGTGCTTGCTGTTCGTGACCAGCCGGATCTTGTCGGCCAGCGGTCCCACTTTCACCGTCGGCCCTCCCACGGTCACTGAGACCTTGTACTGCACCTGTCCCGGTGCTCCTGCTTTGGCCATATCCTCGGCTTTGTCGATTTTCTTGTAGTCCACTTTGACCCAGTCGCCGGGCACTTCAGCCTTGAGGATCTGGAACGGCGTCGTCTCCTCGGCTGAGTAGATGGTCACTGCCTGCGTTTGCGCGTCTCCCTGCACGATGTTGTAGCGGAGAAATCCCGCCGGGAAAGCCTCCACGTAGGGTTTGACGATGGCGTGGATGGTGAGCTGGGCGCTGGGGTTGTTCGGATCGTTCGACTCCACGGTCACTGCCTTGGAGATGGGGCCGGCAAACGCCGTGGTGTCGACGTGCGCCGTCACTTTTCCGGTCTGCCCGGGCTTGATCTCTTTGTCGAAGTCTGCGACGGTGCAGCCACAGGACGGACGGGCCGCCACGATCTTCAGATCGGCGTCGCCCGTGTTCTTGATCAGGAAGGACCAGTCGAGTTTCTCGCCTTTGGCCACGGTTCCGAAATCCTTGAGAGGCTCGACCACCGTGAGGCGGGGCGCCTTATCGGCTGCGTTCTGGGCCATGACGGACGTGCCGGTGGAAAGGGCCAGAACGAGCGCCGGAACAATAAGAGCGATGCGCCTTGACGACATGGATAATCCTCCTGATGAGCGGGTTGTACTGGTGGGACCGAAATAACGAACAGTGCCTCGAACAGCTGGTATTCCTCTCAGTGGGTGGTGCACCGAGCCGAACCGAGCGGGGATACATTGTTCTTTAAGCGTCGGCAGCCATCTGGCCGGGACCGGCGAACTGATACGAATGACATGAAAATTGCTTTTGCTCTGATCTCAATCTCGACGAGGTGCCACTGAATGCCGCATGTGCATGATATCGAAGCAGCCCGAAGGGTCTATCTGATCGGCATCGGCGGAACGGCCATGGCCTCTCTGGCCGGAATGCTGAAACAGACCGGCGTCACGGTGGGAGGTTCTGACGAGCACGTCTATCCACCCATGTCGACGTACCTGGAGCAGCTCGGAATCGAGGTGCTCGAAGGGTATACGAAAGAGCACCTGGAGACGTTTCGCCCCGACCTCGTCATCATTGGAAATGCCGCGGCGATCACCAATGCCGAGGCCCAGGCAGTGCTGGAGATGGACCTGCCTTACACCTCCATGCCCGAAGCCATTTACGAGCTCTTCATTCGGGAGAAAAAATCGATTGTCATCACCGGGACGCACGGCAAGACCACGACGACCTCGCTCATGGCCTGGCTCCTGGAGTCCGCCGGACGGGATCCGAGCATGGTCGTCGGAGGAATTCCGGTGAATTTCGGCTCGAACTTCAAGCTCGGAGACGGCAAGGAATTCGTCATCGAAGGTGATGAATACAACACGGCCTTCTTCGACAAGGGAGCCAAGTTCCTTCACTACCATGCGAACTATCTGCTGCTGAACAACATCGAATTCGACCACGCTGACATCTACGACAGCCTGCAGACCATCATCGATGCCTTCGGCAAGGCCGTACGACAGGTTCGTACCGGTGACGTCATCGTCGCCAACGGCGACGATGAACATGTTTCCGGACTGCGCAACGAAGCCAGTGCCCGATGGCTTACGTTTGGTCTCCAGCCCGGGCACGACCTCATCGCCAAAGACATCGAATTCACACCCCAGAACACGTCGTTCACGGCGGTCTGGGAAGGTAAGGACTGGTTCCGCTTCACCTCGAATCTTTCCGGCATGCACAACGTACTGAACGCCCTCGGCGACATCGCCATCGCCCGCTCCATCGGCGTGAACGAGAACGACATTCAGCGCGGGCTCGATACCTTCCGCGGCATCAAGCGAAGAATGGAAGTGCGTGGAGTGGAGCGGGGAGTGACCGTCATCGACGATTTCGCGCATCACCCCACCGCCGTTGCCACCACGCTGCACGGCGCACGCGATCGGTACCCGGAGGGACGCATCTGGGCTGTGTTCGAGCCTCGGTCCATCTCCTCGTCGCGCAAGGAATTCGAAGAGGGTTACACGGTGGCATTCCATGAAGCGGACCGCGTGATTGTCGGCCCTATCTTCCATCGAGAACGTTACGTGAACCGCTACGGCCTGGACAAGATGATGTCGGTGCCCACCATTCTCGACACTCTGAAAAGGGATGGTATCGAAGGAGAGTCCATCGAGGACTTCGACGAGATCGCCCGGCACATTGCCGCGGAAGCGCGTGAAGGCGACGTCATCCTGGTCATGTCATCCGGCAGCTTCGGCGGCGTGCATGAAAAAATACTGGACGCGTTGAAGGGGAGCGGCGAGCGATAGGGCCGACGATGTCATTCCCGCTCACGCTTCTACAGGACACGCCTCGGGTTCTCGCGGGGCCTGGGGAGCTTGTCATCCTGAGAGGTTGTGCGGAAATCGGGTTGATTCGTTTAAGGGATGGA
>JBDTRY010000364.1:0-3097 GCA_039931435.1 Acidobacteriota bacterium | reverse complement strand
GTCCGGGTCAGAGCGAACTCGCCGAGTTTGTGTCCGACCATGTTCTCGGAGATGTAAATCGGCGTGAACTTCCGCCCGTTGTGCACGGCGATGGTGTGCCCGACCATGCCCGGGTTGATCGTGGAGCGGCGCGACCAGGTCTTGATGACCTTCTTATCGCGTTGCCGGTTCATCTCGTCGACCTTGCTCTGCAGGTGATCGTCGGTGAAAGGACCTTTTTTGACTGAACGTGTCATCGCTTCTCCAGGCTGCCGGCTCCAGGCCGCTTACTTGGTCCGTCTCCGGACGATAAATTTGTCGGTTCTCTTATTGGAACGGGTCTTGTGGCCCTTGGTGGGTTTGCCCCACGGGGTGACAGGATGCCGTCCACCCGAGGTCTTGCCTTCACCACCACCGAGGGGGTGATCGACCGGATTCATGGAGACGCCGCGGTTGTGCGGGCGCCGGCCGAGGTGCCGGGTCCGTCCGGCCTTACCGATGGAAGTGTTCTCGTGTTCGAGGTTTCCGACCTGCCCGATGGTGGCGAAACAACGCACGTGGACCTTGCGGATCTCACCCGAGGGCAGACGGAGGCTGGCCCATTCATCCTCACGAGCCATGAGCTGCGCACTCGTTCCGGCGGAGCGAGCCATCTGGCCGCCCTTGCCTTCCTTCAGCTCGATGTTGTGAATGACCGTGCCGATGGGGATGTTCGAGAGCGGCAGAGCGTTGCCGGTGACGATGTCCGCGGTGGATCCGGCGGTCACACTCTGGCCGACGGACAGGCCGTCCGGAGCGAGGATGTAGCGCTTTTCGCCATCGGCGTAGTGCAGCAGGGCGATGCGGGCGCTGCGGTTCGGATCGTACTC
This sequence comes from Acidobacteriota bacterium, assembly GCA_039931435.1. GTDB lineage: Bacteria > Acidobacteriota > Thermoanaerobaculia > Gp7-AA8 > Gp7-AA8 > JBDTRY01. Next base: position 2,249 of record JBDTRY010000364.1, on the reverse strand, counting down.
GATAGAAGCGACCTTGGCCGGAATGCCGTGCTTGTCACGCTTGAAATCGATCTCGCGGTATTTCTGCTTGTGACCGCCCCCGATGAAGCGGGAGGTGATGCGGCCGATGCTGTTCCGCCCGCCGGATTTGCGCTTTCCTCGGGTCAGCGATTTCTCCGGCTTCGAGCGGGTGATCTCGTCGAATGACGGATGCGTCTGGAAGCGAATACCAGGCGATGTCGGTTTGTATTTTTTTACGGCCATAAGAACCCCTCACGGGAAATGCACGATGCTCTCTGCATTTTCACTGTTGTATTTGTCTCGACTAAACGCCTTCGAAGAACTCCGGTGCAGCCTGCCCCTCTTTGAGCCGGACGTAGGCTTTTTTCCAGTCCCGCCGCTTTCCCTCGTACCGCCCCATGCGCTTGACCTTGCCCTGAACGTTGATCAGGCGCACTTCGTCCACTTTCACCGAGAACAGCGCTTCCACTGCCCTCTTCACTTCGATCTTGTTGGCATCCACGGCCACTTCGAAGGCGATGACGTTGGCGCTCTCGCGCAGCAGCGTAGTCTTCTCCGTGACGATCGGGCGGCGGATGATCTGATGGTGTCTGGTCATGATCCGAGCACCTCCGTGAGCCGCTGCAGAGCAGCTTCGCTGAGGATGATGTACCGGCTGTTCACCACGTCGTAGACGTTAACGCCCATGGCGTCGACCATCTGCAGTTTGGGGTTGTTGCGCGAAGCCAGATGAAGATTGAGGTTGTCCAGCGAGTCCACGATCAGCGCTTTTCCCTCCACGCCGATCGTTCCGATTGTCTCGGCCAGCGCTTTGGTCTTCAGTCCGTCGAGGGAAAGCTCGCGGATGAGAACGATCTTGCCGTCGCGCAGCTTGAAGCTCAGCGCCGACTTCAGAGCGTTCTTCTTTTCTTTGGCGTTCATCTTGAACGAGTGATCCCGCGGCACGGGACCGAACACCGTTCCACCATGACGGTGGATGGGAGGACGGCCGCCGCCCTGGCGGGCCCGGCCCGTTCCCTTCTGCTTGAACGGTTTCTTGCCGGATCCCGAAACCTCGGAGCGCACCTTGGTCTTATGCGTTCCGGCACGGAGCGAGGCCAGATGGTTGCGCACCGCCTCATGAATGAGGTGCTCTTTGTACGGATAGCCGAAGATCTCCTCGGGGAGATCGACCGAGCCGACCGTCTTGTTCGCCAGATCCTTGATGTCAATGCTGGGCATGGCTACTCACCTCTCGATCCGTTCCTCGCCAGGCGAAGAACGACCAGGGCATTCCGGCCACCCGGCACCGCCCCGCGGATGTAGATCAGATTGTTCTCCGGATCGATCTTGGCCACGCGAAGGTTCTTCACGGTGACCTGATCGCCACCCATGCGGCCGCCCATACGCATTCCCTTCATTACTCGCGAAGGAAAAGCCGAGGCGCCGATGGATCCCGGAGCGCGATGGAACATCGAACCGTGCGAGGCCCGGCCACCGCCGAAGTGATGGCGCTTCATCACGCCCTGAAAGCCTTTGCCCTTCGACTTGCCCACTACGTCCACCGTGTCGCCGGCCTTGAAGATGTCCACGAGCACGCGATCGCCGACGTTGGCCTCGCCCTCGTAATCCATCTCCACGAGCGTACGCATGGGCTGAACGCTGGCCTTTTCGAAATGACCGCGCATCGGTTCCGTGAGACGGCGGCTGGAGAACTTCTCCACCAGACCCAGTTGCACGGCGTCGTAGCCATCCTTCTCACTGGTCTTCTTCTGTACGACAAGACAGGGGCCGGCCTGAACCACGGTCACCGGGACGAGCACGCCGTCCTCAGCGAACACCTGGGTCATGCCCACCTTCTTGCCTATCAATCCTCGAATCATCGTTCACCTCGTGCCAGGAACGGGGGCATCAAGCCACCGCACTCCTTCACGTCTATTTTCCGAAGGCCTTGATCTCCACATCCACGCCGGCCGGAAGCTCGAGCTTCATCAGTGCGTCGACCGTCTGGGTGGTCGGCTCGAGAATGTCCAGCAGCCGCTTATGCGTCCGCATCTCGAACTGTTCCCGCGATTTCTTGTCCACGTGCGGGCTGCGCAGGACCGTGTAGCGCGAGATCTGCGTCGGCAGCGGAATCGGTCCGGCCACCTTCGCTCCGGTGCGCCTGGCCGTGTCCACGATCTCCGATGTGGATTGATCGAGAACCCGGTAGTCGTACGCTTTGAGACGGATGCGAATCTTCTCGTTCATGTCGTTTCAACCCTTTGCCG
>JBDTRY010000363.1:0-3108 GCA_039931435.1 Acidobacteriota bacterium | reverse complement strand
CAGCGCAGCCGAACGCCGCGGAGCAGCCGCCGAACGAGGCATCTCCACTCGCCTTGGTTGACGCCATCGAGCGACTGGTCGCGCTTCGGACGCAAGGAGCCATTTCGGCAGAGGAGTTCGGACTCGCCAAGGCTCGGTTGCTCGGAGAGAATGGTGGATCGCTCCCGGAGTCTGATGGGGAATGAATGAGTGCCTGGATCTGACCCGCCTCGGCGAGTACCCGGGCACGTGGATCCAGGGGGTAGGGGAGTACCTCAGGGCCGTGACGGCGCTTGCTTCGTTACAGGCCCGTATGCCGGTGTTCGGCCCGCGAAAAGGGGAGCACGCGCCGTTGGCTGATGTGCACGACAGAGTGGCTGGGCACGGCCTGATCAAGGTCTATGTCCCCACGGGCAAGGGGTGGCCGCGCCGGACCGTGGCTAGGATGGCTCCCGCCTTCCTTGCTCTAGAAGCAGGACTCGAGGCAGCCTCCTCCTCCGCATCCGACGTTCAACCTGGCCAGTTGCTTGCGGCCCTTAGGCATGCCGTATCTCTGATTCCTCCTCCGCGCGTTAGGTCGCCCTCGTCCGGAAAGCCTCGTAGTCCGCGGGTCAAAATCGTGAGCGGCGGCCTGCCTTCTCTGGGGCGGCGCCGATGAGGGACTGATGAACCCTCTTCCAAGGCACCAGCGAGCAGTTCATCGCCGATGCCGTGCAGGCGTGCCTCGCGACGGTGCTTCGTCCATTTCGTGGACCGAGAGACTCGCGACTTCGTGCTTGCTCGCACCGGGTCGCCGAAGTCTCAGCGACCGATTGCTATCGCCGCGAACCGTTGATCCTGGAGAGAGCGGAATGATGCATCCTTACCCGATGCGACGATGCGACAGGTCTCTAGTCGGTCGATGAATGACCCGAAGGGAGCTTTGGACCTGATCGGGTCGCCTGCGAAATCCCGGCGAGTTGTCCAGCGCATCAGTCCATGGTGGGAGAAGGTGCCCCGCGGCGAACTCGTCCGTACCAACGCCGGTGATCTGGTCATGGGCGACGCTCTTGAAACCCTAGTATCTCTCGCTCCCGGTGTCGCCGATATCGTTTTCCTCGACCCGCCCTTCAACCTCGGCAAGGGCTACGGACGCCAACCCAAGCGTCATGACAGTGTCCCCGAGGGCGAGTACCGCTCCTTCATCCAGGCAGTCCTTGAGCAGTCGGTGACCATCCTCAAGCCCGGAGGGTCGCTCTACCTCTACCACTTGCCGCGTTGGGCGCTGGAGTTTGGCGCGTACCTTCAGGCAAGGCTCGAGTTCGTCCATTGGATCGCCATCAGCATGAAGAACGGTTTCGTCCGACGCAATCGACTCTATCCCGCCCACTACGCACTTTTGCACTTTTCCAAGGGCACACCTGCATCGTTCAACCGGCCTAAGGTGCCTCCACTTACGTGTCCCCATTGCGGGGAGTACGTGCGGAGTTACGGCGGCTACGAGCGGTTTGTCCGAGATGGAATCAACTTATCGGACGTCTGGGAGGACGTAAGTCCCGTTCGCCACGCAAGGTACAAACTCAGGAACGCAAACGCTCTACCTCCAGCCATACCGCATCGGGTGGTCGAGATGAGCGGGCGGAGGCGGGGATTGCTGGTGGACCCGTTTGCTGGGACGGGCTCGAGCCTTGTTGCGGCTCGCCTGCACGCAATGCGATTTGTCGGGTCGGACTCGGACCCTGAGGCTTTCGCCATCATGTCCGCTCGATTGAGCGGCTCCGAACCGAAGGAGTGAGCGTGACGGAGATCGTGCAGAAATTCGCGGATGCGACGCCTAGCAAGTCCTTCTTCATCGACATGCTCACTCGTGACATTTCGGTCGCCGATGCGATTCTGGATCTCGTCGACAACGCCGTTGACAAAGCGGTTGAGCTCGAGGAACTCGACGTCACCGCGCTGCTCTATGGGCACCAGGCCACGAGCATTGCCGGTCGTCGAATTGACATCTCACTGTCGCCGGATGAGTTTCGCATCGAGGACACGTGTGGCGGGATTGCACTCGAGGAGGCAGAAGAGACGGTCTTTCGCTTTGGCAATCCCGAGGAGAGGGGTGCTGACTTCGGCCTGAGCGTGTACGGGATTGGCATGAAGCGCGCATTCTTCAAGCACCCACGTAAACCCACCGCGAACTGCCGGCACGACGATCGTCGTTAGCGAGTTGCTTGGTCCAATCGCCCAGCGTTTTGCGCAGCCTTCGTTCCGAAGGGAGCTCATGACCAGACTCGCTTCGACGTATGCCCTCTTCCTAACCGCAGGTGTTGAGATCACAGTCAACGGGGAGGCAGTTGGCGCGGAGCTCGCCCGGTTTGCATCCGACCCAGTTGCGCCGGCACGTCGATCCTGGCAGCGCGACGGCGTCGACGTTCTGATGATCGTCGGCCTATCGCCCGTCGACGATCAGGACCCGCGCGGCTGGTACGTCTACTGCAACGGACGAATGGTCCTCGATGCGGACAAGACAATTGAGACAGGGTGGGGCGACGTACTTCCGCAGTTCCGAAGCAAGTACAACCACTTTGTGGGTCACATCTTCTTCAAGAGCGAGGACGTTCGGTTGCTGCCTTGGCGAACAACCAAGCAGGGTGTCGAGCGAGAGCTTCCGATCTATCAGCACGCGCTGGGAGAAATGCGGCTGTATGCGCGCCCGGTCTTGGCATTCCTCAACGATCTCTATCCAAGCGATGCACAAGTGGATCCCTCGCTGCAACGATCCACGTTGCAAGAGGCACCAACCGCCACAATCACCGCGCTACCGGCGGAGGATCGAGCCTTCGCGTACACGCCGCCACCTCGTCAAACGCGGTCCGACGTGTCGATTCAATTCCGACGCCTCAAGACCGATGTCGAACGGATCAAGCGCAACCTCGGTGACGCAACGATGAGCGCAGGCGCAGTTGGGGCATACGCTTTTGACTACTTCCTCGAGCAAGAAGTCGACTGATGGTCGGCAGGGCACGAAGGTTTAGCTATCTCCTACGGCCGTCGAAGCAGATCGAGCGAAAGCTGATCCTGCAGCTGCTTCACCAGATGCGAGAGCGGTACCCGGTGGGAAGATACCGCTACATGGGGTTCGGCTCGATCTATTACGCG
>JBDTRY010000362.1:0-3114 GCA_039931435.1 Acidobacteriota bacterium | reverse complement strand
GCTGCCAGATCGGCCAGGACGTAGCCTCCTTGTTCCTCGGTAGAGCCGCTGACGCCGCGTCCGGTGACATCTCCGGACGCATTGCGGGCAACGACTCGGAACGCGGCCGGTTCGTTGCCGAGACTGACTACTCCCAGGGTCACACGTTTCGTTTCACCACCACTCACCCCCACCACGATCAGCCGCTTCAAAGGTCCATCCGCAGAGGCGGCGTCGGCCGCGGTCATGGGCGATTCGAGCGAAGCTTTCCCGCCCCGCTTTACGTCCCAGGTCGAGACGTGTGCCAGCGGTGCATGACCTCGCGGGAACTCGATCATGAGCGAGCCCCGTGTCCCCGGCGATTCCATCACTGAAGCGACGACGTTACTGAACATGGCACTGGCGCCGGCGCCCAGGTGCAGGGCCGCCGTTCGGTTTCTGACCGACAAATAGCGAAGGGTGAGATCGAGCGGCTCCGTGCCGGAATTGTGCAGAACAAGATCGGTCTGCCATTTCGATCCGGATGCGCCAACGATGTCGGCCACGGCGGGAAAAATGATGCGTTCTTTATCCGATGCAGCGACTTCCAGCTTCGCTGGAACGTGGACCATGGCCAGATAGTGTGCAAGCGCCAGCGAGTTCGCTCCGGGAAGCCGGCGCCACAGCTCCACTCCGCGAACGGCGTGGTCGAATGTGTAATGGTCATCGATGTAGGCGGCCACGGCAGGAGCGCGAAGATCGTTGGTGATGCCGTCGAAGTCGTCGAAGTCCGCCGGCGATCGACGCAGAACGAGCGCTGGTTTGCTGCGTTCGAGGGCCACGATCGTCTCGCGCTGGAACGCCGCAGGCGAAAGGATCGGGATCTGGTAGAAGCGCGTCGGGTTCGGCCGGTCTGCGAAAAAGTAGAGCGCCGGTTGATTCGAGAAATCGAAGATGGGCCGGCCCGGCGAAACGACTCTGCCCACCGCCATGCGAACGGCCTCGACTCGTTCGGCGACCTTTACAGCGCTGGGGTCGCTGTATCCGGTCGTAGACATGCGTGGGCGATAGTTGATGATGCCGTCCAGCCGGGCGTTGACGAGATCGGGAATCCAGAGCACGACGGTGCCGAGGAGAATGGCGGCGACGAGCGCGGCGGAGAGAAAGGCCCGGGCCATACCTCCTTCGTGCTCCCACATCGCTGCGGCTTTCCGGAACAGCGGCACAGCCATGGCCACGAGCATCGGTCCGACGAGAAATGCCGCGAAAATCTGATGCGACAGGTCCGCCCGGCCCATGGCGCTGCGTTGTGAGAGCAGTGCGAACAGCGTCACTGGAATGAGGAGCTGTTCGGCGAAGGTCAGGCGACTGATCGCCGACCGCGCCACCAGCCAGGTCAGTGCCACGGCGATGACCAGTGGGTTCAGTGCGAAACGGATCTTCTCGCCGAGGACGAAGTCGGACAGCGAGTGAAGGCTGAGGTCACCGCGAAAGGTCTCCGAAAGATCGGGAAAGGGCAGCGACCAGACGGCGTCGATGATCGATGGCACCGTGACGAACGAGTTGCGGAGGAAGGCCAGGAAGGCACCGTTGAGCCCGAGGTAAATGAGGAACGGCGCCGCTCCGAGAACGATCCCGGCTAGGAAGGCAGCGAGGGGTCGCTTCGCGCTGAAGGGACGTTCCAGCCGCCCTGAGTGCGAGAGCAGCGACATCGTCAGAAGCGCGCCCACTCCGCCGCCCATGGCGTAAAGTCCCGTCTCCATGCTGTAGAAGAGCGCCAGAGCTGAGAAGACACCCGCGATCACAAAGGCAGGGATGCTTCTGCGCTTCATTCCTGCGATGAGCATGGTCAACGCCAGAATCTCGAAGAGTACGCGTTGATTGCCGGGCGAGGTCACGAAAGCCAGAGCGAGAGTGGCCAGAGCCAGGGGAATGGAATCGAAGAGGACAATCGCCAGAATCCAGATCGAAACCAGGCTGACAGATTCGAGCACCAGACGGTGCCAGCTGACCACCGAACCTCCACGGCCGAATAGCTGCATCAGTCCGGCGTCGAGAAATCCATCTTCCATCAGTCCGTGCAGAACGAACACGTCGCGGTACGGCACCTTTCCGTGCAGATAATCCGATGCCGGCCCGAGGGATTCGCCACGATGAAAGAGATCAACCCAATGATCCGGTGTTGCCAGCGAGGCGTGATTCAGCAGAAAGATCAGACCGGGGATGAAGATCCAGGCCAGCAGCCAGCGTGTACGGATCGCCGGAATCGAGAATCTGCCGGCGATGGTGACGAGAATTCCCAGCATCGCGGCCGCGGAGACGATGGCGATGATGCCGCCAGCCGGAATCATCACCAGCCCGAGGTAGGGAAGCAGGAGAAGGGGCATGGCGCCGGTGGCGAATCGGGGGAGCACAGCCGCGGTGGCGTCGACCGTGAGAAGAGCGGTCAGCCGTGAGACGAGCAGGGCAGCACCCCAGAACAAAAGAAGAAAAAAGGCCACGAACACCGCTTCAAGGAAAAGCGTGGGAATGTGCGCGATGCGCCGTCCGGTGGCCACATAGCGAAAGAGCACCCAGGAGAAAGCCTCGGTGAATAGCAATGCGTGAAAGGGGAGCAGCGGCCGGGCCAGGAGACGTCGCGTCGCCTGAGAAGTGCGGTAGAGCGAGATCAGATGTGCCAGTCCGAATCCCAGCAACAGCGGAAGGATCGTGGCCCAGCCTTCCTTCCGAGTGATGAGCCAGAAGAGCGGTGAGAGAATGAGCGGGAGCGAAACGATCGCAGCGAAAAGGGCGCCGACTTCAGCCGCGTCGAACTCCACGGACGCCCTCCGCAGTGGAGCCATGGCAGTTTCCAGTCCCCACCGCAGCAACTTCTGCAGGCCGAACGTAGCCGGCGGAACGAGCGCGTAGAAGAGCAGCGCACCCGCGTAGTCGCGTGCCTTCGAGGCGCCTTCGACCGTGACCCGGCCGACGGCGATCGGTGCAGTGGGCGGAAGAAACGAGAGTCGTTTCAGGACGATGAGGTAGATGGTGACCGCAAAGCAGAACGAGGCAGTCCAGATGAGAGCCGCGGTCGTCCGTTCGAGGAGCGTTCGGTCGGCAGAGTGAACCACAGTCACCGTCGGGCAGTGTAGACGATGCGGGAGCGGGTGGCGC
>JBDTRY010000361.1:0-3123 GCA_039931435.1 Acidobacteriota bacterium | reverse complement strand
CCAGTAGGTGGTCGTGACGATGCAGTCTCCGAGGACGACGGCCTGGCAGGCTAGTCGCTCCTCCGAGCTCAGGCGGGAAGTCAGACGCTCACGCGCAGTGGGCTCGGTGAGATTGACAGCGCCCGCTACCGGGCGCACGACGCACCGCCCGCATATGCCGATTGCGCCGCAGGCGTTTCCCAACGGGGCCCCGACCTTCCGGGCGACCTGGAGGATGGTTTCTCCGGCTCGGGCCGATCCGGACAGGTTTAGTGGAGCGAATGTCACGCGCACACAGCCATGATAGGAGAGGGGGTGGCTGACGAGGCAGGTCGTCGCTGGCCGACGAGCCCGGCTTCTTCCCTGAAAGAACCCCGGAAAGGCGGGTTTTTCCGATTTGTAATGAAACAAATTCCTCCGTCTTTCGTCTGAAGTTCGTGAGTACAAACAAATCAGGAGGTAATTCATGCACGCCGCAGCCCTTTCAATGAATAACGAAACGAAGGTCGTCTGCGACATCCTGCAGCTCCTGAAGACCCATGGCGCGGAGGGGAAAGTCGTTGACGATAGCGACACCATTTCCATCGCGCTCGAGCGTCGATCCGGGTGGAAGCTGACATCCGTGATTCTGTCGCGGAAGGCGCTTCAGGGATTGATCGAGGATCCGTCAGGGTCGGTGAAGATCGACTATCTGAAAAAAGATCTGATTCGCTCCGCCGTGCACCGCTCGGAGTACCGCTATCCGCGTGTAACACGGCGCAGGGCTCTTCGCTCACTGTAGGAAAAGCAGGAAGCGTTCCCTCCAGGATCGCTCTTCCCGCCCGCGTTCCGTTGGCCGGTTCATAATCCGACGGAGCGCGGGCTCTTCACTTTCTGGGTGCGACAGGACAGCGGTCCGGATTGAGAACCCGGCGTCGAGATGTCAATGCCGGAGGTCAATTCCCCGACGCCATATACCTCGGAATTTGTCCCGGGCATTTTTCGCTTCATTGGAAACTGGTGGCGCCGAAGACGGCAATTCTTTGTCCCCTGCCGCGCGCTGATCTGAGTTCCCTCCCGATGAATCGCAGCAGAGTTCTGGCCTATGTGGCCTTCGCCACCGTGTGCGTTCTGTGGGGCACGACCTATCTGGGCATCGCCATCGCCATCGAAACGCTGCCGACGTTTCTCTTTGCCGGAACGCGCTTCACCGCCGCCGGTGTCATTCTTCTGACGATTTCACTTCTTGCTGGTCAGCGCCTGCCCGAACGGCGCAGCGACTGGTTGAATCTGGCGCTGATCGGACTGCTGCTCGTGGGCGTGGGCAACCTCGCCGTTGTCTGGGCGGAACACTTTCTCCCCAGCAGTTTCGCCGCCCTGCTCGTGGCCCTGGCCCCATTCTGGATGGCTGTACTCGAGTCTCTTCGCAAGGACGGTGAGCGGCTTACACCGCGAAAACTCACCGGTCTGATCATCGGCTTCGCTGGTGTGGCCATCCTCGTCGCACCCCGGCTGCGTGGGGGAACGCTCGCGGCCTCGTTTCTCCTCGGCGTAGGCGCCCTGCAATGCGGGTCCATCGCCTGGAACCTCGGATCGATCCGATCCAAATACCATCTGTCGAAGACCCTTTCGCCACTGATCGCCGCGTCACTGCAGATGATTTCCGGAGGCGTCGTCCTGAGCATCATTGGGTTGTCCCGGGGCGAGGCGGCGCGATTCGTATTCAGCAATCGCTCCCTGCTGGCTTTTCTTTACCTGATGATTTTTGGTTCGATCGTCGCCTATGCAGCCTATGTGTACGCCCTGTCTCATCTGAAGACTTCGCTCGTTTCCACCTACGCCTATGTCAATCCGGTGGTGGCTGTGATTCTCGGGTGGCTTGTCCTGCATGAGCCGATCGGCTGGAATGTGGTGCTGGCCATGGTGGTCATTTTTTCGGGCGTGGCCCTTGTGCAGACCGGGGGCCGGCACAGGCTCTCCTCCGCCGGCGCCGCCACGGCAATCGTGAAACCGGCGGCAGTGGAAGCGTCGATCCCGGAGGACGAGGGGCGATGGGTCCGGTAAGATGAGCGGGTGACGCTGGTTGAAGAGCGTGTCGGAGGCGCCGGCACGAAACGAACGCTCGTTCCCTGGTTCGGCTACGACCTTTTCGTTGTTTCACAGGTCCTGCTTGCTCACCTCATCATGAGCGCGCACGGAATCAAGGTCTTCTGGCGCCTCATCCTCTGGTCGCTCTACCTTTTTCTCCCGGTGCTGGTGATCTCCATGCTGGTGGGCGTGCCCCTGCGCTGGTTGTGGGAGCGCCGTCAGGGACGCGGAGTGCAGTACCTGGCTGAGGTGAAGTCCAGACGCTGGCTGATCTCATCAGTGCGTATTGCCGTTTTCTGGACGCTGGCGCTCCACGTCTACTTCTGGATCAAGCTGCTCGTTCCTATTCTGAATCCACGTTCGTTCGACGCTGCGCTGTGGAACCTCGATCGGACGATCTTCTTCGGGATGTCCCCGAACATTTTTTTTCTGAATCTGTTCTCTTCACCTGTGCTCATCCGGATCATGGACTGGGTCTACGCAAATCTTTTTTTTGCCGCGGTCGTTCTTTCGTTTCCGTTCTTCACGACCCTGACGTCGGATCGGATCCGCTTTGCCTACGCCAGCAGCGGCGGCGTTCTCTGGATCGGCGGAAGCTGGATGTATCTGGCCGTTCCCTCACTCGGCCCCGGCTTCCGCTATCCGGATGTCTGGGGCGAATTTTTCCGGCTGTTCCATGAAAGCCGCTATTGGCAGTATCGGCTTCTGAAAAACTACCTCATGGTCCTTGACCTGCGCAGGGGTGTGCTCAATCCGAAACTGGACATCATGCTTGGAGTGGCCGCCTTTCCCAGCATGCACGTCGCCTTTCAGACGTTCGTTGCTCTGTGGGTGATGCGTTTTTCGAAACGCGTCAGTCTCTTTTTCTTTCTTCTTCTCACGGCGACCTTCCTGGGATCGATCGTAACCGGCTGGCATTACCTGATCGATTCGCTCGCAGGCCTGGCATGGGGAGCACTCTGTTACTGGGGGGCCGTGGTCGGGTTCCGTTTGAACCGGGAGATGAGAGGAGAGGCGAGAAACGAGAGGCGAGATGAGAAGTGACTACACGTGTCATCCCGAAGCCGAAGGCGAGGG
>JBDTRY010000360.1:0-3135 GCA_039931435.1 Acidobacteriota bacterium | reverse complement strand
CGATGAGTTTGAGACCCAAAATCCAAAGTTCAAGTTGAAAGGCAAGTGGGAGGAGGTGCGCAAGGGACGGCTAGAAGGGCTGCATCTCCTGGGCAGCCCCGACGACCCGGAGAACAACCGCGGCTCGCTTGTCGTGGATTTTGGGCAAATCTTCAGTCTGCCGCCTGCGTATTTGGAGATGAAGGCTGAGGCGGCGGGCGAGCGCCTGCGACTCGACTCGCCATACCTGGAACACTTCTCGCAAGCCTTTGCCAGGTACTTCATGCGCGTCGGTTTGCCTTCGCAGATTTCACCATTCAAGTAGCCGGCGCGAAGAGGACCTGGAGACCTCAGTACGCCGCTTTGAACTGTGGGTAGTCCTCCGGGCGGATCTTGAGTCGATCGTAGATTGCTTGCGGTGGAGCAGGAGCGGGTTCAGCGACACCGTACGGTCTTGCCCGAACAACAATAACCCGTAGGATGAAAGAGACATGCCATTTAAAAAAGCGTCCAGGAAAATTCGGTGTCGCTCGCAGCACGCAACGCGCGATGCCCATGGCGACTAGCCAAACCGAAGCGTTCTCGCGCGTATTGATCGACAAGGCCCTTGAGTTCAGCGGGTGGAACCTGCTCGACTCCAAGCAGGTCCAGTTCGAATACAACAACGTCGCCGGCCGCGCCGACTACCTGCTCAAAGACAAGCTGGGACGTACGCTGTGCGTCCTCGAGGCGAAGCGCGAGGACAAGGATCCCTACGACGCAAAGGAGCAGGCACGCGGCTACGCGGAGAACCTGAAAGCACCGTTCGTCATCCTCTCGAACGGGCGCGAGCACTGGTTCTGGAACCTCGAACTCGCCGCGGAGCGTGATGCGTACCGTATCGAGCGACTACCCTCCCGCGAGGATTTCGAGCGTGTCCGGCTCAAAAATATGCAGCCGGCCAAGCCGTTGCAATCACTGGCCCTCAAGCCAGACTTCCTGCGCGCCTTTAACCCGGAGCTGACCCTGCGCGGCTATCAGCTGCTCGCGCTCGACGTGGTGGCAAAGCGTTTTGACGAGGGGAAGAGGCGCCAGTTTCTCCTCGAAATGGCGACCGGCACCGGCAAGACGTTGCTCTGTGCGGCGCTGATTCGTCGCTTCCTCGTCACCCGGAACGCGGAGCGCGTCCTCTTCATCGTCGATCGCATCGAGCTTGCGAAGCAGACGATGGAGGACTTCGCCACGGTTTTGGGGGAGTTCAAGCCGGTCATCTTCAAATCCGCGCGCCGCACTGGCGAGCTGCTCGGCTCATCTGTTGTCATTGCGACCATCCAGTCGCTCATGGTCGATCGTCGCTACCGCGAGGAGTTCACCCCGTTCTACTTCGATCTGGTCATCAACGACGAGGCACATCGCTCGATCTACGGCGATGCCCGCGAGGTAGTGCAGTTTTTCCAGGCGACGCGTGTCGGGCTTACCGCGACCCCGAAGGCATATCTCAAGAACGTCGACATCGACAAACTCGGAGCCGAGGAGCCTAAGTCGCTTGAGGCGCGGCAGTTGCGCGACACTTACCACTACTTCGGCTGTGAGCCGGGGAATCCCACATACCGCTACGACATCATCGATGCGGTGAAGGATCCGGAAGGGCCGTTCCTATGCCTGCCGAAGATCTTCGATGTGCGCTCGGACATCACCACCAAGGCGCTGGCCGAGAAGGGCTGGTCGGTGGTGATCAACGAGCAAGAAGAGAATTTCAAGGTGAAGGATCTCGAGCGCAAGGTATTCACGCCGAACCGCAACCGCCTGATGTGCGAGACTTTCCTCAACGAGGCGCAGCGCGATCCGGAAGGGAAGCTTGGCCGTTCGATCGTGTTCGCGGTTAACCAGACCCACGCGACCAACCTCACGAAAATCTTCAATGAGCTGCAGCCGGGGCTTGCGGTCACGATTACCTCGCGCATCAAGGATGCGTCATCGATCGCCAAAGAGTTCCGCGACAGGAAGCGCCCGGAGCGGATCGCGGTCTCGGTTGACATGCTCTCCACCGGCTACAACTGCCGCGACGTACTCAACATCGCGCTCATGCGCCCGATCTTTTCACCGACCGAATACATCCAGATCAAGGGACGCGGCACGCGCCTCTACACCTTTAAGGTTGGTAACACCGAGTACGAGAAGAAGAACTACTTCTTGCTCGACTTCTGCGGTGTGGCTGAGTATTTCGAAGATAGGTACGACTACACCGTGCCGCTCAAGATCCCGCGCGAGAAGGGTGAGAAGACAGGCGGCAGAGGCACCGGTGGCGATACCGGTGAGAGAGGAGGGGGAGAGGCACCACCGCCTCCGCCGCCACCGTCCGAGATCCCCGTATGGGAGGGCACCGATACCCTGGTGAGCCGAGAAGTGGTGGAAGTCGGGCAGGACGGCGAGAAGGTCGATGTGATGACTTTCCGCGGCTCTTTCGAGCGCGACGTGAAGGCGTTCGTCGCTAGCGACCAAGAGATGAAGACAGCGGTCGCCGACGAGGATGATGACGCCGTGGAGACGCTTATGAACGAGCGCTTTTACCACCAGCCGAAGATGTTTTACTCACCGGACAAGCTGATTCGTTCCTATGGCGTACCGGCCCCAACTCCTGCCTTCGTCTACAACGCGGTGGGCACTAAGCCACTGCCGAGTAAAGACGAGGTCGTCACTGATACGGTCGACTCGATTGCAGCGCGGTTCAACCTGCGCTATCAAGAGCAGAAGTGGCTCGATGCCACCACTCGGCTGCTTGCCGACGACGACGACGCACTGCACAAGTTCGTCGACGGCGACATGACACTCTTCACCTCGAGCCAGTTCAACCGACTCGGCGGTATCGCAGCGCTCTCTCAATTCGACCACCGAGATCAGGTGTTCGAAGCGCTGCGTCAATCGATGCTGGTACGCCAGGCGTCGATTGCCTCGCATCCATGATCATGCTCCCCGTACAAAACACAAATAACTTCTTCTCCTCCGGCCTTCGACAAAGGGTCGATAGCTTGATGAACACCCTCTGGGCGGGAGGTGTCAACAACCCAATGGACTCGATCGAGCAGATCTCCTATCTGCTGTTCCTGAGGCTCCTCTCCGAGAAAGACGAGACGCTCGCAACGATAGACAAGAAGTACAAACGCATCTTCTCAGGTG
>JBDTRY010000359.1:0-3143 GCA_039931435.1 Acidobacteriota bacterium | reverse complement strand
GTCGGCGATGATGGCCTGCCGCAGAAGCTGGATGGCGTTTTCATTGTCTTCCCGATTCTGGTTGGTGCTGATTACCTTTCCGCGCAGGTAGAAGTCATACGCGGCGGAGTCAACGGATTTCACCCTGCCGGCGGAGGCTGGCCCAGGCGGAGGACCGGCCTTTCTGTACACGAGCAGGACGGCGAGGACCGCCAGAAGCGCCGCGGCGGCAAGGCCAACCCGAGGCCATGAAAACAACCGACGAGTGGCCACGTCACTTTGCCCGATCGTTACCACGCCCATGGTCTTCGCTGTGCTATCGACCGGCGCTGGCGCCGGTCCACTCTGGCACTCACGGCGCACAGTCTCGAGATCGCTGGCGAGGTCCACTGCCGACTGATAGCGCTGCTGGCGATCCTTCTGCAGGCACTTGCGCAGAATCAGCTCCAGGCTGACCGGCACCGCGATCGAGTGCCTCGCCAGGGCCTGCGGCTCGCTCGTCAGTATTGCTGAGATGATCTCGGCGGTCGTCTTCGCCGCAAAGGGCTGATGGCCGGTGAGCAACTCATAGAGCACCGCGCCAAAGCTGAAAATGTCGCTCCGTCCATCGAGCAATTCTCCCTTCACCTGCTCGGGAGACATGTACGGTGCCGTCCCCATGATCACGCCCGCCTGTGTCAGAAAGCTGTCCGTCGCGGCGTCGCTGTCTGACCCACCCCGTTCTGCGAGGACCTTGGCCAGGCCGAAGTCGAGCACTTTCACGAGGCCACGCTCGGTGATCATGATGTTTTGCGGTTTGATGTCACGATGGATGATCCCGTGTGAATGAGCCTCGGCGAGTGCGTGCGCGATCTGCAAAGCCGTCTCAATCGCCTCGGTCATCTCTAGCGGCTTACGCCCCATTCTCGCAGCGAGCGTTTTGCCTTCGATGTACTGCATTACGATGAACGTGCGGCCGTCGGCTTCCCCCACGTCGTAGATCGAGCAGATATTCTGGTGATCGAGGGTCGCTGCTGCTCGCGCTTCGCGGATCAGTCGCCTGGCGGCCTGGGTGTCGGCCACTGACTCGGGCGGTAACAGTTTGATCGCGACCTTCCGGCCCAGCCGCATATCTTCGGCGAGGTAGACCTCCCCCATCCCACCCGCGCCGGACCGGGAGTGGATGCGGTAGTGGGAGATCAGCGTGCCCGCAGGAAGCGCCTCTTTCATGACCATCGACGCTTCAACTTCAAATTCCGGAGTCCCCGTCCGGCATTATGCGTTCTTTCTTCCACGATCCGATCACAGTGGCGTCGAATCGGCGACAATTCAACGGCAGGGCAGATCCGCGCCACTGGAGTGCAAAGTCGTGAATACAAAAGTCGTGAAATAGAGGTCAAGGCTTCGTCTCTCGCCAGGACGACGCCTACAAGTAGAGAGCTGGGATGGTGATTGGCGGCGAGGTGCTTCAGCAAGGAGGAGCAGTTCCCGTCCTTAGCAGTGCTTTTCGTCCTTTCTTTCGTGGAGAGGGATAGGATGGGTGACGTTTCTAATTGTGCGCGAACGCACGCCAAGGCACGGAGACCGGTGACCAGCAGAACGAAACGCCGGCTGACACACACGCGGAGGCTACCAGATGAAGATCCTTTTTTTTGCGCTCGCCTTACTCGCTTCCGGATCCGCACAGGTTCCCATCGTCCAGCGCGAAGCGAGACCGCCGCTCACCGTGAACTTCGCTCCTTTTGCTGCAACGCGCGGATGCAGCGCGACGTACACGAAGGACCGGCTGGCTTGCGAGAAAACGAGCGACCTCGGGCGGCTTGGCTGCAGTACGGTTTATCGGCGGGACGAGCTGGGAGGCCTGCGCCCGAGGGTTCCGATTGCCGTCTGTGAATTCGTCTCTTCGAACGAGGTCGGACCAGGGACCTTCATTACCCGGAGCGGCATCCTTCGCCCTGCCTACGTCAGGTTTCTTGTTGCAGGTGAGAAAGGATTCACTCTCCTCAGCAACGAGGCGGAGTTTAGAAAATACTTCGCTCCGGTTACATCTGCCAATGAGGCTCTCAGCTATGTGCTGGCGATTACAGGACTGACGACGTTTTATGGTTTCGTCCCGCCGCCGAATTATCGTTACATGGCCAACCGGCTCCGCGAAACGTTCATCGAGAAGAGGGATCAGGGTTTCATCGTCCACAATGTCCTTGATTACGAAGCGTACGGATGCGGGCCGCATCTGAGCTCGCTCGTTACGTTCTCCGTGTCAGCTGGTGGTGAGTTGAAAGAGATCAATCGGGTGCGTGCCTTTGAGGGTCCGAACGATCATATCTGCAGAGATTAGGATTCTTTGGACGTGTGGAGCCCGGACCACCCATAACGATCAGAATTCGAAGAGGTGAATCAGGGCCTACCACCGGATTGTCCGAGGAAAGTGAAGGAAAGTCAGAACCGGGGTAAGTCAGAACCGGGGTCACACCTCTGGTTCTCGTAAGAATGAGCCATTCGAGTAACGGACTGGGATATCAACAGGAAGCGAGGGGGACCGGGAGTTCGAAACTCGGATGAATTTCGCCGACAGCATCAGCGGATAGGGCCGCAAAAAGCATCGCCGGTCGTTGATCTGAGTGTCGAAAAATAAAAATAAAAAATAAAAATAAGGGTCAGACCTTTGGCCCTTTCAAGAATGAGCCGTTCGAACAATGAATTCGGCTGTCATTGGGAAACGAGAGAGGCCAGGAGTACGCCACTCGACTCAATTCTGCCGATTGCATCAGCAGATGGGGTCGCAAAAGCATCGCCGGTCGTTGATCTGAGTCGTCGGAGACAGACCTCGAGCGCGCGACTCGTCGAAAATCTCTATGTCGCTGCTGAAGTACTGGTTGACGTAACGCCTGGGACGATGGGATGAAGCCCGGGAGGGGGCGATCCACGCAACAGATCGCAGCATCGATCCGCGGCGATGCGCAGCAGCGGCTCCCGATCAAGCTCGGCGTCGCAGACGCGGATCAGATCCGAGGCCCGTCCGCTGCTTCGCAGTCGTAGCGCGGCAGCGATCGTGCGCAGCCGGTGCATCCCTTCGTAACAGCCCAGCCAGGCCACCAGCATCCGCTCCGGTCCGCCGTGTCCGTGACGAATCGTGTCCGCGTCCACGCCGAACGTTCTGGCAACGGTGGCAACGATGGACGGCA
>JBDTRY010000358.1:0-3163 GCA_039931435.1 Acidobacteriota bacterium | reverse complement strand
TTTGCGGTGCCATCACTCCAGCGAGGCCAGGCGAGGGGTGACCAGCCCGCCTGCCAGGGTCTTGAACGAAAAAAAGTGGCGCCCCCGGCGGGCATCGAGAGGAACGCGCACACGGGAGTTGCCCGTCGGCAGCAGGACCGTGGCCGAGCGCCCCCCGTCGAATCCGAGCGACAGCAACGCCGGCTCGGCGCGCACGCTGACCTCCACGGCCAGACTGCGATAGCCGGCTTGAGGATCGACGCAGATCGGTACCCCCGTATCGGACCAGAAATCAGCGGGATACTGCTGAAGGAAGAGGGCAGAGTCGACGTCGGACGGCCTGTTCCTGGCCGCTGCAATAGCGCGCCGCACGAGGGCTGTCTCGCATTCGTCTCGAGCCGAGGGCGCGATTTTGCCCACAGCGGCGTTAGCGGATTGGGTGTCGCCTCGTTTGAGGTAGTGCCACGCAAGGTCGACGTGATACTGCGTCCATTCGAACGAGGCGGACGCTCCCGAGGCTTCGGCGGTCGACTCCGCTGTGTACAGATCGGAGGCTGCCAGAGCGACTCTGGCAATGAGCGGTGGGGGAACGCCCGTGAGCGAGTCCGTCGGTGCGACGAGGATGTGTGGATCCACCGAGGACATCCGGCCTCCGACGAAGAACTGGATGAGATCTACCCGCGGGTCCGTGGGCCAGGTCCCCGGTTCGTTTACCCACGCCGCAAGCACCTGCGCGACCTGCTTGCGCCCGGCGGCGAAGTCGAATTCGTAGGCCGAATGATGCCCTGTCCACTCCAGACAGGCCTGTTTCAGCGCATCGACATCGTTGAAGCGGGCCCGGTCGCGGATGTGCGCCAGATCCCGTTCCCGTTCCTTCCACTCCGCCCGCTCCCATCGCTTTCGCATCTGCGCCGCTGCCACCGGCCGGTGCGAGCTTGCCTCCGCCCCGATGGCGGCCGCCAGTGCCTGAGCGGAGTCAGGGAGAAGTCTTGCGGCCGCCTCATCTCCGATGGACTGAGCGACCGCCAGATAGTCGTCCGATACGAACTGAGGGTCGCGAAGCGCCGCCCGATAGATTCGCGATGCGTTTTTTCTGTCTTCAGCGGACAACGAATCCCACGACTCGGCCAGGGAGTAGCCGGCGAATGTGGCGATGGATTGATGCCAGGGAGCGGCCTGGCCGGCGAGATCGAGAACCGCAATCCAGCGGGCCGGCTGCGGATGCGTTCGGCCCCATCGATAATCGAGCATTCCCAGGACCGACCGCTGCCAGGCGGAACCCGGCCTGTCGCGCAGTGCCCCCAGAATCAGGTCCTGTGCTGACTTGACCTCGTCATCGACGCGAACGGCGTCGCCCAACCACACTGCCCGGGTGCCAGCGTCGAGTTCGCTGGGGACCTTTTCAGTGCTGTCCTGCAGCGCGGCCTCCGCTGCGGACTGGATGGCACTGCCGGCGTCGGGCGCGTGGGCAATCTGATCGGCGACATCAGGGCGACGCTGCCTCAAATGAAATGACGAAGAGAAGCTGCTGGCCAGTGTGCGGCCGGCTCGATCGATCTGGTAATGCCATGCCGCGGTTGCGGCCAGGAGCAGACAGCAGGCGGCGACGATGATTCGCAACGCAACCCGGGCAGCTCCGGACTTTTCCGGCCCAGTGGACGAATTGCTTGCCATTCCGATCACGGTACTACGAATTGGAGCGGATTCTCTCCACGTAGGAGGTCACAAACGGGGACGGCACGAGCCTCGGCAACGCCTGATTCAGCAGCGATCGCGCTTCATCGATTTTTTGCACGTGGTACATCGCTACCGCTCCGTAGAAAGTGAAGGCAGCTTCGCTGTCGGTGAAGGGCAGCAACAGGGCCACCTGACCAGCCGCCAATTCCCAGTCCGAGGTGAAGACGAGCGCCTGCAGAAGCGTCAGCCGAAACAGCCGGACGTTCGTGGCCCGTCGAACGAGGGCGGAGAGCAGCGTTACGGCTTCGCCGCTCTTCCCCTGGGAAAGGAGGGTTTTCGCCCGCTGATAATCCGCGTAGTCCGCCTCGGAGGCCATGGCTCTCCCCGCTGGTTTCGCACTCGGAGGAGGACCGGGAGCAGGTGAGGGCGCGCTCCGCGGAAACTGGGACTTCACGTCATTCTGCCTGGCGGGGGCAGCGCCCACAATGGGGGCCAGGGATGCGATCCGGGCCAGCGTTTCTTTTGCCACGCTCTTCTTCAGGAGAGCCTCGAACTCCCTCCGGAATTCGGGAAGGAGCAACGTAGGTGAATAAACCTGAAAACGCGATTCCAGGCGTACGAAGCGCTCCATAGTTTCGATGCTCTCAGACTGCCGCCCCAGACGGCTGCGGGCGATGGACAGGAGCGCTTCACTGACGATGAGGGACTCGGGGTTGTTCAACATTCCGAATGCGGCCAGGCGAAGATCGTCCTCGGCATCGAGGTTATTTCCCGCACGAAGTTCGATCTGAGCCGCTTCCAGCCGGTCGCCGTAAAAATCGTCTGCCGCGTTTGCAGAAATGCATGCCATCATGAAAAGCAGCGCTGCACCCGCTGTTCGCCTCGTCAAAATGCTTATTGCCATACGCGACCTCCGGAAGACTTTCGGCGAAATGACGCTGGCGATGAAGGCAGGATTCTTCTTCCTGCTGACCCTGCTCGTCGCTGCGCCTTTTTCATCTGGCGGGATTATGCCCGGCGGGGCGCTGCGCATCCAAATGCTCTGTTTTGCCAGCGCTGCCGCGGCGGTGCTGGCAAATCGCACAACCACGCCTCTACCTCGGGTCACGATTCTGGCCATCCTGGGGATTACCGCGGTGGGAGTGTTTCAGCTCCTTCCTCTCCCCCCGGAGCTTCTTTCCGAAATTTCCCCAATGAGCGTCGCCGTCTATCGTGAAACGAACGAGATCCTGCAATTATTCAACAGACCGGCGTTGACGCCGCGTATTTCCATCGCTCCGCGGGACACGCTCAGGGCCATTCTCTTTGTTCTGAGTTATCTCTCGGCCTTCGTCGCCGGCATCCTGCTCATTCGCACGCGCGTGCAACGCACGGTGGTCATCGGAGTTCTCCTGGGCAATTGCGTCGTCCACGTCATTTATGCTGCCCGCTTTCAAGCTGATCAGGAGCGTATCCACAGCACATTCGCCAACCCGAATCACTTCGCTGGATACCTCGAGCTCGGCCT
>JBDTRY010000357.1:0-3200 GCA_039931435.1 Acidobacteriota bacterium | reverse complement strand
ACATCCCCGTGCTCATGCTCACCGGCGCGGACTCGACGCGCAATCTCGTCGAGGGTCTGGATGCGGGCGCGGACGACTACGTCACCAAGTCCTCGGAGATCGAAGTGATTCTTGCACGCGTCCGGGCCCTTTTGCGTGTCAAAGCCTATCAGGACCGCATCGTCGAGCAGACCGAACAGCTCCGGACACTCTACGAGGAAGTGACCGTTCTCAATGAGCGATTCAACAAGGATCTGCAGTTTGCGCGCAGGGTCCAGGAGTCGCTTCTGCCACTGCCCGAGTTCAGTAACAGCCAGGTGGAAATCCGTTCCACCTACATTCCCAGCGACACGCTCTCCGGCGACTTTTACGATTATTTTCTTTCCAACGAACGGCTCTATCTGTTCGTGGCCGACGTTTCGGGTCATGGACTGCCGGCAGCCATTCTCACATCGCTACTGAAGAGCTACCTGCATTCGGAGGCTGGCGACGCCCTCTCCCTGGCGAGCTTCATGGCCAGCCTCAATGATTTTCTCGTCAGCGCCAGCCTGCCATCGCAGTACGCCACGGCCCTTCTGGTGCAGTTGAACAGGGAGAAGACCGAGATCCAGTTCGCGAACGCCGCGCACCCGCCTTTTTTACTGTACCGGCCCGGCCAGGCCAAAGCGACCCAGCACGAACAGCCCAGTCATTTCCTGGGAGCGATGCCAGGGATGAAATACGAGCAGCAGGGGTTGTCCATCAAGTCAGGGGACCTGCTTTTTGCCTACACGGACGGCCTGACCGACCGCAGAACGGCTGAAGGTGAGTTCTATTCGATCGATCGGGTAGCCTCGATCATCGAACGGGCAGGCGGCGCCGGGATCGCCTCTCTCTATGACCTGATCTACGAGGACGTGACCTCGTTCCCGGCCACGGACGAATTCAAGGACGACATCGCCTGCGTCCTGGCCCGCTTCCGCTGATCTTCCAGGCCTGCGCTCTCTAGGAAACTCTCTGCAGCAATTCCATGGCCTGGCTCTTACGCTCGTACTTTGCGTCCGAACTGGCAACCTTTTCCAGAAGACGGCGCGCCTCCAGGCCGTTGCTCCGCTTCAGCTGCGTGCGGGCCAGCCAGAAGTAGATGTCCACGATGTACTCGTTCTCGTTGGCGTTGGCTGTCTGCGTTTCGATGGCCTGTTTGAAAAACTCTGCAGCGTCGTCCATGCGATTGGTGCTGTAGCAGATCTTTCCCAGTTGCGAGAGGGCATCGAAATGGTCGTAGGAGTTCGGCTCTACCTGATCGATGACGCGCCTGTAAAAAGATTCCGCTTTCCCGTACTCCTTGCGCTGACTGTAAATGGCGCCGCAGAACAGGAGGGCGTTCCTGTGAAAGTAGGAATTGAAGAACGGTTCACCCTCATCGAAGAGCTCCAGTGACTGCTCGAACAGTTGCAGGGCCTCGTCGAAATTTTTCAACGCGTAGCAGTTCAGAGCCTTGAAGGCCAGAGCCTGCGCCGTGACGTTGGAATGCTGGGAGTACTGAAGCGAGCGATCGTGCATCTGCCGTGCTTGTTCGAAATCCTGTTGATCGTGAGAAATGTTTCCCAGGATCACGTAGGACTTGTACTTGATGTCGTTCGCTTCGTCGGACTCATCGGATTCACAGGCGTTGCGGAAGCCGGCCGCCGCCGAGGCCGTGTCACCGGCATACAAAGCAGCCACGGCGCGGTAATAGAGAATCTCAAGTGGCGTCATCGGAGAACGGTTCGACTCGGACAGCGTGTCCAGGAAGCGGCCGACCAGCGAAGCGAGCACGGAGTTGTCAGCGGACTGCTCGACGACGAAGTTCTGCAGGTAAACGAGCTCATTCTCCATGATCCGGATCATCTCCAGCATGGCACCGATTCGTTCCTGTTCATCGGAGCTGCTTTTGAAAACGGTCATCAGGGAACGCTGAAGTTTCCCGTACTGCTGGGAGTACTCGCCGATCGTCCGATCGGAAAGCTCCCCTTTCTCATTCTGCAGCTTCGCTTCCAGATCGTGCCGGGACTGAATCAACACCTGCAGATCACGTTGAATTTGTTGGTCTTGTGCCATTCTCACGTACCCCCCGCGAAGGACACAATAACGAAAGCGGAGAACCCGGTCAACGCCTTCTGCGAGGAGCGGTACGCGAGCGCGTATCCACCGCCGTACCGGAGGCTTCGACCAGCCGAAACGCAATCTGGCGCCGATCCTCATCGATCGACTCCACTTCGACCTTGACCCGGTCGCCCAGGCGGAACTCCTGCCCTCCGTCCTGTCCGCGAAGGCGGTGGAGTTTTTCCAGATGCATCCAGAAGTCCCCGGCGATCGAGACCACCGGCACGAGACCCTGCACGAAGATCTCGTCCAGCTCGACAAACAGTCCGAAGGGCATCACTCCCGTGATCGTGCCCTCGAAGGTCTGGCCGATCTTGTCACGCATGAAGATCACTTTCTTCCACTCCAGGACTTCACGCTCCGCGTCCTCGGCCCGCTTCTCCCGCTCGCTGCACTGTTGCGCCACGAGCGGCATCGACCTCTTGATCTTCTCTGCTCGTTCCCCGATGAGAGCGCCAGAGGCCAGGAGCTCACCGAGCCGGCGGTGAACGACCAGATCCGGATAGCGGCGAATGGGGGATGTGAAGTGGCAATAATGTTCGAGTGCCAGGGCGAAGTGGCCAGCCGAGTCCGGGAGATAGAAGGCCCGCTTCATGGAGCGCAGAATCAACTCGGTGAGGAAACGCTCCTCGGGCCTGTCGACGACGGCCTTGAGAATCCGCTGCAATTCACCTGGGCGGATCTCATCCGGATCTCCCCGCAGGGACAGCTTGAACTCCTTCAGAATCAGCTTCAGGTCTTCGAGCTTCTGCGTGTCGGGGCGCTGATGGACGCGGTACATGCCGGGCTGTTCTCTGAAGACCAGTTCCTGGGCTACCGCTTCGTTGGCCGCGAGCATGAACTCCTCGATCAGTCGGTGGGCGACGTTGCGTTCCGACGCCCGGATCGATTCGATCTCACCTGCTTCACCGAGGAGAACGTCCGCTTCCGGTAAATCGAAGTCGATCGAACCGCGCGACTGACGGCGCCGCCTGAGAACTTCGTAAAGCTCATGCATGCCAGTGAACTCGTCGAGCAGATCGCGGTAGCGCTCCTTCGTCTCCGCGTCGCCGTCGGCGAGAATGGCGTTGACGTCGGTGTAGGTCATTCTGGCCCGC
>JBDTRY010000356.1:0-3210 GCA_039931435.1 Acidobacteriota bacterium | reverse complement strand
ACGATGATCCGCCGCTGATTTTCCCGCGGTTCCGGATCAGCGCACCAGCCGCTGAAGTCGCCGCTCCATTTCCACGGTGGCCTTTCTGTTGCGCTGCGCCGAAGGTAGAGACTGGATGTTCCGGAGCGCTTCACTATAGGCACTTCGCGCTTCGCCTCCCCTCCCGGCGGCCTGGAGAATGTCTGCGCGGCGAACGATCCAGACCTCCTTGCGTTGCGATTGCGCGGCGAGGCGATCGATCCGAAAGAGGGCAGAATCCACATTCCGCATCGAAAGATCCAGATCGATGGCAGGCAACTCAAGCGTTACCACGGGCCCCAGCCTGGCGATCCCGGAATCGAGCGCTGCCAGAGCCGCCTCGGGATGCGCGCTCTCTGCCAACGCCGCAGAGAGATCGCGATACCACTCCGGCTCCGGCTGCGCGGATAGTTCGATCGCCCGCGCGTAGTCGGACGCCGCAGCGGCCGGTTGCCGAAGGGCACGATAGACGGTGGCGCGGTAGACCAGCGCTACGGAGTCCTTCGGTTCGCCTCTCAGATAATTCGTAAGCAGCTGGAGCGAGGCTGAGTAATTACCTCGATCCAGTTCAAGTCGCCCTCGAGCAAGAGAAAGGACGACCAGGGAAGGATCGAGGGCTTCGGCGGCGGCGAGATCCCGTTCGGCCTCCTCCCATTGCCGGCGAACGCGCTCAAGCTCACCTCGACGAAGAAAAAGGGTGGCGTCCGCGGGCGATAACGAAATCAGGGCATCGATTCTGGCGATCTGTTCGTGAACTCCTTCGTGCGCGCTGAGCTCGGACACATAAAGACTGGCTACAGCGAAAAGAACTACTGCACGAAATGCTGGGGCCGGAGAGTGGCGAAACGTCACGGGTGAACCCTCCGCCTGGCATGCTCCGTTGTCGCTCCGGAAACGTTCGAGTATTCGGACTGACCCTCAGCGTTGAAAGCGTCCACACGAAACGTATATGCGGTGCCGGGCGAGAGTCCATCGATCTGAAATGACGTGATATTGGCGGCAACCGACCCAGCCTGAACAAAGGTGCGGCCATCCGCGGACTGTTCGATACGGAATCCATCCTCATCCGAGGAATGGTCGGACCAGCGCAACTCGATTCGTGCCGAGGAAATGGCGGTGGCTTTCAGGCCGTCTGGAGCCGTTGGAGGGATCGGTCCCTTGACGATCGTGAACTGGTCGCCGATCGATCCGTCATCCCGCAGAAACCTCGCCTCTAGACGACTGCCCTCGAGATCGATCACCATCGAGCCCAGCGTGTTCAGCGAGATGAACATAGCCGGGTGGTTCAGTGAACCTCCACTGACCTGACCGGAGCTCCCTGCGACCGCGTACACGGCCCCTTCGTGTGGTTCCGGAACCGCCGACGGCTTGTGATAGGCGGCTCCCGACTGCGATTGGCCACTTCCTCCGTCCTTCTTCATGGCGTTGTTGAAGGTGGACGACTTCCCGTAGTGTCCGTCGATCAGAAATGACCGCTCATAGGAATGACTGTGGCCGCTGAGCACGAGATCGACGCCGCCGTTCTCGAGGATGGGGAGGGCGTTCTGGCGCATCTCCGCGAGTTGCGGATCGCTGTCCGAATCGTGCGAGCCCTTGCTGTAGGGAGGATGGTGCCAGTAAGCGATGATCCATTGCTCTCCTGTGGATGCCAGGTCGCTGGCCAGCCAGGTCATCATCGCTCCACCGCGACTGCGATCGCTGGTCATGGAGTCGAGACAGATGAAATGAATGTTGCCGTAATCGAACGAGTAATAGCGCTCGGTCCCTGATGCCAGTCCCCCGGCCTCCCCGGCGGTCGGCAGTGAAAAGATCTCGAAATAAGGAAGCGTGGCCGGAACGCTCTGCAATTGCGCCGTGTCATGGTTCCCGATCGTGGGCCAGAGCACGGAACGGCTGAGCATCGTCGGGTACATATCGAACACCGCCTTCTGGTACTCGCTGTCCTTCCCGCTCTCATAGGCGTTGTCACCAAGCATCAGCCAGAGGCTTGTCTGCCGGGCGCGGGGGAAGGCGTAGTAAGAATCTCGAACGCGACGGGCATCGTTGTTGGCGGTTCCGGAATCCCCCAGTACCCAGATGCGTACCGGTGATGAAGTTCCAGGGGCCGGAGCGGTAACGAAAGCGTGATCCTCGTCATCCCCCTCGAGCAGGCCGTCGCTGGAACCGACTGCATAGTAGTAGCGGGTTGCCGGAATGAGATTCGTCAGGGCAATGGCATGCTCGGTCAATGAAGAAGCCTGATCGGCCTCGAAGGAGAGAGCCCCCGGCACGGTCCCGTACCTGACCCTGGTGTTCGTGGCAATGCTGGTCCTCCATCGGACGACCACGCTCGTCGGCGTGCCGTCCTGAAGGTAGGGACGACGGGTCAGTGCTGCAGACTGAGCCTGCGGTACTTGCTCGTCCTGCGGACAGGTGCGGGCGGCGACGACAACTGCGACAAGAGCCAGAGCAAGGGCGATGACCAGGAATCGAACCGTGCGCGCGTTCACACGTCAATGATACGGGGAACGGTCGGGCCAGAGGCGCGCAACCGGCAGTGGAAGACTTCAGCGGGCGGCGTGATCCCGCTCCATAGGCTGGGCATGCCATTGCACCTGCCGCTTGGCTGTGGAATCGAAATCGACAACCTCACGAGGTTCGGCGAAAAAGTACCCCTGGCCCAGCTGGGCGCCTACACGCAAAGCGGCGGCCATGGTGGCCATCTCCTCGATCCCTTCCACGATTACCCTGCAGTCGAAGTCGGTGGCCAGAGCGATGATGTTCCGGATGATCTTTTCATGCGTCGGGTTCGTGTGCAGCGTCGCGCCGAAGGAATGACTGATCTTCAGGTAACTGGGCCCGATGGCACCGATGAGATTGAGATGCGAATAAGACATGCCTACATCGTCGAGAGCGAATTGCAGACCCATTCGTTTCAGCTCCGCCGCACAGCGGATGGCCGGTTCTTCCGCAGCGAGGATCTCCTGTTCGGTGATCTCCAGAACAACATTCTCCAGCGGGATATCGAACTGCAGTGCGCACTCTTTCAGTAACCGGTTCACGCGATGACACTGAGCGAATAGCTGAGGATGAACATTGATGAACAGTTTTCCCTTGCGCGACAACTCGGCTCCACACTCCAGACTGCGTTTCATGCAGGCCAGGTCGAATTCGACGATGGCCTCTTTTCTCCGGGCATAGTCGAAGAGAAAC
>JBDTRY010000355.1:0-3214 GCA_039931435.1 Acidobacteriota bacterium | reverse complement strand
GAATTGATGAAGTTGTTCAGAACGAAATCGATGATGCGGTACCGCCCCCCGAAGGGAACGGCCGGTTTGGCCCGGTCTCGGGTCAGCGGATAGAGTCGCTCCCCCATCCCCCCGGCGAGGATCATGGTCAGGACGTTGCGTTGCGTAAGCGCTGTGAACATACGATTCGAGGGGCCTCGGTCACCGCAAGATATCCCGGCGGCTCCGCACTGTAAACCTGCGCCTAAGGTCCGGGAGCCGCCACACCCGTGCCCTTCTCCGGGCCCTGGCGCGGATTCGGTTTCATCTCACCGACCGCTGTGTGTTCTAATTTTTTCCGGAATGGCCACTAAAAAAACGTATTACGAAGTTCTGGGTGTCAAGAAAGATGCCAAAGAAGAGGAAATCAAGAAGGCCTACCGCAAGCTGGCGCGCAAACATCACCCAGACGTCAACCCCGGGAACAAGGATGCGGAAGCGAAGTTCAAGGAGATCTCCGAGGCCTACGCCGTTCTCAGCGACAAGGAGAAGCGGGAGCAGTACGACCGCATGGGCAGCGAGGCCTTCTTCGGCGGGGGAGGACCGGGTGGCCAGGGAGGCGGATTCGATTTTTCGCAGTTCATGGGCGGTGCCGCCGGCCGGGGAAGCCGCCGGCAACGAACCGCCCAGACCGGGGACTTCCGCGACATCTTCTCCGATCTCTTCGGAGGCGGTGGATTCGCCCAGCAGGCACCGCAACGCGGTGAGGATGTCGAGGCCGAGACCACGATCGAGTTCGGTGACGCCGTCAGCGGCACGACACTGCAGTTGACGATTCCCCGTCAGAGTGAGTGTCCTACCTGTGGTGGTGCCGGCAACGTCAACAATCGTGTCTGTCCCACCTGTCACGGTTCTGGCGTAGTTGCCCGCAATGAGTCCGTGAAGGTCAAGATTCCGGAGGGCGTCTCGGACGGTCAGCGTATCCGGTTGCGCGGCAAAGGGTCGGCAGGCGTTCTCGGTGCTCCGGCAGGTAATCTCAATCTACGAATTCATGTGAAGCCTCACCCGTTTTTCGAGCGGAAGGGCGACGACATCCACATCGAGTTGCCCATTACGATCGGAGAAGCAGCGCGCGGCGCTGAAGTAGAAGTGCCCACTATCCGCGGGCCTGTCCGGGCGAAAATCCCCGCACATACCCAGGGTGGCCAGACATTCCGTCTCAAGGGCAAAGGAGTGAAGAAGAGCGGCAAATCGGAGTTCGGAGATCACTATTACAAAGTACAGATCGCCGTGCCCCGGGAGCTCGACGAGCTCGCAGAAAAAGCCCTCGAGGCCATCGAGAGCGCCTACAAGGAAAATCCTCGAGCCAACCTGAGAGTGACGTTATGAATGGCGACCGGGTTGCCAGAAACCGTGGAAGTCGAAGGAGACTCTTCGCTCGCCGGTTCTAATGGAACGGGGCTGCGCGAATCGCGAAGCTGTCATCCCGAACGAGCGAAGCGAGCAGGGATCTCCTGCGAGTGTAAGGCCGTCGTCCACACGCAAGCTGAAAGATCCTCGCTTCAGGATGACAAGCACGTAAGAATCGTTTTATCTCCCGGTTTCTTTCCGCCCGAGAGGTCATCTCACGGTACGATCACCTGCGGCCGGTACCTATGGCCGGATTCAGGAAAAGGAATGAAGGCGTAAGCTTTGACGGAACCCAACGCAACCGAAGCCTCGGCGGAGAGCGGACAGGAAGGTCTCATTTACCTGATTGGTGATTCGCACATCGGACTGGCACCTGGCGACGAGCAACCGATCGTGGACTGGCTGGACCGGCTGGCGCTGCGGCGGCCACGCGCCCTCTATTTGAACGGCGACGTGTTCCATTACCTCATTGGCGATGAGAAATTCTTCACAGACTCCGTCCGGAACTTTTTCGCAAAACTACTGGAGCTGAAATCGCAAGGAATCCGAATCTATTACATCGAGGGGAACCGCGATTTTTTTCTCAAGGGAACGATCGCCGAGAAGGCCGTCACCAAGCTGGCCCTTTCCTCATCGTTTACAGCCGGCAGTCGCCGCTATCTGGTGATCCACGGAGACATGATCAACGACCGCGACTTTCAATACCGGATGTGGCGGAGGATCTCCAAGAACCCTGTCACACGAATTGGTGTGAAACTGGTACCGGGACCGCTGGCACGACGATTCGTCCACAAGGCTGAGCAGCGCCTCGCTCGATCGAATTTCAAACACAAACGCCGTCTTCCTATCGAGTTGATGGAACAGTACGGCCGTAAGAAGTCCGCCGAGGGTTTCGACATGATCGTCTTCGGTCATTTCCATCACAAGACGATCGTTCCTGCAGGAAAGGCGACGGTGACGGTGCTGCCTGCCTGGTACGAAACCGGCGAGGCAATGGTCGTAAGGCCCGAGTCCGGAGACTACGAATTCGTGAAATTCTGAAATGATGCTCGAAGAGGTCAATCGTAACTTTCATCCTGGCGGAGGAACGCCTCGAACGGCGCTGTCACCTGAAATGACACCGCTCTCAAAGAGGTGCCATCCTCACCATGGGAACGGCGTAAGCGTCGTGGTGGAGGAAATGACACGACCACCACGGCGTGCCATCCCGAAGCGAAGCGACGGATCTCTCGCTCGTGTAACGACGGGAGGCCTTACGCTAGCAGGAGATCCCTCCTCGCTTCGCTCGTTCGGGATGACGTCGTCGCGGCTCGCTCACCCCGTGTCGTTGGAAGCGTCGAGCGAAGGTTCGCGAGTCATACGGAAGCAACGCCAGGGATCCTGACTTGAAAATTACATTCCTCGGTTCAGGCACGTCCACCGGCGTCCCCGTCGTCGGCTGCCGCTGCGCCGTCTGCACCTCATCCAATCCGAAGAACAATCGATTGCGGCAGTCTGTGAAGATCGAGGTGAACGGCAAGTTCGGCCTGATCGACACCACTCCCGACCTCCGGATGCAGCTTCTGCGCTTCCCCATCCCCCGTCTCGATTTCATTCTCTTCACGCACGCTCATTCCGATCACATCATGGGTCTCGACGACATTCGTCCATTCAACTTCAGGCAGCGCGAAGCGATCGTAGGCTTTGCCAGCGATCGGACGGCCCAAACCATCCGCCGCGCATTCAGTTATATCTGGGGTTCAGGCCAGGTCGGAGGGGGGAAGCCACGGCTTGATCTCCGGGAGGTCGACGGACCCTTTTCCTTCGAGGGCATCGACATCATCCCCGTGCCGGTCGGCCACGGAGA
>JBDTRY010000354.1:0-3229 GCA_039931435.1 Acidobacteriota bacterium | reverse complement strand
TCGTCGAAGGTCGTGTTACGCAACTGGGAAAACCGCTCGGTGGACGCATGGTGGCGTTCATGCCCAGGTCGGCGGCGACGCAGGGTGGAGGCGGCAGCCAGACTGATGAAAACGGGCACTACTCCATCGCAGGGCTTCAGCCAGGAGACTACAACGTGCGGGTGGTGGACATGAGTTCGATGCAGTCCTACACCACCAGCTATTCGGTTCAGGGATCCGCCACGTTCGACATCGAAGTGCGAAACTCCGCTGTCACCGGTCGGGTGCTGGACGCCGATTCCGGGCAGCCCATCGCCGAAGCTGCCGTGTCCCTGGAATCCGCCGACAGCGACAGCGCCATGCGGTTCTTCGCGCCCCGCGTGATGACCGGCCCGGACGGCACTTTCCGCGTAGACACCGTCTCTCCCGGCAACTACCACGTGCGTGCCGAGAAATCCGGTTATGGGCAACAGATTCAGGATATTTCGGTGAGCGAGAGCAGCGCCGCCCCATTGGAACTGCGGCTCTCCAGGCAGGACGGCGTGTCCGTTCGCGTTGTGGATGCGCGGGATGGCAGGTCACTCGATGGCTTCTTCGTAGCCCTGGATGCCGGAGGACGCCAGGCCTACCAGGGATCCGGCAAACCACAGAGCGACGGCTCGGTGACGCTGCCACTCTCGGCGGGATCCTACCGACTGATCGTGATTGCCCCGACATACGCCACGCGCGTGGTGCGGATCAGCTCTCCGTCCGCGGGGGCTGCCGTGGCCATGACTCCCGGTGGATCCCTGGAGGTGATCTCGTCGTCCAACGCCACGCAGTCCGGACAGCTTCTCGACGCCTCGGGGCAGGGATACCCCCGCGGGATGAGCCTCGGTGGTGAGATCGCCATCCGCCCAGGCCTGAACCGGTGGGACAACATCGCCCCGGGAAGCTACACCGTCGTCGTCCCGGGAAGTAACGGGGAGAATGGAACGTCTCGACAGGTCACAGTCAGCGAAGGGCAGGTGGCTCGCGTGCAGATCTGAGGCGAAAGCCGGCGGACGGTGGGCTCCGGGCCGGCGGGAATGCCCGGCAAATCCCTGCTGCTATACTCGCCGACGATGTCTGATGCAGCACCTGCTCCTTCCGAACGTGGATTATCCCAGCTCGCTCCTCCGGTGCTCGAGGAGGTCATCCGCCAGCTTCGCGGTACCCGAAACGACATCATCCGCTACGGCGTCTGGAACATCCGGAACATCAGCGACGAGGAGTTCAACCGCCTTCCGGATCCCAGGTTGTTGGGCTACTTCCGGCAGGATCTGCTGGAAACGCGCTTCCTGTCCAAAGGAAGACGGATCGATCTGGTGCAGCTCTGGAACTGGTTCGACGATCAACTCCGGGGAATCGCTCCACTGCTCGTGGGCGGCAAGGAGATGTTCCTGAACATCCAGGACAAGGATCTCGAAAAGGTGCGCAAGCGGATCGAAGAGATCCAATCCTTCTTTCCGACGATCCGTGCAAACGACCTCGACGGATTCCGGCGCGTGAAGTACAAGTTGCGGCGAACCGTGATGCGTCTTACTTACGACCTGCATCATCTTTACAAGCGGCTGGAAAAGTACCGCAAGACGACCGGGATTCCGATGGAATCACGCAACACCCGTGTTGCCCTGGAGGCGGTGATCGAGATTCCTGAGCCGCTCCTGGATGAGACTCTGCACAACGAAGAACCCCTCGAAGTTCAGGAGGCCGGCACTTAGGAGTCAACGAGGCGGCGCGTCGCCCTGATTCGACCAGAACGACGATTAGGACTTGATGACCTCGAACCTCTACAGATCCTCGTAGGGCCGCACGGCGTGCGGCCGGCACTCTTTGCCATTCCATCCCGTTGAAATGCAACTGAATGCACAAATCCGACGAATACCGGCCGCATGCCATGCGGCCCTACGATGTTCTCGGTTCGGCACGATTTCACGGCACGTTTCATCACGGCCCGCCTATGGCTCCCTTCTACGAGCCCTGTTCCAGGATCTTGCCACGAGTGCGGATCACTTCCCTGTAAAAATCCGCACTGTCCTTCAGCGTGCGCTCCTGGGTTTCGAAGTTGACGTGCACGAGACCGAACCGCGGCGAGTACCCGTGGGACCACTCGAAGTTGTCCATCAGTGACCAGACGAAGTATCCGCAAAGGTTCACACCCTGATCCATGGCGTCGTGGATGGCGCGGAGATGGTGGCGAAGGTAACTCACGCGCAGGGGATCATGAACGGCGCCGCCTTCGGCCACAGGCGGATCGTAGAATGCGGCGCCGTTCTCGGTCACATAGAGCGGCAGGTCGCCGTAACGGTCACGTACCCACACCAGAATTTCCGTCAGTCCGGGAGGATAAACCTCCCAGCCCACCGTCGTATAAGTCCGGCCGATGATCCTGGTCACATGAGAAGCGCGTTCCACCGGAGCCTCGGGGGCGTTTTTCATCACGCCCCGCTTGTAGTAGTTGATCCCGAGGAAGTCGATCGGCTGACTGATCACCTGCAGGTCCTCGGCCGGAAAATGAGGCCAGGCCTCGCCGAACAGCTCCGGCAATTCGTCCGGGTATGCGCCTTTGAAAATCGGATCGAGGTACTGCTTGTTCATGTAGGCATCAGAACGCCGGCTGGCCTGCGCGTCCTCGGCGCTGTCGCTGGCCGGGTGCTTCGGCTCCAGGTTGACGACGATTCCGATCCGGTTTTTCCCGACGGAACGATAGGCGCTCACCGCTTCACCGTGGGCACGCAGAAGATTGTGTGCCGCCCGCGGTGTTTCCCATTCGCTGGCGTGACCGGGGGCGAGGACCCCGTGAAGATAGCCCCCGTCAGTAACGACCCAGGGTTCGTTCAGCGTCGCCCACATACGAATGCGGTCGTCGAAGGTGCGGAACATCTCCAGGGCGTAGTCCGCGAACCATGAGGCCACGTCGCGGTTCAGCCATCCCCCGCGATCGTCGAGCGCGGCGGGAAGATCCCAGTGATAGAGCGTGGCTACGGGTTCAATCCCCGCCTTCAGAAGGGTGTCGACCAGACGGTTGTAGAAGTCGAGGCCTGCCGCATTGACGCGTCCCGTGCCCTCGGGAAAAACGCGGCTCCAGGAAAAACTGAATCGATAGGCATCGAGCCCGATCTCGCGCATGAGCGCAACATCCTCGCGGTAGCGCCGGTAGTGATCGCAGGCGATGTCGCCGGTCTCGCCATTCCGTACCCGGCCAGCGCTATGACTGAAGCGATGCCAG
>JBDTRY010000353.1:0-3268 GCA_039931435.1 Acidobacteriota bacterium | reverse complement strand
ATCGTCATCGCCATCATCGGCCTTCTTGCGGCGATGGTGGTTCCCACGCTGCGTTTCGGGTTCCGCAGGCAGAAGGAAGTGGAGCTTCACGAACGGATTCGCACGATAACCAATGCCATCGATCGTTACCACGACCTGAGAGTGAAGGGAATGATCAAGGACACTCCCGAGCTGACGGCCGGCGAGTACCCGAAAGATCTCGACGCTCTGGTCAAAGGAGTGGAGACGCAGGACGGTAAGAAAGTGAAATTCATCCGTGATCGCGACCTCATCGATCCCATGACCGGCCAGAAGGACTGGGTTACCCGCTCCAACTCCGATGACTTCGACTCCACCAGCTCGGACAAGAACAATGTCTTCGACGTTCACTCCAGGTCGACTGCACTCTCGCTCGACGGAAAGACGCGGTACAACGAATGGTGAGAATCAAGAGACGCTCACGTGCATCCGCTGCAGGCTTCACGCTCATCGAGCTGATCGTGGTGGTGACAATCATCGGCATGCTGGCGGCCATCGCCGTTGTGAACGTGCGCAACGCCCAGCGGCGAGCGGCCGAAAACATACTCAAGGCCGATCTGGCAAACATTCGCAAGGCCATCGACGACTTCTACGCGGACAAGCAACGCTATCCCTCCTCACTGCAGGAACTCGTCGACGAAAAATACATGCGACGTCTTCCCGTGGATCCGATCACCAAATCGTCGGATACCTGGGACACTGTTCAGAGCGAGACCTCAACCGATGATTCCGGCGGATTCGGGTCGAGCCCTGACTTCGGAGCCGGAGGGGCGCTCACGCCCACCGGTCCGGGCATCGAGGATGTGAAAAGCGGAGCGGAGGGGAGCACTCTCGATGGAGTGCCATACACCGAACTCTAACCGGCCGGCGGAGGCGTTCCTCATCACCGGGACGCGCTCCATTCGCCAGTCAACGAGCCCGAGGGACTATCGCCGGCGGAAGCGCGGCGAGGCCGGTTTCACACTGGCGGCCCTCATCGTCATCCTCAGCATTCTGGCCATGGTCGTGGCCTACACGGTCCCGCGAATGTGGTCCGACGTCCTCAAACGCGAGCGGGAGTATCAGACCATCTTCGTCATGAAGCAGTACGCCCGGGCCATCGCCGAGTTTTCGAAAAAGCACAACGGCGGAGCCCCTGTCTCTCTCGACCAGCTCAAGGAACAGACCCGGCCCCGCGTGCTGCGCTCGCTGTACAAGGACCCCCTCACGGGCGAGATGGACTGGATCCTCGTTCCCCCGGGACAGCCGGTGGTCCCTGCGGGGAATCAGACCACCGGCGGAGCGCCCGGACCCTCGCCCCCACCGTCGAGTTCGCCCGCCATCCAGAACCCGGCGGGAAATGCGAACTACGTAGGTCCCTTCATCGGCGTCAGACCACCGGTCAGCGGTAAGTCCTACATAGCCCTCAACGGCCAGGATCAATACGAGAACTGGGTGTACACCGTCGAGAATCTGAAGCAGGATCAGAATCCCGCCGTCGCAGCTCCGGGTGTCCAACCTCAGCCCACTCCACGTAAACCATAGATTTTCCTGGGTTTGTTCGCGAAGACACGCAGTCACTGTGGTTTTCTCCATATGGCGGGCTCAGCAATTCAACAGAATATTGCCCTTCCAGTCCCCGGTTGTCATCAGCGTCCGCGAACAGGAGCGTTTCCCCTGATGACAAAAAACCAACCTTCCATCGTCCGTCAAGTGCTCCCGTCAGGGATGACGGTGTTGATCGAAACACTGCCCTACGTCCGCTCGGTCGCTCTGGGCTATTACCTCCGTAGCGGCTCGGCCGTGGAAACCGAGTTGCACGCCGGCGCCTCTCATTTTCTGGAACATCTCGTTTTCAAGGGAACGAATACGCGCTCGACGGCTGACATCGCCCGTCTGATCGATATTCTTGGCGGAGAGGTCGATGCATTTACGGGCAAGGAGTACACCTCCTTCTACGCACACGTATTGGATGAGCAGATTCAAACCGCTCTCGACCTTCTCACGGACATCGTCGTCAATCCCAGCCTCACCGCCGAGGACCTGGAAATGGAACGAGGTGTCGTCCTGGAAGAAATCCGGATGGTCCAGGACACCCCCGACGACCTCGTGCACGAGATGTTCATCACCTCATTCTGGCGCGATCACCCCCTCGGTCGCCCGATCCTGGGGACCGAAGCCACGGTCAACGGTCTGCAAAGGGACTCCATCGTCGCTCACTATGCGGAGACGTTTCAGCCCTCGAACATGATCTTCTGCGCCTCGGGAAACATCCAGCCCGAAGAGGTGATCGCCTATCTCGAAAAAGCGTTTTCATCCTCTTCGAGCCCGGCCCCCAGAAAAGAGTGGCAGCCGCCGATGCCGAACCAGCACGTTCTCCTCCGGGAGAAACGGGAACTGGAACAGGTCCACCTCTGCCTGGGCAGCCGGGGATTCCCCCAGCAGCGGCACGAACGCTATGCGGCCGCCCTGCTGAATACAGTCTTCGGCGGAGGCATGTCCTCACGGCTGTTCCAGCGCGTTCGGGAACAGGAAGGGCTGGTCTACACGGTGACTTCGTACCACAACGGCTACCTCCATGGCGGCTACGAAGCAATTTACGCGGCCTGCATCCCGAAGAACACGAAACGCGTTCTGGATATCACCCTCGAGGAGTTCCGCAAGCTGAAGCGTGAGGGCGTGACCCCGGTGGAACTGGCGGCAGCCAAACGGAACCTGAAGGGATCGATCCTGCTCTCCCTGGAATCGACGGTGAGCAGGATGTCAGGAATGGCCCGGCAGGAGTACTACTTCGGGCGCCAGTATTCGCCCGACGAGCTGATTGCCCACATCGACGCGGTCACACTCGAAGATGTATTCAACGTCGCTCAGACGATCGTCGATCCGAACTCGCTTTCGCTGACACTTCTGGGCAATCTCCGCAAACCCTCGATCTCCGCCCAGGCGCTGGCCGAAGCCGTAGCATAGGTTTCACAAGAGAACCCTTCTCGCCGCCATTGCGTGTCATCCCGGAGCGAAACAATGGATTCGTGTGCTCGTGCAGGAACGTTCTGCCGTTCTGCGCGAAAAACGCCGCAGGCTCCTCTGTCGCGGGAACGACACGGCAATTCAATCGCAGTCATCCCGAGCGGACTAGCAGCGGGGGCGCTGAAGCAGGGTGAAGAAACTCTGCATGAATTTTCATGCGCGAGCCCAGCACATTTGTCATCCCGAGCGGAGCGAGGGACCCCAGTGGACGGGGGGCACGATCCCTGGGGCGCTTACCACCCGC
>JBDTRY010000352.1:0-3272 GCA_039931435.1 Acidobacteriota bacterium | reverse complement strand
AAGCGTCAATCCTGCTCTGTGAGGATGCGGAGCATGCCCTCGATAGGAATCCGGATCCACTCGGGCCGATTGTTCAGCTCGTATACCAGCTCGTAAAGGGCCTTCTCGAAAACGTAAGCGTTGAGCACGACTTCCAGCTCATCCGTGGATGGAAGGAAGCCCCCGGGGGCAGCGGCCTCGAGATAGGAGCGGAGGAAGGTAGCGCTGATCCATCGTTCCCAGAAAAGCGAGCCTTCACGGAGCAGATCCGCGTCGTCTGTGCGCAGGCGTACTCCACCAGCGCCCAGGCGAACCGTTTCGGCAGCATAGCTGAACGAGCGAAGCATCCCCGCCACATCGCGAATGGGCGAGCGCTTGATCCTCCGTTCGCTGAGGGGTCGGGCCGGCTCGCCCTCGAAATCGATGACCATGAAGTCCTTCCCCGTGAAGAGAAGCTGGCCGAGGTGAAGGTCGCCGTGGGCACGAATGCGCAGACCAGCGATCTTTCTCGCCAGGAGGGAGCGAAATCGTTCCTGGATCTCCGTTTCCCGGGCGATCAGAGCCTCGGCGGCAGGACGCACAGTCTCGGGAAGCGTGCGCAGTTTGCGTTTCAGCGGTTGCAGAGCCTGAGTGGCCTGCGTGCGCATGTGCTGGTAGATGGACCGCTGATAGTGCGGCGTGAACGGTTCCGGCCGGAAGGCCGGATCTTTGGAATCGGATGACAGGGCCACGTGCAGCTCACCGATGCGCTGGCCCATCAATGCCGCCATCACGCCGTATGTGCCCAGCAGCTCGACGGCCGAAGGCGGCATTTCCATCGACGACAGTTCGACCAGTGAAGCGCGAGGAACCGTCAGAACCTTCCGGTCAGTTTCCGTGCGGCTGACGACATTTTCGAAATAGAGTCCGAGAGTGCCCAGCGTATATTTCCATGCGTCTCCGTTGTTCTTGACGTAGCGCTGCAGAATGGCCAGCGTCGATGGCTCCCCTCGCGAGCGGCGGTACTCGAGGGCCCCGACCAGCGCCGGAACGTTTGGATAGTGGGTGCGCTCGGACAGGAACTTGTTGATCTCGTAGTCGAGACTGACTCCGGCATCGACGCGGCGGAACAATTTCAGGAAGAACTTGTCTCCGAACAGAATCGACGTGTTGCTCTGCTCCGCCCTGAGCGGACGTGGCTCCAGAGTACGATCGTCGGCGTGGAAATGAAGTTTTGCTCCCTTGGCGGTGAGACCGGCGAGACTTCCTTCAGCGCCGTGGGATTGTTTGCGCCGGCCGATCATGCCCAGGATGGAACGCCCGAACTCGCGGTTCCAGACAGCCTCGTAAAGCAGCAGCGGCTCCTCGGACCTGGACCGCATCCGGGCAATGGCGTTTGATGTGTCATGCTGCGGCACATCCATGGCCTTGCTCCCCTCCGCGACCGCCACCGGAATCACGTATGTCTCCGCCGTGCCCTCCGTGTAGTCAACCTGAAGAAGGATGATTGACGACTGCTCCACGTCGACACAGTCGAGGATGCGGCAGGACTTGATGTCCCGGGCTTTGCCTGCGAACCAGCGCTGGGTGCGGATGTAGCTGGCCAGAGCCCCGGCCAGTTGCGTTCGCGGACGGCCGTGAAGGGCCGCTTCCAGCGAGTCGGCGGCCACCGTCGGAAGCGATTTCTCTGCAGCTGTGACTTCGACAGGTCTGCCGGGCTTGAGCAGGAACCAGTAGAAATCGTGCGGCCCGAGTGTGACCACGTAAGGAAGCTCGGTGATCGCAGGGAACTCCGCATGCCCGAAGAGCTCCTCCGGAATCATTCCCTGATAGGCAGTGAGGTCCAGCTCCGCCGACTGCACGAACCTGGAAAGATTGGCGATGACCAGGATCTGTTCGTCCTCGTACTTGCGAATGAATACCAGGACCTTGCGATTATCCGGATGGAGGAACTCGAGCGAGCCACGCCCGAAGGCCTTGAAGCGTTTGCGCAGATCGATGAGCCTCTTCGTCCACCAGAGCAGGGAGTAGCTGTTCCCCTGCTGCGCTTCGACGTTGATGGCCTCGTAGTGATATTCAGGATCGATGATGATCGGCAGAAAAAGGCGCTGCGGATTGGATCTGGAAAAGCCCGCGTTCCGGTCCGCACTCCATTGCATGGGAGTGCGTACTCCATGGCGGTCACCGAGGTAGATGTTGTCTCCCATCCCGATCTCGTCGCCGTAGTAGATGATCGGTGTTCCCGGAAACGAGAAGAGCAGTCCGTTCAGCAGTTCGATGCGCCGGCGATGATTGTTGACGAGCGGAGCGAGACGTCGGCGGATGCCGAGGTTGATCCGGGCTTGAGGGTCCGCGGCGTAAGTCCTCCACATGTAGTCGCGATCCTCGTCGGTAACCATCTCCAGAGTGAGCTCATCGTGGTTGCGGAGGAAGACCGCCCACTGGCAGTTGTCCGGGATGGCTGGAGTCTGCTGCATGATGTCCACGATGGGGAAGCGGTCCTCCTGCGCCAGGGACATGAACAGTCTGGGCATGAGCGGAAAATGAAAGGCCACATGGCACTCGTCGCCGTCTCCGAAGTACGGGCGGGAGTCCTCCGGCCACTGATTGGCCTCGGCCAGAAGCATGCGGTTGCGGAACTTGCGGTCGACGTGGCTGCGCAATTCCTTCAGATAGGCGTGAGTTTCGGGTAGATTTTCGGAGGTCGTTCCTTCGCGTTCATACAGGTAAGGCACGGCGTCGAGACGCAGACCGTCAACACCCATCTCCATCCAGAAATCAAGAACCTCGAACAGAGCTTTTCGAACCTGAGGGTTGTCGAAGTTCAGATCCGGCTGGTGATGGTAGAAGCGGTGCCAGTAGTACGAGCGGGCCACTGGATCCCAGCTCCAGTTGGAAGTCTCGAAGTCCTTGAAGATGATCCGTGCTTCTTTGTACTTGTCCGGCGAGTCGCTCCAGACGTAAAAGTTTCGGGCGTTGCTGCCCGGTTTGGCGTTTCGTGAACGCTGAAACCACGGGTGCTGGTCCGAGGTGTGATTGATGACCAACTCGGTGATGATGCGCAGGCCGCGGCGATGTGCCTCCTCCAGAAAAAGCCGGAAGTCCTTCAGGGTTCCGAAGGTGGGATTGACCTCGCTGTAGTCGGCGATGTCGTATCCGTCATCGCGCAAAGGGGATGGGTAAAAGGGCAGAAGCCAGATTGCCGTTACTCCCAGATTCTGGAGATAGTCCAGCTTCTCCGTGAGCCCCCTGAAATCTCCGACTCCGTTTCCATCGCTGTCGAAGAATGACCGCACATGCAGCTGATAGATGAC
>JBDTRY010000351.1:0-3286 GCA_039931435.1 Acidobacteriota bacterium | reverse complement strand
CATGCCGTTCGTGCCGTTCAGTGTGGCCGCAGCGAACCCAAGGTTCGTACGGTACCTGCTGTTGACCTTCAGGCCCGGGATGTAAGCAAAGGCAGTGGCGTTGGCCACGGTGCCCGTAGCATTTTCGAGAAAGTCTCTTGCCGGCAGTACTGTCTGGCCGTAGGTTCCGTTGCCCGATTGGTTGTAAGTGCGGCTGGTAACTGCGAACGGACCGTCGCCACCGATGAGAATGGCCCCGAGACGCGGCGGAATGGTAACGCCGGACAGAACGTCCTTGAGAAGAGCGTTTCCCCTGGCAGGAACGAAGGCCGGGAGGTCGATTGGATCCAGGCCCTCGACGTTGTTCGCCGTGCCTGAGCCCGACTGAACGAAGGTCAATTGCAGTGTGAGTGGAACGTTTCGAAAGTTATAGATGGCGATGTCGCTCATCCAGCTCGTATTGTTCACCCCGGGGGCGTTGACGGCCACCGGAATGACGTAGAAGTCAGCGTAGTGGTTTGCGAACGCTGAGCATGGCACGAGTAGAATTGCGAGGACCGCCGCCATTGCTAATTTGCGCATAGGAGCTCCTCCAAGTTTTTTGTTCGAGTGACGTCACTGATCCGCCGATCTTTGTGAAGTCGCTCCCGGCGGCCTTCCGGCCGCCGGATGCTGGTAAGTAGGTCGTTACGGGGTTGCTGCTGCGTCGTGGTGCGCGTGATCGAAGCCCTGATACGGAAGGGCGGCGTAAGGGAACGTGGAAAGGAAGGCCTTGTCTGCGGCGTCCACTCCATCGGTGAGTGCGTTGTTCGGTGAGACGTTGAATCCTGAAACGAGTACTCCGGCCAGAACGCGCAGCTCGATGTCCACGACGTCGTCAGCAAGCCGGCGGCCGTTGGGGAATCCCTGGTTGTCTCCGGCAATGACACCCAGACGGTTCGGGCTGGCAGTGACCGGAATGGCGGTGTTCAGCCTGAGCATTTCCGAAGGAACGACATTCGCGGGCATGTTCAGTCCCGGGACGCCCGTGAGGAAGACCTGGACGATGTCGTTACGCGGAGCGGGAGGAACGCTGACGCCATAAAGAGCGGTGATCAGCTTTGCTGCTTCCGGATCCAGAATGCGATTGCGGAAGGTCTCGTTCGAATCAAACAGGGGCTTGTCGCCGCTGGGCATCGTTCCATTGAAGAAGTCCTTGAAGGCCAGAGGAATGACGACTTCGTTCACCAGGGGCATACCCAGACGCGAAACCTGCGTCGTGCCGCCAACGTTCTGTTGGAGGAGTCCGAGGTTGGTGTTGCGAATGGTGACGCGGGAGACGCTTGCCGTCGACCAGATGCCGATGACGGCGTTTGCTGCAGTGGGATCCGTCGGCGCGGTTCCGTTCGTCAGGGCCGAAATCGGAACCTGAATGGCGATGGTTTCCACGTTGAAGCCCTTCAGCGTATTGATTCCGGGAGCGGAAGCGGCCATCGGCGGAACCTTGTGAAGCTGCTGAATGGGGCGAAGAGTAAGAAGGTCGAACACGGAGCCGAGATCGACGAAGAACGGATCGGCGCGCGGGCCGGCAAAAACTTTTCCACCGTTTGTCGAGAGTGTGCCGATTGCGGAGCTCGCCAGAGAGGCATAGTCCGGGGTGGACTTCGGACCGATGTTGGCCGGTGCCGTCTGGAAGTCACCCAGAGCCGTTCCTGCTCCGGTGCGGCGGTCGCCAAGAACCCGTGTCACGCTGTAGTTCTGGGTGACGTTCAGGTTGGCGCTGTCCAGGGTCAGGACAGGACCCGTGTTGTACAGGAACGTGTTGCCGTTCTTCACTCCCGTGCGGAAGCGGAACTGATAGGTGACGTCCTCTTTGGCATCGCCATTGTTGTCGATGTGGATCTCATAGAGAGCGTTGGTATCGAAGGCGCCGAAGTTCGGGCCACCGGCCGGTTCTTCCAGCGGGCTGAAGTTGGCGATGATCGTGATCGAGTTGGGATCGTCCGGGCTTCGAAAAGCATAGACGTCCGTGTTGTCCACGCGGGGCATTCCGGCGATGGCCGGAGCTTCCTTGTGGGATGAGGCGAAGACCGCCATCGGCAGAGTCAACGCGAACAGTACTGGCAAAAAGCGCGCTACATTTCTTTTCAACATCATCATCCTCCGGTTGTTGTTTGACTCGAGCTTCGGCGGACAAGCTCAATCGTCATTTGTTATTCAAGTTCGTCTACGCGGCATGAGCGGGATCGGATTTACCTGTTTGAGAGACACCGCGAATTTCTTCGCAACGCGGTTGTCTTTGAAAAAGAAGGGGATACAAGCGTGGCCGTCACCGCGGGCAAGCGGCTGGACCAGGGGAGCAGTGGGCTGGGAATTCAGCCCGGTGAGGAACTGCCGCGAGTTTCAGATCTCTATCGGCCAAACTCTATTGCAATGGTCCGGCCAGCCCGGCGGGATTCCCCCGTGCTAGTCTTCACGGCGATCGCTGAAGTTCC
Source organism: Acidobacteriota bacterium (assembly GCA_039931435.1). GTDB lineage: Bacteria > Acidobacteriota > Thermoanaerobaculia > Gp7-AA8 > Gp7-AA8 > JBDTRY01. The sequence continues at coordinate 833 of JBDTRY010000351.1, read as the reverse complement.
GTAATGGAAGAGGGAGATGCCATGCTGCCTTCGGAATCGTTCGCCGGAAAAGTGGGACTGGTAACGGGGGGAGGTACGGGCATCGGGTTTTCCATGGCCTCTGAGATCGCCCGGCTCGGTGGAACGGTGATCCTCGCTTCCCGAAGCCGCGAACACCTCGAGCCCGCCGTCGAGAAAATTCGTTCCATGACCGGTCGGGGCGACGCTGCGGGCCTGATCGAAGTCGACGTTCGCGATGCGGAAGCGGTCGAGGCGATGGCTTCCAGAATCGAAACCGAGCATGGACACATCGATTTCCTGATCAACAACGCCGCCGGAAACTTCATCGTCCCTGCCGAGCAGCTCTCTGCAAACGGCTGGAACGCGGTGATTGGAATCGTCCTGAACGGAACCTTCTACTGCAGTTCGTCGGTCGGTAAGCGGATGATCGCCGCGAAGAATGGCGGCTCCATTCTCAACGTCGTTGCCAACTATGCCTGGACCGGCGCGGCCGGCGTTGTCCATTCCGCCAGCGCCAAAGCGGGAGTGATCGCCATGACGCAGACTCTGGCGGTGGAGTGGGCGCGCCACCGGATCCGCGTGAATGCCATCGCCCCCGGACCCGTGCATACGGAAGGTGCCTCTTCGAAGCTCTTTCCTGACGAGCGGGTGCAGGACGGAATCCGCCGGACGATTCCGCTGCGAAGATTTGCCACCCCCGAAGAAGTCGCGCAGGCCGCTTCCTACCTGCTCTCGGATTTCGCCTCCTATGTCACCGGGGAGGTGTTCGTGATCGACGGCGGGCAGTGGCTGTCAGGGGCGGATTACTGGGGCAGGGTGAAGTCGATGGGCGG
>JBDTRY010000350.1:0-3306 GCA_039931435.1 Acidobacteriota bacterium | reverse complement strand
GGCTCGCAAGAGCCTTTCGCAGCAGGCCATCAACGGCGCCGTGGTGGAGTTGAAGCTGATTTCCACGACGGAGCCGCCGCGCGTCCTCTTCAAGGGTGCTACTGGAATCGATGGCACTGCCACGATCCGCTGCGCTGTTCCCGATCTTCGCGAAGGCACCGCCGCCGTCATAGTCTCTGCGCACAGCGACCTTGGAAACGACGAGGTCAAACAGCTCGTTCGGCGCCGGAAGTAGTTCTTCTGGCCGGCGGGATGAACCGCCGTTGTCCCGTTGTTGTGGACCGTTGCATGGAACTGACGGTCAACGGCGAAGTTCACGTCATCAACCCCGGAGAGAGCGTGAGTTCGGTCATCCAGCGCCTCGGTCTGAACGCCCAGCTTGTGGCAGTTGAACTGAATCGGCAGATTGTCCGCCGCACAGAGTTCGACACGCGGATACTCGAGCCGGGTGACCGGCTGGAAGTGGTCGAATTCGTCGGCGGCGGATAGCCTCCCGGCCCCGGGAAACTGTTTCCGCTGCGTACGCGAGACGATGTCAGATTCGAGCGGGAGGGAAGAGCAAAGGGTACCGGCCGCACGCCGTGCGGCCCTACGATCGGGCATGCCCACTTTCCCGAGGAATACCGGGTGCAGGCCATGCCGCCCTGCGGTTTGTTGCTCTTTATGAGCTACGGATTTGATCCAGCCTGCCGCCGGCAGGGCGCTGGCGAAAATGCTGCATAGGCGGAACCGATGGCCCGTCGTAAATTCCTTCAATTCATCGCGATCCTGATCGCCCTGACAGGGATCATGTACGTGATGATCAGCCTCTACGTGTCTTCGCCGCGGCGGCTGATCTTCGGTGTGGACAAGCGTTCCGGTGCCGTGAGGACAGCCGCACAGGGCCTGCTCTTCCTCCCACCGCATCAGTTCTATCGGCTTTCCTTCGAGACAAGCAACGGTTCCGCGGTCCGCGACGGATTCACCTGGTTGCGTTCGAAAGAGGGCGTTCCATTCGGCATCTTCTATCGTCTCCGTTTTGGTATCGGCAGGGAGCGCCTGCCTGATTCCAAGCGTCTGGTGCAGGAAGGCTGGAGCGCCTGGATCCGGGCCCGCGTGAGCGAAGCGGTTTCGGTAGTGGCGCGCGAATTTCCGATCGAGCAGCTCACTGCGCCGACCGCGGACTTCAGCCGTGAGCGCGAATTGCTTCGCGCTGCCGTAGCGCGGCATCTGGCCCAGAGCGGATTGCAGGTCAGTGGATTCGAAATCCAGAAGATCGAGATCGACCGGGACGCACTCCGTGATTACAAACGGGCTGAGCTCCGGAGAAACGCCCGCGGACCGGTGGGAAGGGTGGCGCTGTTCGCGATCGACGGCGCCGACTGGGAGCTGCTGTCCGAGCTGATCAAAGATGACCGGCTCCCCAATATCAAGGCCCTCATTCAAGGCGGCGTAACGGGAAGCGTTCAGACGCTTCAGCCCACGATCGCCCCGCTCCTCTGGACCACTGTGGCAACCGGGTCCACGCCGGACCGTCACGGGGTTCTCGATTATTTCGACTCCCGAGGCGGCGAACTTGTGAATTCATCCAGCCGGCGCGTTCCTCCCCTGTGGGATATCTGCGATGCCTTTGGCCGGTCCGCTGCCGTTGTGTCCTGGTGGACGGCCTGGCCACCGCTGGAGAACTCGGCCGCAGTCTTCGATCTGCCCGTCCTCAGTGCCGATCAGGCCATCTATCCCCCGGAGCTGGCGCCACTGGTGCAGTCCTCGGCGATCCCCGCGGACACGATCACCTACTCGCAGATCAGCAGGTTTCTGAACATCACCGCTGCCGAATATCAGAACGCACTGGCCGCGGCAAAGGAATCAGATCCGATCATCATCTTCCGCTCAGTACTCGCCAAGACCTGGACCGATCACCGCGCCGGAATCGAGATCTACCGGAACCGCAAACCGATGTTGATGATGCTGAACTGGTCCGGGACGGATGCGATCAATCACATCTTCGGTCCCTTTCATCCCCCGATGCGCGAGGGCATCTCCTCGGAGAATTACCGGAAGTTCTGGCCGACAGTTACCAACTACTACTCGGAACTCGATCGGGAGATCGGCGAATGGATGCGCGTGATCTCCGATCAGGCTCCCGATACCACGGTGATCCTGCTCTCGGCGCACGGAATGGAGTGGGGAAAGTCCCGGCCTGACACCCTTCCTCAGGGCGGTAGCGGCTTGTTTGCCCATCAGGGTCCAGGCGTGTTCATCGCCTGGGGCAACCACATCCGACCGAACCGGGGAAGCCACACTCTGGCGCTCTACGATATCGCTCCGACGGTGCTGGGATTACTCGGGCTGCCGAAGTCGAATGACATGCCCGGTACGTTTCTGGCTTGGGCCTTCGACGACGTCACTCCCATCGAGAGCGTTCATGTCGGGAGTTATCGCGATCTCATTACCGCGCGCAATTTCACCTCGGCCGTGGAGAGGAACACCGCGCCGGTCCGAGCGCGGCTCGAAGAACTGGGACACATCGCCGATCCGAATCGCGTGGCTATGCCTCTGCAGACCACGCAGTCGAGGTCCCTGACGAGGGAGCAGTGGGGACTCTATGCCTACTACAACAATCTTGGCGTGCAGCTGATGGAGCAATCTAAATCGACAGACGCGAAGGATGCCTTCGAACGGGCCATCGGGCTCAATCCCGACCGTCCCATCCCGTATCTGAATCTCAGCGTCATCCTCTTCGACAAGCAGCAGTATTCGAAGGCTGACGAGATGTTCCAGCAGGCACTGATCAAGGGGCTGCCGAAACCTGAGAACTACATCGTGGACTTCGCTGCTCTCTATCGCACCAGGGACATGACCACCCGTGCCATCAGTCTTCTGCGGAGTGGGAAGGAGCTTTTCCCCCAGTCCTATCTCATTGCCGCCAACTTCGGGTCTGCCCTCATGGCAGGTGAGCGATACGCCGAGGGCTTGACTGAACTGGAGCGGGCACTGGCGCTGCGGCCCACATCCACCCTTGTGCTCAACGATCTCGGACTGTATTACTACCAGAAAAAAGACCCGGCCCGGGCCATCGATTACTGGAACCGCTCCCTGACAATCGACGCCCGCCAGCCGGATATCCGACGAGCGGTGACGTCCGTCCAGGCGCGCATGTAGGGTTACGAAACGCCCGGCGTTTTACGGGGCGTGGAGCACTTGTCATCCTTGAAAGAGCGCAGCGACCGAAGGATCTCGTCAAGGAGAATGGTGCCCTTCATGGCGTAGCCACCGGGAAGGTAGAAGAGATCCTTCGCTCGACGCTTCAGGATGACACGCCGTGGT
>JBDTRY010000349.1:0-3329 GCA_039931435.1 Acidobacteriota bacterium | reverse complement strand
CCAACTCCTCCAGAGCCTTGGATGCGCCCATCACCGACTTCATCTCGATCCAGTGCCCGAGCAGCATGATGTCGACGAGTGTGGCCAGCTCCCAGAAGAACACCTTGCCGGTCAGCCCGAACACGACGGCGCTGCTGTAAAGGTAAGCGGTGGTAATGGCCACAGCGACGAGCGTCATCATCCCCGGCATGCGGGACTTGAGCTCGTCGAACAACCCTTTGAGAAACGGCCAGCCGCCATACCAAAAGACGGCGGAAGAAAAACCGAAAAGCACGTACGCGTCGCCCGGAAAGCCGATCGTTCCCCGCAGCCCCACCAACTTTTGGAGCATCGGCGAGAGGACAAGAATCGGCAGGGTCAAGGCGAGTGAGATCCAGAACCGTTTCCGGAAATCCGCCGCCATGTGAGCATGGTGACCGGAGTGGTCAGCAGGGCCAGGCCCTGTGTGCGACATTTGGGCTTCGGCCTCCAACCAGTTCTGCTTGTCGTGCCCTCGCGGACGCCCCTCTTTTTCGTAAAGAGCGTAGGCCTTCCTGGCCACCTCGTCGTGCGCAGCTCCTGCCTTTTCGTCTTTGGCCGTGTGTTCGTGTTCTTTCATGGCGGATACCTTGCTCCGTTTACGATTCAGTAGTAGGGGCCTCGATCGCCCGATGATGCCCATGAGTGTCGATCGAGTTCATTGGTGGCTCATGCCACCGCCCGGAGCCCCGTGCAGCATCCCGCGCCCCATCATTCCGCTCCGCTGGTCGCCCATTTCAGTCCACATGGAACCGTGCGCTGCGCCGCCCGTCCAGCAATTGTTCCAGGCGAACTCGCTTCGGTGATCCGCTCCGCTGCCGAGCCAACCCTGGCTCACCTTGCCTCCTCGCATCCAGGAGGCCTGACCGTAGAACCGGCTGCAGAGACCCGGCCGGTCGGTGGATGTCGGGTAGGGTTGAAGCTCGGTGGTCTGGCTGCCACTTCCGATCATCATGGGCTTGCTCGCGATGCCCTGACGCGTCTCCAGCTTCTGGTCCCAGGTGTGAACGATGACCTCGCCTGTATCGGCGTTGGCCACGACTTCGGCTTTCGCGCCGTTGTTCAACGGCACCACGTCGCCTCCGTTTGGACCTGCCTGCGTGCGTGAGCAGGACTGCAAGGTCATCATTGCCAGTAACAGCGCGATTCCTCTGAGGACTCCGATCAGAACCTTCATTTTCAATTCCCTCTCTCCGCGCGCGAGTTGCGCGCGGTTTTCTTCGCCGGCAAATCGAGGACGCGACAGACCGACCTCGCAATCATCAATTCTTCGTCCGTTCGGATGACACGAACCGTGGTGGGACCGCCTTCCGTTGAAATCACATTCGCGCTGGCCGCGTTGCGCGACGGATCCAACTCGATGCCGAGGAAGCCGAGCCCTTCGCAGATGCGTGCGCGAACGGCCGGAGCGTTCTCGCCGATGCCTCCCGCGAAGACCAGCGTGTCGAGTCCTCCGAGTGCGGCGGCATAAGCCCCGATCCATTTCTTCGCCTCGTAGCAGAACAGCGCCACGGCTTCAGCGGCCCGGACATCGTCATCTTCCCGCGCCAGCAGGTCCCGCATGTCGGAGCTCGTCTCAGAGATTCCGAGGAGGCCCGACTCGTGGTTCACCATGCGGTCGAATTGCGCCGCGGTCATCTGTTCGCTCCGCGCCAGAAACGAAACCAGCCCGGGATCGACATCGCCAGAACGGGTGCTCATCACCAGACCCGCAGCGGGTGTGAACCCCATCGTCGTGTCGATGCTTCGTCCGTTGCGCACGGCGGCCATGCTTGCGCCGTTGCCGAGATGGGCGAGGATGGTGCGCCCGTTCGCCGGCTTCGCTTTCGCGAGACGTTCGAGCTCCAGCATCAGATACTCGTAAGACAGACCGTGAAAGCCGAAACGTCGAACGCCCTTCGCCTCGTAACGGCGTGGGATCGGCAACAGCCGCGCCACGCGTGGCATGTCGTGGTGAAATGCGGTATCAAAGCAGGCGATCTGTGGCAGGTCCGGAAACCGGCGGTGAAATGCCTCGGTCAATAGGATTTCTTCCGGGAGATGATCGGGATCGAACGGGCTGAGCCGGCGCAACTCCTCGATCATCTCCGGCGTAATTCGCTGCGCCTCCCAGTACTTCGCTCCGCCATGCACAACGCGATGCCCGACTGCGGCCAACGCTCCGTGCTCGATGCGTTCCTGAAGCCAGTCCATCAGCAGGCCCACGGCAGTCCTGTGGTCCGGGACGGCCAAGGGACGCGAGAAGTGTTCGGCCTCGTTCTCCCCCTTGACGGTGAATCGACCCTTTGGGAGGCCAATCCCTTCAATCGCTCCTTCCAGCACCCGCACCAGCGGCTCGTCTGCACCAAACAACGCGAACTTGATGCTCGAGGAGCCGCCGTTGATTGTCAGGATGCGCGGGTCGGCTGTTTTCGTGGAACGACTCATTTGTTGTTCCTCTGATTCTCGGACTTACTTCTTATGGACTTCTGCTCGCCAACCGCCACCTTGTCCAGTTCGTTCAACGACCCAGCTGTTTGGCGCTTGATCGGAGGTTCCGCTGGTTGGCGCAAGAATCAGGTACCGTTTTTCAAATCTGGCCGGGTTGAACCTCCCGGCTGCGGTGGAGACGCCGCCAGCGCGTCGTCGACGATTGTGTGGGCCTCTTTGAGGATGCGATTCAGATGCTCCGCTCCTCGGAAGCTCTCCGCATAAATTTTGTAGATGGCTTCCGTCCCGGACGGACGTGCCGCGAACCATCCGCTTTCCGCAATGACCTTCAACCCGCCAATGGGTCCGTCATTGCCCGGTGCGTTTGTGAGGATGGTCTGGATCTTTTCGCCTGCCAGCTCTGCGGAACGGACCTGCATCGGCGAGAGTTTCTTCAGGTTTTCCTTCTGCGCCGGAGTGGCTTTCGCTTCAACGCGATCGTAAAAGGGCTCACCGAACTCGTTCACAAGATCGCGGTAGATCTCTCCAGGGTCGCGGCCCATCCGCGCCGTGATCTCCGCCGACAACAAGGCCGGGACGATGCCGTCCTTGTCCGTCGTCCAGACGCTGCCGTCCAGACGGACGAAAGACGCGCCGGCGCTCTCTTCGCCGCCAAAGCCAAGCGAGCCGTCGAGCAGGCCATCCACGAACCATTTGAAGCCGACGGGCACCTCGTAGAGCTTCCGGCCGAGCTTCGCGGTGACGCGATCGATCATCTGGCTGCTTACGACTGTCTTGCCGACGGCCGCGGACTTGCTCCATTTCGGCCGGTGCTGGAAGAGGTAGGAGACGGCGACGGAGAGGTAATGATTGGGTGGCAGCAACCCCGAGGTTCGGGTGAC
>JBDTRY010000348.1:0-3352 GCA_039931435.1 Acidobacteriota bacterium | reverse complement strand
GAGACGGAGAAGCTCAAGTCGTCACTCCGCGACCTCAACGACAAGATCGAGGAAGCGAAACGGAAGAAGAATCTCCTGCTCGCCCGCCAGCGTCGCGCGCAGGCCCAGAAGCGCATCAGCGAGACCATGTCCTCCATCTCCGAGAAGTCGGCCTTCGAAGCCTTCTCGCGAATGGAAGAGAAGATCACGCAGAACGAACGCATGATCAAAGCGTCAAGCGAGATCGATGAAGAAATTACCGGTGACCGGCTGCACCACGACTTCAAGCAGCTCGAAAAGGTCGCGGGCACGGCGAGTGCGGACGCGCAGCTGACGGCACTGAAGCAGAAGATGGGACTTCTGCCGAAGGGCTCCTCGCCTACGCCGCGGCAGCTCGGGACCGGCCCCAGAAACGAAGAGTCCGTCCACGATGCCGAAGTCGAGGATATCCACGATGAGAAGCGCGGCGGTGAGCGAGAACACTGAGCGGCACTTCCGCGCCGGGCCGTTCCTGGCCGCAATAGTCGCGACCGTACTCTTCCTTTGGCTGTTGGGTACGGTTGCGGATATTCTGCTGCTGCTCTTCGTCGCGTCGCTCCTCGCGCTCTTCCTGAACGCAGTCACTGACGCGCTGTGCAAGCGCACCAGGTTGCCGCGTCGCCTGGCTTACATGATCGCGCTCTTTGGTTCACTCGGCGCCATCTTCACACTCGGCGCCCTCCTGGTCCCGCCAGTCGTCGAGCAGACCCGCCAGCTGATCGGCGTGCTCCCGGATTATATCAAGGCGTGGCAGAGCTGGCTGATGCGTGTCACCGAGCGCTACCCGGCGATGCGCGACGCGCTTCCGGCACCCAGCGAGATTGTCAGCCAGATCGTCCAGCAGCTGGAAGGCACGATCGGTGGTGTGCTCCCGAAGGTTGTCTCGTTAGGCCATGTCCTGGTCAGTATGGTCTCCGTGCTCGTGATGGGGATCTACATCTCGCTGTATCCGAATCTCTATCGGGAGTGGCTGATCGCCCTCTTTCCGCCGGTGCACCGCGATCTGGTCCGCGACGTGCTAGGCGATATCGGGAATACGCTCCGCGCCTGGATCACGGCTCAGCTCCTCGCCATGACGATCCTTGGCTCGCTCACAGCGATCGGTCTGTACATCCTCAAGGTGCCGTACTGGCTGACCTTTGGCGTTTTCACTGGCGCGGTCGTCATCATTCCTTTCTTCGGGACGTTGATCGGTACCCTTCTGCCGGCGCTCTTCGTTCTGGGCGGGACTGGGTATGCTGGCTTCAGCCCCGGCGGGCACTTCATTCTGGTGATCCTGCTGGGTGTCCTGTTGCACATCATCGAAGGGAACTTCGTCGTGCCACTCATTACCTCGAAGCGGCTCGAGATTCCGCCCGTGCTCAGCATGCTGGCGGTGCTGATCGTCGGCCGACTCCTGGGTCTTGGCGGGATCATCGTGTCGGTGCCGCTCCTCGCCGTCACACTCGTCATCGTGCGGCGCGTCTTGATCCACCGCGTGTACGAAGGGCAGAACTTCCGCCGAGCGGGCCGCGATCGGGTCATGATTCTCCGCGTCCCGCTTCCAGACCACACGGCCATCGTGCCACAAAAGCCGATCGATGTGCTGCGCTCCGTCACCGTACCGGCGGCCATCGCGAACGCCTAACGCTAAATGCCGTTTGGGAGTATGCTCATTGTGAGGGCCTTTCCCAACTCTTACGGAGCCGCGCGGTCAAGCTGACAGAGTACTCTGTCGGATCTGCGGAGGAGCCTTCCAGCTGGGAAGAAGGATTCATCCTGGATTAGGGTAGGGAACTAACCCGAAAGTCATATCGCCCTGCCTCGCGCGAGCACGTCGCCCGAGTCGATACCGGACGATCCGTCTGATCCGTCAAATCCGTCTGAGCGATTTTCCAAAAACACCGATCTCACCACGCACGCGAACGACGGGACGACACCCCAATCCCCCTTTTTTTCTGCAGGGTGCGAAGAAATGGTACAACTGACGCTGGAATGATGATGCTCCCGTGGCGCCGCCCCGCAGATTGTCCGTCATGGTCCCCGCGCTCTCGCTCCGCTCGATTACAAAACGGTACCGCTCGCCGGCCTTGGGCGCGCTCGCTCCGGTTACGGTCCTGCGCGACATCTCGCTCGATGTCTCGTTAGGTGAGATCGTGGTGGTGGTCGGTCCTCGCGGCGCCGGGAAGACGACACTGATACGGTGCGCCGGCGGCGTCTCCAGGCCAACCTTCGGGCGGGTGCTCTGGCTGGGAACGGATGCTCGACTCCTCTCGACCTGTCCGAGCGCGGCGATCGTCGGAGAATCGCCACTCAGCCCCGGTTCACTCACCGTGGAGAACGGGTTGCGCTATCACAGCGCCGTTCGCGGCCCCGAGCTCCCCGCCTCGTCGTCGCGGCTGACGGAGATCCTTGCGAAGGTCGGACTCGCGGCGTTGCGCCGATCCGTCATCAGCGCGCTTCCGCCGCAGGCCCTTCGCCGAGTGGCGATCGCCGAAGCCCTGATCGTCGACGCCCGCGTGCTCCTGCTTGACGAGACCGTCACCGGTCTCTGCCCTCCATCCTCAGATCTCTTCTGCGCCATGCTGCAGACGCTCGCCGCAGAAGGGCGCGGTGTCCTCATTGGCTCACGCGAGCGGCGCGTCCTGCCTCGGCTCACCTCCCGCAGATTCACATTGCTCGGCGGGACCATCCTGGGTGGGGAGAGTGGAGACGGAGTCTGGACTGCGAGGGAAAGCGGAGCGAGAATCAGCCGAAGGCGAGAGACCTGACGCGATCCTCAGCGACCGGACCACGATGATTTTCGAACCCGAATTCGAGACGATGTCCGCGCCCCGCCTGCAGGCATTGCAGTCAGATCGCTTGCACGATCTCGTCCGGCGGGTTCATGCCAGCGTCCCGTTGTACCGCGCGCGCCTGGACGAAAACGGCATACAACCGGCCGCTATCCGGGCCATCGAAGACCTCCGTCGCCTTCCGATTACGCGGAAGGCCGATCTCCGCGATTGCTACCCGTTCGGCATGCTGGCGGTGCCGCGCGCACAGCTCATCCGGGTGCACGCGTCGTCAGGCACAACCGGCAGGCCGACGGTGGTGGCCTACACACGCAACGACGTCGATCTCTTCGCGCGGGTCTGCGCCCGCTCGTTGGCGATGGCCGGCGCCAAACCGGGCATGATGCTGCACAATGCGTACGGCTACGGCCTCTTTACCGGAGGATTAGGCCTTCACTATGGAGGGGAACAGTTGGGGCTGACGGTTGTGCCCGTCTCCGGTGGAATGACCGACCGTCAGATCACGCTCATCACGGATTTGCGGCCAGATGTCATCTCGTGCACGCCGAGTTACGCGTTGA
>JBDTRY010000347.1:0-3387 GCA_039931435.1 Acidobacteriota bacterium | reverse complement strand
CGTCAGGACCACCGCCACCGTTCCGAACCCCAGAAGGATGTCCTCGAACCGGCTACGCTCAAGAAAGAGCAGAAAGAAGAGCAGGAACGGGAGCGCCTGGAGAAGGTATCGAGGGCCAACGGTCCAGCCCCCATGCCAGTTGGCGTAGCCCGCGATCGAAAGAAAAGTGATCAGGGGCACTCCGGTCAGGGTTGCCACAGCTGGAAGATCGAAACGCCTCCTTACCGTCGGCCAGGCCAGGGGGACAAGAACGAGAAACGGGGAAAAAAGCAGCAGGCCCTTGGAGGGATCGACGAGCAGGTGCAGCAGCCGCGCAGGCGACGGAAGGCCGATTCCGAAGAATCCCGTTCGAGCCACTTCGCGAAACTGCGGAAACTTCTCGAAACCGGAAGAGAGTTTGAAGAATCCGCCGAAAGCCACCCTCTGGTACGTGCCCAGAATGATGGCAAACGGAAGTCCACCGGCAACGATCCGGGAGAGGCAGCCCCACCGCCGTCTGGCGACGGCCCCGGCCACGAGAACGAGGACGGAGGCGGCCGCGGTGTACTCGCTGAGCACGGCCAGACCCATCAGGGCGCCCGCCATCACATCCACGGCGCCGGCATGACGATGGGGATCCATGAATACCAGCATCCAGGCTCCGAACAGACAGGCAGCGACGAGCGCATGGGAAAACAGGAGCAGCCCGTACGTGAACAGAGGGGTAGCAAAGAGCAGCGCGAAGATGACAGTCGTCACCCGGCCCCGGTTGATGCCCAGGTCGCGTCCACAACGCAGGAAACAGAAGGCGAGAAGAACCAGAGGAAGCGTGGAGCCGAGAAGACGCATCGCATAGAGAAACCATCGAATGTTGGTCGGATCCGCCGGGCCGCAAAACAGTCGCGCCATGAGGTACGCAGGGAGAACCAGCAAGGCCAGACCCGGCGACTTGTTGGAATACGTTCTGCCATGCAGTACTGCCAGATCTTCGAACGCCGGGCCCAGCATTGCTGCCTCGGGTGTGACCTCCACCGATTGCCGCTCGACCAGCGCCGCTGCCAGCACCCACCGCGTGAATTCGTTCGGCGACGGGAAATGTGCGTAGACGGGAACGAGGAGAATGGCCAGCATCAGGTAGGCGCCGACGAGAAGCCACGGCGTCCGTCTCTGCATGAATCCGATCGGTGGCTCGCTCACGGTGCAACCTTCCCCTGTGTCAGACGTCGAATTCCTTCGTCCCGCCGCACCAGCACGTTTCGCAGTTCGATCGCTGTCGCTTCCGCTTCATCGGTACGGCCGGACTTCTGCAGGTAGCGCAGCTCGTCGGAGAGAAGAGCGGCCCGCTGATCGGCGCCGCCGGTGGCACTGCTGACCATGCGGTTGAATTGAATCAGGCGCCGGTAGGAGTCGACTCTGTTCTGGCCGTTCCAGCCACAGAACGCCAGAAAGCAACTGACAACAGTCAGAACCCCGGCCGTGAGCTCTGTAGCCCACCTTCTCACCGGACGGCTGCTGGATGCGGTGGCGAGAGTTACCCAGACAGCGATCGTAGCCGCACAGAGAACAAAAACCAGTCCGGTCATGGCTCTGGGCACCGAATCGAAAACCCTGAAGTACTGGCTCGCCGAAGCCAATGCCCTGGCCTGTTCCTGCCAGAGTTCCCGCGGCGTGTAGTAGGCCGACAGATCGAGACGCGATGATGCGGCAAAGAATATTGAGAGTGACCACAGAGACGTAAGAATCGTGATGATCACGGACAGAATCCGCGGCAGCCGGCTGAGTAGTGCGGCGGCGCCCAGGATGAAAAAAATCGTGCAGTCCAGGAACCGGCGCTGGCCGAAGGAATACGCTCCCCAGAAGGAGCGCTCCAGGGTCGCATTCACTGCCCACTGGGCAAGGAAGGAGTAGAGTCCCGCCAGTGCCATGGGGCGATCGTCCCGCCAGATAAAATAGAACCCTGCCAGAGCGACGGCGATGAACGGACTCCACGGAAGGAGTCCGTGATACCAGGAGAAAATTGGCTCCCACCACCAGATGCGTTCGAAAGCGGCAAAGGGCTTCGCCGCTCCCCCACCGGTAATGAACCCGATCGGGGTTCCGTACAGGAATTCGCTGACGATGAGTTCGGGCAGAGCTCCCAGAAAGAAACCACATCCCAACGCCGTCAACCGTATCGCCAGCCGGCCCAGTCCATCGCCCGCCATGAAGAAAAGCGGAACGAGAAGAAACGTACCGTCCTGAGGCCGCACCGCGAAAGCGACACCTGCGGCGATTCCGCAGGCGAACAGGGCTCGGCCGTTCAGAGCCCGGCGGTTCCGCACGGCCAACATCACAACTACCGCACAGGCCAGCGCTGATGTGGCGTGCGACATGATGGGGTTTCTCAACGAATACCAGAGCAGAGGCGTTCCGAGCCAGATACCTGCCGCAGCACACACCGCGGCAAATCTGCCGTAGGTCCGCCGGATCAGCGCGAAGCCGATCAGTAGCGTCAACAGGCCAGTCAAAGCGCTGGTGAGGATCACCGGAACGTTGTAGGGCAGTGAGAGTCCGTTCCGGGGAAAGCGGGCAAGAGGCGGGATCATCACCCGGAGAATGTCACCAGCAACGAAGGCCGGGTACCAGATCAAAGCACTGCCGATCGTCCAGTGGTCGCCGAGGTGGCCGCTCGCCGTCACTTCCTTATGGAGGATGACGCCGTTGCGGATGAGACCGAGGTTCGCCCACTCGTCGAAAAAGAGCAGGTCGTGATCGAGGTACGTAGACGGAAGGTAGACGTAGTAGCCCGCGCCGTCGGGTTTGGTGATGCCGGGGGTGAGCCAGAGAACGGTAGTGAACGCCCACATGGCAGCAATCACCAGCAGCGGCAGCCGGTCTTCCCTCACCCGCCACAGCTTCATCCGGTGCGCGACCTCACTCGTAAACTGGAAATTCGCGGCAAAGCGCACGCACCTCCGTCCGCACTGACTCGATGGTTGAGGCTTCCCCCCTGGCATCGAGCACGCGGGCGATCAGTCCGCCGATCTTTTTCATTTCCGGCTCCATCATTCCACGCGTCGTGACTGCGGGCGTGCCGATCCGCAATCCCGAGGCGACCATCGGCTTGTTCTGATCGAAGGGAATGGTGTTCTTGTTCACCGTGATGTTCGCCTCCTCCAGCATCTTTTCGCCGTCCTTGCCGGTGATTCCTTTCGAAAAGACGTCGGTGGAGAACAGATGATTGTCCGTTCCTCCGGAAACGATTCGGAATCCGGCGTCGGCAACAGTTGAAGCCAGAACCCGGGCGTTTTTCACGATCTGTTGCTGATAGAGCTTGAATTCGGGAGTGAGCGCCTCCCGGAAAGCCACCGCCTTGGCAGCGATGATGTGCACCAGCGGGCCACCCTGGACTCCCGGGAAGACGGCGCG
>JBDTRY010000346.1:0-3398 GCA_039931435.1 Acidobacteriota bacterium | reverse complement strand
GCGGTGTGCTGATCGAGTTTCTCCGCAATCTGCCGGAAGACCTCAAGGTCCTGGCGGATGATCGGACGAATCCCCGGCCGCTGGACCTTCACCACGACTTCCCGCCCGTCCTGCAGCGTGGCCCGATGCACCTGACCCAGTGAGGCCGCCGCTACCGGCTTCGGCTCGAACTCGCTGAACAGTTTCGAGACCCGCACGTTCAGCTCAGAGTCGATGATCGCTTCCACGTCCGAGAGGGGAAAGGGCTCGACCTGATCCTGAAGCTTTTCCAGGGCCTCGATGTATTCGGGAGGCACGATGTCCGGTCGCGTGGAGAGCAATTGGCCGAACTTGATGAAGGTCGGCCCCATCTCCTTCAGCTTCGTGGCGAAGCCCTCGGCCCGCTCCCGCACTCCCGGCTCCAGCGAGGTCTCATCCTCGGGATTCACCAGGGCATCTTTCGGATCGACGTTGACCCGGAAGTCTTTCATGCCATAGCGCGTTAGAAGGACAGCCAGGTCACGGTAGCGGGCCAGATGTTCGGATTTGAGCATAGCCGCGCGATCTGCAAGAAATGGCCCAGCCTGTTACGAATGCTTTACCACCAGCGGAGCCTTTGCTAGCATCACGAATCGGCCGCCATACCGTCATCGTCAAATAAGGAGCAGCCCCTCCATGGCTTCAAACCGCAAGCACCTCTTCACCTCGGAGTCCGTGACCGAGGGACACCCCGACAAGATCGCGGACCAGATCTCGGACGCCATTCTCGACGCCGTTCTCAGTGAGGATCCCACCGGCCGTGTTGCCTGCGAAACGCTTGTGACCACGGGCATGGCCATGATCTCCGGCGAGATCACCACCGGCACGTACGTCGACTTTCCATCCATCGTGCGCAGCACGATTCGGGAGATCGGATACACCCGCGCCAAATACGGCTTCGACAGCGAGACCTGCGCCGTGGTCTCCTCAATCGATCCGCAGTCCGTGGACATCGCCCAGGGCGTGGATACAGGCGGAGCGGGTGACCAGGGCCTGATGTTCGGCTATGCGGTCCGGGAAACGCCGGAACTGATGCCTCTGCCCATCACTCTGGCCCACAAACTGGTCAAGAAGTTGACGGATGTGCGGAAGTCCAACGACCTCGACTTTCTGCGCCCCGACGGCAAGTCCCAGGTGACCATCGAGTACGAAGGCAAGCGCCCCATCCGGGCCAGCGCCATCGTCATCTCCACGCAGCACTCGCCGGCGGTGAGCAATCGCGACCTGCACGAAGCCATTCTGGAGTCGGTGATCAAACCCACCGTCCCGGAGAATCTCATCGACTCTTCGACGAAGTTCCACATCAATCCCACGGGCCGCTTCGTCATTGGAGGACCGCAGGGGGATACGGGACTGACCGGCCGGAAAATCATCGTGGACACGTATGGCGGCAAGGGCCGTCACGGCGGCGGCGCGTTCTCCGGAAAAGATCCGACGAAGGTCGATCGCTCGGCTTGCTACATGGCCCGCTTTATCGCCAAGAACATCGTCGCCGCCGAACTGGCTGATGAAGTGGAAGTGCAGCTTGCCTACGCAATCGGTGTCGCCGAGCCGGTGTCCGTGTACGTGGAGACGTTCGGAACGGGACGGATCGACGACGACAAACTCTCGGAGATCGTGCGGGACAACTTCAACATGACGCCCCGCGGGATCATCGAGTCACTCGATCTGCGACGTCCCATCTACAAGAAGACCGCGGCCTACGGCCACTTCGGGCGCAGCGAGCCGGAGTTCACGTGGGAGCGGACGGACAAAGTCGAGGCCCTGCGCCGCGATGCGGGGGTGTCAGACAAAGTCGCCGTCGGCGTCTGAGGGCTACCGAAACGCGGGTCGCTCCGTTACGGTTGCGGGGTGGGCGGCGCGGGACGCCGCCCCTCCAGACGCCTGGAAGGCGTCGCTCCGATCAGTCAACCACGCGCATCGGAGCGACGGCATCCTGCCGTCTGGCCCGGCGGCTTCCAGCCGCCTTTGCACGCCGGAGGCGTGCCGTAAATTAGCCGGTGGTAAGCGCCGAAGGCGCGCCACCACCGGAAACGCGAAATGGGTGCCCGCCCTCCCGTTTCGACCCCGGCAGGGGTCGCGTAAGGATCCACAGAGACCCTCATCCGGCCGCTTCGCGGCCACCTTCTCCCGCGGGGAGAAGGTAGGCACGGCTACGGGGGCGGCAATGCGTATAACCGGGCCTCCGCGCTCTCGCCGATGAGGTTCGACGCGCTGAGCACGGTGGCAAGGTTTCCTGTGGCCGCGGCGCTCAACGTCGTCTCTCGTTCGGCTCTCAAAACGCCTGCCGAACGCGCCGGGACGCGCGCCGGGAACACTGCCACATGCGTGATCCCGTCCCGCCGCAGCCTCGCCAGCAGATCTCCCGACATTCCCTCCCCGAGGTAGCGGTCGATCCGCGGGCCATCAAAATTTCCTCCGCCGCGAACCGGCCGGTCGAACCAGAACAACTCGTTCATGCCCACGACGAGCGTCCGCGAATCCGCCCCAACCTGCCTGTTCACCCAGCTCGCGGACGAATACGAGGGCCGGTGTGCATCCAAGTATTCGGATTCGGATTGCCGTGCTCCAAGAAGCGCGAAAGGATCGAGACCGGCGATGAAATTCGCGCAGAGAAAGAGCTGCGCCGCGCAGGCCAGCCCCAGGAGTATGGAGACCGCCGCGTTCCAGCCGGCGATGCAGCGCCGGTCCCAGGCCATCGCTCCGACACCGGCGAGCACGGCCAGGGAAGGAACAAGAATTCTCGAGGTCGGAAAGAGAAAGAGCAGCGCCACAGTGAGCGCCGTCATCAGCACTCCCAGGCCGCGAAGGAAGCGTTGTTCATCCAGGGCACGCCAGAAAAGCCAGAAAGCCGCTGCCAGTATCAGCATGGATATTCCGAGGGACTCGTCCACGATGCGGCCGTCGAAAATGTAGTTCGTGATGCTGGCCACGACGTTCCCCGCGCGCCTGAAATTCGACACGTCCGGCGCCGCGCTCGAGAAGAACGGCGCGATCGGATTGCGAGCGGCGATGAGATTGCGCAGAAAAAATATCGATCCGAGAATCAGGCCGCCAACCGTCGCACGGACGATCGCCGCCCTTCGTTCCGCGGCGCTCCATAGTGCAGAAGCGAGAACCACCAGAAGAAGCGGAACGAACGTGTACTTGGTGAGGAGACCGGCAGCGATCGCCACAGTCGCGGCTCCCATCCAGCCGTCATCACCCGCCGCCAGCCGATCGATCGCCACAATCAGGGCCAGGGTGATTCCCAGCAACGGCCACTCGTTCCAGGACCATCCCGCCGTCAGCAGCAGCGCTGGTGTCGCTGTCACCGCCACCGCGGCGATCCATGCGGCGCTGCCGCCGCTCCGTCCGCTCACCCAGTTCCAGAGCACGGT
>JBDTRY010000345.1:0-3405 GCA_039931435.1 Acidobacteriota bacterium | reverse complement strand
AGGATCTCCAGAGACTGCAGCAGGACGCCGTCGGATACTTCCTCCGAGCCGCGAATCCGGACAATGGACTGATTGCCGACAGCTCGCGGGAAGGTTCCCCGTGCAGCATCGCCGCCACAGGGCTCGGTCTCGCCGCCTGGGTGGTGGGCGCGGAGCGGGGATTCCTTTCCCGTGGCGATGCCGCCGCGCGAACATTGATCGCGCTCCGGTTCTTTCGCGACAGCCCGCAGGGCGAGGAACCGGACGCCACCGGCCATCGCGGTTTCTACTATCACTTCCTCGACATGAAGACCGGCCGGCGCGTCTGGCAGTGCGAGCTGTCGATGATCGACACCGCGATCCTCATCGCCGGAGTCCTCACCAGCGGAATGTATTTTTCCGCCGCCACGGACGACGAGCGGGAGATCCGCGAGCTGGCCCGGTTCCTCTACGAGCGGATCGATTGGCCGTGGGCTGCCGCAAACGGTCCGGTCGTGCGCATGGGATGGAAGCCAAAGGCCGGGTTCCTGAGCTACGGCTGGGAGGGGTACAGCGAGGCAATGCTTCTTTACATCCTCGGCCTCGGCTCGCCCACGCACCCGCTGCCCCCGGAGAGCTACGGCGCATGGACCGGGACTTTCCAGTGGGAGAACCTCTACGACATCGACTTCCTCTTCGCGGCGCCACTGTTCATCCACCAGCTCTCGCACGTCTGGATCGACTTGCGCGGCATCCAGGATTTGTTCATGCGGGAGAAGCGTTCCGACTACTTCGAGAACAGCCGCCGGGCGACTGCCGTCCAGCAGCAGTACGCCATACGCAATCCCCTGTGGTTCAAGGGGTACGGTGAGAACTGCTGGGGAATCACCGCCGGCCTCGGCCCGGGCTTCGCGAAACAAATTTGCGAAGGCGGCATCGAACGGCAGTTCTATGGTTATGTGGCCCGCGGAGTCCCGTTCGGACCTGATGATGGAACCCTGGCGCCCTGGGCGGCCGTGGCGTGCCTGCCCTTCGCGCCGGAGATCGTCCTGGCCGCCATCCGGCACTTCCGGGACGCTCATCATGAAGTCCTCAGCGCGGACGGGCTCCTGACCAGCTTCAACCCCAGCTTCGACACGGACGGGAACCCTCGCGGTTGGCTCTCCCCGGAGCACCACGGGCTGGACCAGGGACCGGTGGCGCTGATGATCGAGAATCACCGCTCCGGGCTCCTCTGGCGATTGATGGGCGAGTGTCCCGTCATCGTGACGGGACTCCGCCGGGCAGGATTCCGCAACGGTTGGTTGAGATCGAGCAACTGATGCGGGTTAGCTCCGAGTTGCTGCCGAACGACGCCTATGACGCCGAGTTGCTGGCCAACGTGCGGCCGGCGGACTGGACGAATCCGCGACCCGCCTCCAGCTACAACCTCGTCGTTCTCGGCGCCGGCACGGCCGGGCTGGTCACCGCGGCCGCTGCAGCCGCTCTCGGCGCGAAGGTGGCGCTGGTGGAGAAGAACCTCCTGGGTGGCGATTGCCTCAACGTTGGTTGCGTACCTTCCAAGGCGCTCCTGCGCAGCGCGCGGTTTTACGCCGATCTCCACCAGGCCCCCCGATTCACGGGGAGCGCGCCGCTGCCTTCGGAAGTCGATTTCGCCGCGGTCATGGAACGGATGCGCCGCCTCCGAGCCCATATCAGTCACCACGACTCGGCACAGCGGTTCCGGGATCTGGGCGTCGACGTATTCCTGGGCGAAGCGGCGTTCGCCGATCGACGCACTGTCAATGTAGCCGGAGTCAAGCTCAAGTTCATTAAGGCCGTCGTCGCCACCGGCGCCCGCTCCGCTCAACCTCTCATCGAGGGCCTCGCAGAAGCCGGCTATCTCACCAACGAAACGGTCTTCAACCTGACCGAGCGCCCGCGGCGGCTGCTGGTGATCGGCGGCGGGCCCCTGGGCTGCGAGCTGGCTCAGGCCTTCGCGCGTCTGGGCTGCGAGGTGATCATCGCCAACCAGGAGCCTTATTTCCTACCCGGCGAGGAGCGGGACGCCGCAGAGATCCTTGCCGATGCACTGCGGAAAGATGGCATCGACGTACGACTCAACACGGAGGTGAAGAGCGTTACCTCGCGGGGCGGCCAGAAGCTCGCGCGTCTGGTCAACGATGACCAGGAAGAGACCGTGGCGGTGGACGAGATCCTGGCGGGGGTCGGGCGAGTTCCCAACGTCGAGGGACTGAACCTCGAAGCAGCCGGCGTCGAGTACGACCGGGAGCACGGCGTCCGGGTGAACGACTTCATGCAGACAAGCAACTGGCGCATCTACGCCGCTGGCGACGTGGCCCTGGAGCGGAAGTTCACCCACATGGCCGACGCCACGGCACGCATCGTGGTCCAGAACGCCCTGTTCCTGGGCCACAAGAAACTGAGTTCCCTGACGATTCCCTGGTGCACCTATACAGACCCGGAGATTGCCCACGTGGGCGTCCACGTGAAGGAGGCGCAAGAGCGGGGCTTTCCCATCAAGACGTTCACCGTGCCGATGAGCGACGTGGACCGAGCCGTCCTCGACGGCGAGGAGGATGGCTTCGTGAAGATCCACGTCCACGAAGGCACTGACACCATCCTGGGAGCGACCATCGTCGCTCGCCACGCCGGCGAGATGATCAACGAGATTTCCCTTGCGATGGTGGCGGGGATCGGCCTGAAGACCGTATCTCAGGTAATCCATTCCTACCCGACCCAGGCGGAGGCGATCCGAAAGGCCGCCGATGCCTACAATCGCACACGCCTGACTCCATTCCTGAGGGCACTCAGCAATCGCTGGCTGGCCTGGTCGCGATGATAAAGACGACGCGCATCGCAGTGCTGCGCGTTGTTGTACCCGCTCTAATCCCTGGAGGTAAAGAATGAGCAGCGCACACGATGCGGCGGAGCAGATTAGTCCACTGGCAGGGAAACCTGCCGAGCCGTCGATGCTGGTCAACGTTCCCAAACTCGTCACGGCTTACTACACGCTCGTCCCGGAACCGTCCGTGCCCGCGCAACGGGTGGCGTTCGGCACCTCGGGGCATCGCGGTTCGTCATTCGACACGGCTTTCAACGAGTGGCACGTCCTCGCCATCAGTCAGGCCATTTGCCAGTACCGCAAGCAACGAGGCATCGACGGCCCGCTCTTTCTGGGCATCGACACGCACGCACTGTCCGAGCCGGCCCGCGCCAGCGCCCTCGAAGTCCTGGCAGCCAACGGCGTGGACGTCATGCTTTCCGAGGACGACGAATACACGCCCACTCCCGCGGTTTCTCACGCAATCCTCACTTACAACCGCGGGCGCGATCAAGGACTGGCCGACGGCATTGTCGTAACGCCTTCGCACAATCCACCCAGCGACGGGGGCTTCAAGTACAACCCGCCCAACGGTGGGCCGGCGGATAACGACGTCACCGGAT
>JBDTRY010000344.1:0-3411 GCA_039931435.1 Acidobacteriota bacterium | reverse complement strand
GCACGAATGAACACGCCCGGCCGCGCCGAAGGAAACTGGAGCTACCGGTTTGCCGCGGCACGATTCGACGAAGAGTCGGTGCGCCGCCTGAGCCGGCTGTCAGAGATTACGGGACGGTCTGGAACCAGCTCGTCCCGCAGCTAGCACGATCCGGTTATTTGATGAACTGAATCCATCAGAAATATAATGTGCAATTCCCGGTTATCTCGTGCGCTATGAACGATTGCGCATTCGTCGCTCTTTGATTAATGTGGAGTGTTTAGATCGACCGGCCTATCGTTATTTTGCCTGTCATCGGTGTATTCTCAACCTCAATACGGGAGTCTTTCAGGGGCTGCAGCGGTCGGATTCTCGAGCGGGAACCCGCGCTGTTGCCATCTCTTCCGTCAGAGGGCAGGCGGGTGTGGGGCGTGAAGCCGCCGGCCGCGTGCCGAGGCGATTCAATCTCGAGTCCACTTTTTTTCGGAATCTCTGAATGAACAAACAACGCGGCCGAACGGGCGCGCATCTGCGTTCTGGAGTCCTCTGCGCCGCGATGCTCAGCAGCGCACTCCTGGGCGGAATGTCCCCGCAAGTCAGCCCGCGGTCTGGGTCAAGGACGCCGAAGGCTGCAGGCAAACGACTCGGATCGCAGACAGATCGTCCTGAAACGGCTCCCATCGTCGACGGGGTATCGGCGGTGACCTCGGGCGGTTCGTCCGAAGCGGCTTCCGCTGCGTATTCGCAGAAGGTGTCGGCTACGGGAGGCGTCTGCCCCTGCTCGCTATGGGACGATTCAACAGGGGTGCTGAATCCGGACGGGGACGACCGCCAGCAGATCGAGGTCGGGGTCAAGTTCCGCTCGGACGTCGATGGATTTGTTTCCGGACTCCGTTTTTACAAGGGTTCGAACAATGTGGGCGTTCACGTCGGGCACCTCTGGTCGGCAAGCGGGACGCAATTGGCGCAGGCCACATTCGAGGGGGAAAGCGCTTCCGGATGGCAGGAAGTGACTCTTTCTGCACCCGTGGCAATCTCGGCGAACACGACGTACGTGGCCTCCTATCACTCGTCCGGTGTTTACGCGTTCGACCGCGCGTACTTCACTTCCGAGCACGCCACTCTGCCCTTGAGAGCACTTCAGGATGGCGCTGATGGAGCCAATGGCGTCTACCATCATGGACCGTCCGGATTTCCCACGGATCAGATTCAGTCCACGAACTTCTGGGTAGACATCGTTTTTCAGACTTCGATCACGCCCGATACGACAGCTCCAGCAGTCACCGCAACCACTCCTGCGGGCGGTGCAGCAAACGTGGCCATCACCTCCGCGATCGTAGCCAGCGCCAGCGAGGCCCTGAGCAATGCGTCCATCAGCAATGTAACGGTCAAACTTCGAGACAGCGCCAACAACATCGTTGCTGGCACGATTGCCTATGACAATCCCACCCGGACGATTACGATCCGGCCTTCGCCTCCGCTTTTGTACTCGACGACCTACACGGCCACCATTTCCGGAGGTGCGGGCGGAGTCACGGACACGGCAGGAAACCCGCTCCCGGCGAGTTTCATCTGGTCATTCACCACGGTTCCAGCCCCATCGCCACCCCCGAACGAGGGGCCCGGCGGACCGATTCTCATTGTCAGTTCCGCCGCCAATCCCTTCACCCGGTATTACACGGAAATCCTTCGTGGGGAGGGTCTGAACGAGTTCACGGCGACGGACATAACGAACCTTTCACCAGCTCTGCTCGCCGGTTACGACGTCGTCCTTCTCGGAGAAATGCCGCTGACCTCCGCGCAGGTGACGGTGCTCTCCGACTGGGTAAACGGAGGAGGGAATCTGGTGGCCATGAGGCCGGACAAGAAGCTCGCACCGCTTCTGGGACTGAGTGACGCCGGGTCCGCAATCTCCGATGGATACATTCAGGTCGACACATCCGCCGAACCGGGACAGGGGATTGTCGGGCAGACCATGCAGTTTCACGGAATCGCGGACCGCTACACGCTCGGATCGGCCGCGTCGGTGGCCACCTTGTTCACGAATGCCACGACTTCGTCATCCAATCCAGCGGTCACACTTCGCGTTGTGGGGGCTAGTGGGGGACACGCTGCTGCGTTTACCTACGACCTGGCGCGGTCGGTGGTCTATACGCGGCAGGGAAATCCACTCTGGGCCGGGCAGGACCGGGACGGATCCGGACCCATTCGATCGGACGATCTGTTCTTCGGCGCCAAGATCGGCGACGTGCAGCCCGACTGGCTGGATTTCAATCGAGTGCAGATTCCGCAGGCCGACGAACAACAGCGGCTACTGGCCAACCTCATTCAGGTTATGAACCGCCTGCGCAAGCCGCTTCCCCATTTCTGGTATCTGCCCAGAGGGTTGAAGGCCACCGTAGTGATGACAGGAGACGACCATGCCAGCGGGGGAACATCCGGTCAGTTCGACAGACTGGTCGCCGCCAGTCCTGCGGGATGTTCGTTGGGCAACTGGGAGTGTCTGCGATCGACCTCGTATATCTACGTCAACACGCCGCTGTCCGATTCCGCGGCGGCGGGCTACGTGGCCCAGGGTTTCGAGGTTGCGGACCATCTCACCACCTTATGCGTTGACTTCACATCCCAAAGCGCGCTCTCCGCACGATTCGACCTCGACCTTTCGGATTGGCGAGCCAGATATGTCAGCCTTCCCTCTCCCGTTTCGAACCGAACGCACTGCATGGCCTGGAGCGACTGGGGTTCGGAACCGAAAGTGGAGCTGGCTCACGGAATCCGCTTCGACACTACCTATTACTACTTCCCCTCCGTTTTCGTACAGGACCGCCCGGGACTTTTCACGGGATCAGGTCTGCCCATGCGCTTCGCGGACGTCGACGGCTCGGCGATCGATGTCTATCAGGCCACCACGCAGATCACCGATGAGTCGGGAATGAACATCCCGGCCCACATCGCCGCTCTGCTGGACAACGCTACCGGTCCACCCGGGTATTACGGCGTTTTCACGATGAACATGCATACCGATCTCGCCAACCACCCGGGAGCGAATGCCATTGTGGCGGCGGCACAGGCGCGCTCTATTCCTGTCGTTTCTTCGAAACAGATGCTGGACTGGATCGATGGGAGGAACGCCTCAAGCTTTTCCGGTGTCTCCTGGAGCGCCAACGCCCTTTCGTTCGTGGTCAACAGCGCGCCGGGTGCTACCGGGCTCGAGGTCCTCGTTCCCACTCAGTCAGCCGCCGGCACCCTGTCGGGAGTCTCGCGGGGCGGCTCCGCGATCCCCTACACGACCGAGGTACTCAAGGGGATTGAATATGCACGTTTCACGTCAACATCAGGCAGCTACGTAGTCACTTATGGCCTGGTCCTCAACTCGACAACGACGACTCTTTCCACGGGGCCGAATCCATCGATCTTCAATCAGAGTGTCAC
>JBDTRY010000343.1:0-3416 GCA_039931435.1 Acidobacteriota bacterium | reverse complement strand
ATCCGAACAAGATCCTGACGTTTTCGCTGCCAGGGTCCACGCTGCAGTCCATCCTTGATTACAGCGTCTCGCGCAAGGGGACGGACTTTTTCCTGCAGGTCTCCGGGCTTCGCTTCAGCATCGACAGCGGTCACGCCCGCGACGTGGAAGTTCGCAATCACGAAAAGAGTGACGTCTTCGAGCCGCTCGATCCGGAACGCACCTACTCGGTGGCCGTGCCCGACTACCTGGCAGAGGTGGCGGACGGCTACAGAGCCTTCTTCGATCCGCTAGACAGACGAGACACAGGAAAAGAGCTGCGCGCCGAGGTGCAGTCGGCTCTTGAAGCTCAGAAGTCGGCGGCGGAGAGAGATGGAAGGATTCGTTCGTCCCAGTAGCCCGCGATTCGCGCAAGCGCTGGGCGAATTTGTTTCACTCTCTGGAACGGAGTGAGCGAAAACCTCAGAGGCGGGGATGAGTTCTCCTCGGTCAGTTTCAGCGATCGATTCCAGCAACTCCCGTTCATCATCCTCGGAAAGATCGAACGCTTCCCTGTGTGTCAACATGAAATGAGACACTTGCCTGACGGAAATTAGAGTATCAGGGCGGGGTAAGGCGAGAGCAGATGACGAGCGAAATTGAGGTGGTTCCGGATCCGGAAGTGGAGGGGCGGCCGAAGCGGCGGCGATTCACGGCCGAGTACAAGGCGCGCACCCTGCGAGAAGCAGAACGGTGCAGCAAGCCCGGGGAGATCGGGGCGCTGCTGAGGCGTGAGGGGCTGTACTCCTCGCACCTGATCACCTGGCGCCGGCAGCGTGAGACGGATGGGGTAGCGGGTCTGTCTCGCAAGCGAGGGCGGAAGGCAGATCCGGAGAGCGGATCGGCCAGGAAGATCTCGCAACTGGAAGCAACGAATCGCCGGCTGAGCGAGAAGCTTCGAAAGGCGGAGATCATCATCGAGTTTCAAAAAAAAATGGCCGAGCTGTGGTCGACGCCGAATCGCCCCGGCGACGAGGAGAACGACTGATGGGCGCCGCCAGCGCTCTATCGGGACAGATCGATCACCGGGGGGCATGCCGGGCCTTTGGCGTGGCGCGGTCCTCGTTCTATCGGCGACGGAGACCTGGGGCGGCCCCCTCAAAGGAACTCGTTTATCCGCGAGCCGTGCACCGGCGTTTGACGGCAGAAGAGCGGGCCGTGATCCTGGAAACACTCAACTGCGAGCGATTCGCCGACGCCTCGCCGGCCCAGGTCTATGCCACGCTGCTCGACGAGGGCGTTTACCTCTGTTCGATCTCCACGATGTACCGCCTCTTGCGCAGGACCCGGCAGGTGCGTGAACGGCGGGATCAATTGCGCCACCCGAACTACGTCAGGCCCGAGCTACTGGCCAGGGCACCGAATGAGGTCTGGTCGTGGGACATCACCAAGCTGCGCGGACCCTCGAAGTGGATGTTCTTTCAGCTCTACGTCATCCTGGACATCTTCAGCCGCTACGTGGTGGGCTGGCTGGTTGCCGATCGGGAAAGCGAAGCGCTGGCCGTGGAGCTGATCGGACAAACGTGCCTCAAGCAGGGCATCGAACCGGGAGAGCTGACCATCCATGCGGACCGGGGCAGCTCGATGAAGTCCAAATCGGTGGCCTTCCTGCTGGCGGATCTCGGCGTGGAAAAGACTCACAGCCGCCCACATGTGTCGAACGACAATCCCTTCTCGGAGAGCCAGTTCAAGACGATGAAGTATCGGCCCTCGTTCCCCGAGCGTTTTGCTTCGATGGAGCAGGCACGGTCATTCCTGCGGACTTTTTTTCCCTGGTACAACACCGAGCATCGGCACTCGGGAATCGGCCTGCTTACGCCCCAGGCCGTGCACTACGGCCGAGGGGCAGCGGTGACCGAGCAGCGCGCTCGTGTACTCGAGGCAGCCTTCCGCACACGCCCCGAGCGCTTCGTACGAGGGATGCCCAATCCGCCGGCTCAACCCATGGCCGCATGGATCAACCCGCCGGAGGATCAAACCGCGGCCCTATCGCGATCGTCCGCAGGGCGACCATCGATTACGGTCCCCTTCTCTGATGAGCTTTTCGGTTCCCCGGATCGTGCAGTCACGACCAGTGATCCCACGGAGACGGCCGTGTCGGTCGTGTCTAATTAAATGGCCGCAGGTGTCTCAAACTTGTTGACAGGTTCCGAAGCGGCCGCACCCGAGATCAACCGCCTAGATCCCTCGATTCGGGTACTTCGCGTGGAGTTCCTTCAACCCCAGCATTTTCTCCAGCTTCTGCTGATTCGCGACGTGAACGGGATTGCGATCCTCGTAAGGTTCTGTCTGAATCGCGAAGAGGACGCCGCCATCCTCCAACCATTCAAAAAACGGAATGTGTTTGCTCAGCTTCCTCAAACGCTCTTGGCCGATGTTCCGCACCCATTCCCGACCGTAGTAATTGATCCAGTAAAGCATCATCGGAACGCTGTAGATATCGACGTCGAACTTCAGCCTGTGATTAGAACGCTTATCCGTCTGTTCTTGATCATAAAGGTAACTGTAGTCGGGAGAAAAAGCCTTCACGATATTTTTAAACATGACGACGAGATCCTCAAGCGCCAGGCTAAAGGATTTGGATGAGATCTTAATTACAAGTGTCGCAGGGTAGAGAGAAGGCTCATCCGACTCTGTAAAAGCGAATTCAGTTCCATTTGAGCCTTCAAAAGGAATGCGTGCGACTCCAGGCTGGATGTAAAATTCGGCTGGGATCAGCGTGCGTTCATAGGCCTGCGCATGTTCAAGAACTAGCCTCTCATTCTGAGATCTCCAGAAATAAGCGGGAAAAAACCCCTTCCCCGAACACTCGATTGCGTGGAGTGTCTGAAGGATCGTCTCCTGGCTTGGAGATTCCTTCCCGCGATAGAAACTGGCGATGTAGTCTGTCATCTTAAGGCTGGGTTGTGAATGACGGAAATGCGGATGTTCTGTTGATCGAATAACCTATTCAACTGCTGCGCAACATCGGGATCTGCCACTTCCCACTGAATTCCCTTGAATCCTTCTCCCCGAACGGATCCAATCTGCCGGCGTGCCTGAGTCAGAACAGACGGGATCTTGACCTGCTGCGTGAAACGATCCGTGCCCGAGATGTCGTAGAACGACCCGCGAGCGCTTGCCCTCTTGGCATCAAGCAGGATGCCGTTACGGACCCCTTCGAACTCCACCCCGTTAACGTAGACCGCTTTCTCAGCGCCGCCGGTCACTTGGTATGCATATGCACGCGCCGCCTCGTTGCCCCCACCTCCGCGCGCTCTGCCGAAACGCACGTTCTCCGGTCTCGGCTGAATGACCTTCGGGCGCGTCAAGTTCACACCCGACGGAGCACCCTGAGGCAAAACAGGCGCGAGAGGTTTGTAGAACGTCTGCTGAAAGCCGCGCGCTCCAGTGATGAG
>JBDTRY010000342.1:0-3425 GCA_039931435.1 Acidobacteriota bacterium | reverse complement strand
AGCTGTCATCCTGAGCGTCGAGCGAAGGATCTCTTCCACCTTCCCGGTTGCCAGCTAATTCCTCGTTGAAGAGATCCTTCGGTCGCTGCGCTCCCTTCAGGATGACAAGCGCCCCATGTGTTTTCTTAAAAGCGACGGCACAGCGGCGGCGCTGAACCAGAGGGAAGAAACACCATGGCCAGTTGTCATCCTGAGCGTCGTGCGAAGGATCTCTTCCACCTTCCCGGTTGCCAGCCCGCTCCTCGTTGAAGAGATCCTTCGGTCGCAACTTCTACCCTCCAGCGCGCTCTGGAAGGCCGGCCCGGGCAGCAATCTCGCTACACTCGGTCGCAATGAGTGACGGCACGAACGAAACGGCCAGGCCCCGGTCCAGACACATTTTCATCGGCGATATCCATGGCTGCTACGACGAGCTTGTGGAGTTGCTGGATCAGCTCTCGCCCAGCTCGCACGACACGGTGATCTCATTAGGCGATCTGACCCGTAAGGGGCCGGACCCCGTTGGCTGTCTGGATCTCTTCGTCGGGCACGGTTACCAGGCGGTACAGGGTAATCAGGATCGAGCGTTGATCGCCCTGTCGCGATTTCCTGCCCGGTTGTTTCTCCCCCACAACGATCGAGCCCTCGCGCATCGTCAGGACCTGATGCTATGGATCTCCTCGCTGCCTCTGTCGCTGGACTTTCCCGGCATCGGAGTGGCAGCGGTGCACGGCGGAGTCCTTCCTGGCGTCTCTTTCGCTGACCAGGCGGCTCTGAGGGACGCAGGAATCCTGACGAATCTCCGCTTCGTCCGGCAATGCGGAGAGGAGTGGATCCCCATTCCGCGTTCCAGAAAACAGGAGGGAGACGTGTTCTGGGCGGAAGTCTGGAACGGGGACCGTTTCATCGTCTACGGACACACTCCCCGGTCAGTGCCACGACGAGACTCTGCAGCGCTCGGCCTGGACACTGGATGCGTCTACGGCGGTGCGCTCACAGCGGGAGTCTTCGACGGCGAGACGTGGACTACCCACTCCGTCCGCGCCCGGCGAGCGTACAAGACAAAATCCTGAGGCAGGATTACGGATGGACGATCTCCGCAGACCAATCGTTGGCGTCCGCTCCACAAAAAGAAGCACAAAAACTGTCTTCGAACCAGAGGCCTACTGCACGTACACGGAATCTCCCGTTCTGTTATCGACGGTGGCACCGTATACGAAAATCGGAGAGCCGGAAGTGCTTCAGGTTCACCGTACCCAATCGGGAAAGTAGAGCCGAACACCTCGACGGATCGCCGCGTATTCATAGGGCGCAAACGGTCTCCTCGCGCGATGCGGGCAGGCTCAGGTCCAGCGTTCCATCCAGAGTTGCAGAATGATCATGGGCCAGAGGGCGCGGATGTGGTTCGCGGTTCCGCGGCGATGCTCGTCGAGCAGGGTCCGCAATTCGCGCACGGGAAACAAATCCTGCCGTTTCAACCGCGCCGGGTCGAGCACCCGATCGACCTCGTCGCGAAGCGTGTCGTTGATCCAACCCGCCACCGGAACACTCAGCCCCTGCTTGCGCCTGTAGACGAATTCGCGCGGAAGGTGCCGCTCGGCAACCTTCTTAAGGATCCACTTGCTCTCGAAACGGCGCAGCTTGTAACGCGAGGGAATGGAGAGCGTCAGCGAAGTGAGATCGCGATCGAGGTAGGGCGCGCGCGCCTCGATCGAGGCCAGCATCGTGGCCCGATCCACCTTCACCAGGAGGTTGTCGCGAAGGTACGACTGATAATCGAAGAGCATCAGCTCGTTCAGCGGATCCCTCGATCCGGACACAGCCTGATCGAGCGCGGCCAGAAAGGGATCGGCGCCACTGCCGGCTGGATGAAATCCAGTGCCGAACCAGCTCAGATGTCGCTGGGCCATCTTCTCTCCGGCACTCCCCACAAAACGCTTCAGGAGATATTCGAGCGGCATGCGATCTCCGGACACTTCGGCGTGAGTAATGCGCCGCTGCACGGCTCGCCGCAACGGTCCGGGCATGGCCTGATACCAACCCGCCAGGCGGTGTCCGATGTAGGTGGGATAGCCGCCGAAAAGCTCGTCGGCGCCCTCACCGCTCATGACCACCTTCACATCCCGGGCCGCAAGGCAGGACAGAAGGTAGGAAGGAAGCACGGCGGGATCGGCAATCGGTTCGGCGATGTTCGCCACAATCGTTTCCAATGCCGCGGCGAGCGACCTGGCATCCGCCACTACCACCGAATGCCGGGCACCGAGGGCTGCTGCCACGCGCTCGGCGTAATCCGTTTCGCTGAAGCTGCGCTGAGGAAAGCCAACCGAAAAAAGACTGACGTTCTCCTTCCCCATTTTTTTTACCGCCAGTGCCGCGATCAACGACGAGTCCAGCCCTCCGCTGGCGAATACGCCCAGCGGCACGTCGGACTCGAGCTGCTTGTTTACCGCGCACTCGAGTGTTGTAGCCAGCTTGTCTACGAGGCCGCGCGTGCTTTTCAAGCCGTGGGAGACAGTGGGGTTCCAGTAGCGGTGGACCCTGGTCCGGCCGCCTTCGACACGCATGATCGTTCCCGATTCCACCCGGCGGATGCTCCGATGAAGCGTGCGCGGTTCGAGCGCGTATCCCAGAGCGAGATATTCGTGGACCGCCTCGGCATCCACTTCTCTGCTCACGTCCGGATTCACCAGGAGCGCGCTCGGCTCGGATGCGAACCAGAGCTCATGGTCCGTGATCGTGTAGAAAAGCGGCTTCTCACCGGCGCGGTCGCGCGCCAGAAGAAGCGAGCGATTCTGCTCGTCCCAGATGGCGATGGCGAACATGCCGTCGATCTCGTCGATCGATCCATCGCCGTGGTCCATGAAGAGCGGGACGAGCGTCTCCACGTCGGAGTGGGATCGGAATGGATAGTGCGGATAACGATTGCGGATCTCGACGGCGTTGTAGATCTCACCGTTACAGGCCAGCCACAGTCCCCTCTCCGGCGACGAGAACGGCTGATCTCCCCGGGGATGGGGATCCATGATGCGCAGTCGCTCGGTGCCGATGATGATGTGTGGCTTCTGCAGCTCGCCGTGACCGTCCGGCCCCCGATGACGAAGGGCAGCGGCCATTGCTGCCGCGAGATCGGGATGACGCAGAGGCGCTCCCATCAGGGAGAGCATTCCGTAGATGCCGCACATCAGCGAGCCGCAACACCCGCCGCGGGGCAGGGCCCGAGGATCGTCAGGCGGTTGTCCGCGGCAAGGATGGGCAGTCCGGTGACTTCCGTTGACGAACGATCCTTGTTCCTGATGACAAAGATCTCGCCGGACGGACAGACAGCGATCTCGTTCTTCAGCCAGCTTCCAGGGCGAAGCGTCGATGAGGGAGACGTGGAAAACTCCTCGAAGTGTTGTGGAAGGTAGTTGCTGCGAATGTCAGCGCCGTCATCGCTCACGACCAGG
>JBDTRY010000341.1:0-3434 GCA_039931435.1 Acidobacteriota bacterium | reverse complement strand
GAGCGTGCCATTGCCATTGATCCCATGAACGGCCGAGCCTGGAACAATTCGGCAAACATTTACCGATCAGAAAATCGCCTTGACGAGGCCGAGAAGGCGTATCTTGAAGCCATAAAAATCGCCCCGAGTTACGCCGATCCGCTGAACGGCCTGGGAGTCCTCGAGGTTCAGCGAAATCGTCCGGCCCAGGCGATCAGGTTTTTCGATCGTGCGTTGAAACTTTCTCCGGAGTTTCACGAAGTGTTACTCAACCGTGGGATTGCGCTCGAGGTGATGGGTGATCGGATCGGTGCCGCTAACGAGTATCGGAAATTTCTCAAGGCTGTCGGTGAAGACCCGCGCTTTGCGAAGCAACGTAGGGCAGCGGGCGCGCTTTTGTCCCGAATTGCTCCCCGCCCGTCGTAGTCCGAGTAGAGGGGGGTGATCCGAACAGGCGCTTCTTCATTCATCAACCCGGTCTCTTTTGTATTGATCATCAAACGATAAGGAGAGTGACTATGAACCGCTCCCTGAAGTATCCAGGAATGATCCTGATGGTTCTGCTCCTGCTCCAACCACTGGCGATGACGGCTCAGACCACCGGTGGAAGCATGGAGGGAACGACGATCGACAAGTCCGGCTCACCGTTGCCGGGCGTCACGGTTACCGCCACGAACGGCGAAACCGGTTTTTCACGCACCACGGTCAGTGACTCCACGGGAAGGTTCAATCTTCCGGGACTGCAGGTCGGCAGTTACGCCGTGCAGGCCACCCTCGAAGGATTCGGGACCGTTACCGTCACCGCCGTTCGCGTCAATGTTGCTTCGACGCGCACCCTCGAAATCACCCTCGGGCAGACGGCAGTGGCCGAATCCATCACAGTCACCGCGGACTCCCCGCTCGTTGCCGACTCGCCATCCATCGGCACGGTCGTCAGCCAGAAGGAACTGGAAAATCTTCCTCTCAATGGACGCCAGTTCGCGAACCTCGGCTCGCTTGCGCCGGGGACGTCTCTCTCGGTGAATAGCGACCCCACGAAGCCGGGACAGCTGACCATCGCCTTGAACGGTGGCAGCGGCCGCAACGTCAATTACGTCATCGACGGTGGCGACAATACCGACGACACCATCGGGGGCGCTCTGCAGAACTTCAATCTTGAAGCAGTTCAGGAATTCAAGATCCAGACGATGCAGTACAAGGCCGAATATGGCCGCTCGTCCGGTGGGGTTCTCACAGTTGTCACGAAGACGGGCACGAACAATCTCGGCGGCAGCGCCTACGGATTCTTCCGCGACAAGAGCCTGAATGAAAAGACGCACACGGAAGACGCCTCCGGAGCGTCCAAGGGTGACTACAAGCGCAAACAGTTCGGTGGTTCGCTGGGCGGTCCGATTGTCCGGGATCGAGCGCACTTCTTCGCCACCTACGAGAAACTGGACCGGGACACGAACTACACCATCGATACCTCGGGCGTGTTCCCCTCATTCGACGGAACCTCGGTCGCCACTCCGTTCACGGATGAACTGGCAACGGCCAAGGCAACCGCGAACATCACCGCTGCGCAGTACCTCCAGGTCCGTTACGGGTACCAGAAAAACACGGACACCTATGGTCCCAGCCCCCTGGCCCTTCCGTCCTTCCTGGGAACGACCACCAACAAATACCGTTCACTCCTCGGTGGCCACACCTGGAACCTGGCCAGCAATCGGCTCAATGAGTTCATCTATCAGTGGACCAAGTTCAACAACACCATCACAGCCAACACCAACGATCCCTACCTGGTGTTCCCTTCGGGTGTCGTCTCCGGACAGAACCCGAACGCTCCACAGGCCACGAACCAGGAAAAGTCCCAGTTCAAGGATGACTTCAGCTGGTCCTCAACGCTGGGAGGCTCGCATCACGATTTCAAGACCGGCGTAAACTACGTCCACGAGCCGATCCTGTCGGGCGACTTCACCGTGGGCACCAGTGGTGAATTTCATCTTCTGGGCAACGACCCGAATTCTCCCGTCACGGACATCTTCGTCAACGGGGGTTTTTCCGGACAGTCCACTCCCATCGACCAGTACGGCATCTATCTCCAGGATGACTGGGGACTGACCAATGCCATCACGCTCAACCTGGGAGTGCGATACGACTACTGGGATGGGTTCGATATCGATCAGGGCTCCAATCGTCTCTGGCAGATCCTGAAGACGCAGCGCAAATACAACGAGGCGTACCTCAAGCAGTTCCAGGGGGCTCCTGACAAGCTCTCCAATGACACGAACAACATCGCTCCGCGGCTTGGCTTCACATGGGACGTCAGCGGCAACTCAACCCGCATCATCCGAGGGGGCGTGGGTCGCTTCTACGACTTCCCGTATACGAACGCCACCATTCTGTTCCCGGCCAGCGATGTTCAGTCCGTCTTCGGCACTGTTTACGAGCGGCACGATCCAAACGGTATTCGCAATGCCGATGGAAGCTTCTTCAAGCCGGGCCAGACTCTTCCTCCCGGTAATGAAGCGCCGCCACTTGCGGCCCCCCTGGCAGGAAACGTGGCCTCGCCGTCCATTACCAACGTTCCCTATTCGGACCAGTTGTCCGCAGGATATTCGTGGGAGGTCACGAGCAATTTCGGTTTGAATGTAGATGCGGTCGGTGTCTGGTACAAGGACATCCCGTTCCGATTCCGGGCCAATCCCTCGCTGGATGCGAACGGTCAGCCGCTGCGGAACGCGGATGGAAATCTGGTACGCCGCTTTGCTGAATTCGGTGCAGGAAACAACTTCCGCATCTGGCAGGGCGGTGGAAAGGCGAACTACAAGGGGCTGAACATCGGTGGGCACGTCCGCGTGGCCAGCAAGCTGCAGGTGCAGGGCTTCTACACGCTCTCCAAGGCGGAAGGAAATGTCCTGGGCGGAGCGGACGAGTTCCGTCTGACGGGTTCGAACTTCCAAGCCGACATGCATCGCCTGGCGCGCGATGCTTCCGTGAATTCACTGGATCCCTTCTGCCACGCCTGCACCGGGCCCCTGTTCTCCGACGCCCGCCATCGCATCACACTCAGCGCCGTTTACGACGCGCCATTCGGCATCGTCGCATCCGGCATCGCTCGCTACCGCTCAGGACTTCCCTACACGGTTCTGGCCGGGACGGATCTGAACAACGATCTCTTTGCCATCGACCTCGCTCCGGGAGTGAGTCAGGTCAACTCCAAGCGGGGAGACTCGTTCAACCAGATCGATGTCCGGCTCTCGAAGGATTTTCACTTTGCCGGAAACTCCGGGATTGAGCTGATCGGAGAAATTTTCAACCTCCTGAACAGCAAGAACGCTGTAAATTTCGACCGGTTCGGGAATCCGTCGTCTTTCGCCGGCGATCCCGGTCAGGGCGAACAGCGCCTCGCCCAACTCGGAGCGCGCATTCACTTCTGATCGTTCCTGCAGTGCTCTCAAAGAAGAGGCGCCTTC
>JBDTRY010000340.1:0-3440 GCA_039931435.1 Acidobacteriota bacterium | reverse complement strand
CGAGCGGCTGAGGTGGAGCGTCAAGACCACAGCCAAGAGTCGTGATGGCGGTGTGGATCTGATCGCAACAAAACAGGACGAAGTCGGCGTGCTAACCA
The DNA here is from genome assembly GCA_039931435.1 of Acidobacteriota bacterium. Classification (GTDB taxonomy): domain Bacteria; phylum Acidobacteriota; class Thermoanaerobaculia; order Gp7-AA8; family Gp7-AA8; genus JBDTRY01. The sequence continues at coordinate 3,342 of JBDTRY010000340.1, read as the reverse complement.
GCTTGTACATCCAATGCAAGAACTACGCTTCATCCATTGGCGTTGAGATCATCCGGCAGTTGAATGGCGTGATACCTCCCAACATCGCAGGTGTTCGGGGGGTAGTAGTTTGTCCGGGCGGATTCACGCGTGATGCTCAATCCTTCGCCAAAGAACGCGACATCGCCTTATGGGATCGGCAGCAACTCTTTGAAATGGCAAGGATACCTGAGGCGACGGATCTACTTCCTCTCGAATAGCCGTTGTAACGCGAGTACCCTCGCCGCATTCGAGCCAATTCTCTCCTTTGTGACCGTACTTCTCCAAGATGGTTCTCGACGTTCCGGCGAACGCATTCGACGGTATAACCCTCGCGCTCTGATGAAGGGTGAGGTGATTGCGCTTTCACACGCGTTAGCGTGAGGTTCCTGACGCACTCGATGAATGCCTCACCCCCAAGGTAAAGACCGGCGATGATGTGTTCCCCCGGCGTTTCGTTCCTGCCGGTCGCTTAGGCCACGAAAGCACGATAGAGCGCCGCGGCATTGATTCGATCCCAGTCATCGAAGCGACCGAGGATACTGTCTGCTTGGAGCCACGGCGGAGCTGGCTCGAGTCCGGCGGTGACGCGATCGCTGCTCCAGTGCCACTGGCCGGGCACTTCGACCATGCGCGCGCGAACGGGATTGAGCACGATCTAGCGGCCGACGGTCAGCAGATAGTTCTCCCCGTCGACCACTTGCGCGTCGAAGCGCCTTAGTAGAGATGACCGCTTCGCTGATGGCGACGGTTGAAGTAGTCGGCGTAGTCACCCTTGATAGACTGCATGCCGCGTGAGACGTGGGGTCGATGGTCCCGGCCAGCAGATGAAAGTGATTGGTCATCAGACAGTACTGATGGATGCGCCAGCGGAAGCGCCGGGCGCACTGGGCGAGCAGATCGAGGAAACACGCCGATCAGCCTCGTCAAGATCGATGTCGCGGCGTTCGACACCTCGGTTTGAAATGTGCCATAGCGCGCCGGGATGCTCCAGGCGTTGTGGTCGAGCCATGCTGCGCAGGGGGAGGGAAGAGCAAGAGACGCAAGAGGTGCGCGATTCAATGTCTTTCGAGCTCATTCTTTTCCCGGGAACCTAAACGGATCGGGTGCTCACCGGCGCCAGTTCGCACGGATTGAAGTATTGCGCTTGCGAAGAAGTTGCGAGCTAGTTGGTGTCTGGTGCAGTGCGGAGTTAGCGGGGTTGTGGCAAGAGGATGAACCGACAACCCGGAAAACGAGGGACCGCAGCTCCGTGACTAATTTGGCCTTCATTGGGCTGTTTTCCGAGCATCGTCGGTCGCCTCCGACCTCTCGGCGCGTGCCTTGAGGATACGGACGATGTCCGTCGCGCTGAGGTCCTTCCCACATAGCGATTTCTCCATCGGCTTGAAGACCGCGAGCATGCGCGTGTACATGTCTACGCTGGGGAAGTGCGAGTTGAGATCACGCTTCCGGAACTCCTCGAACCTACCCATCTTGTTGATGAGAAAGTCCGCGATCCCCATGAGCTGTCCCTCGTTGTTGCCGTCGAAGCCTTCGAAGCGAACGTCCACGCCGAGTAGATTCGCATCCTCCTTGATTCGCTCCCTCACTTTCTCGCCCATGCGCCTATGGGCGCGTTCGAGGAAGCTCCACATGTTCAGGACTTCGACGACGAAGCTCACGTTACGAGGATCATCCTCCTCGCCGTGGAAGACTCCCTGCATTTGCCACTTCGGAGCCCAATAGTGCCCGCCCCTGATGACGTCGGCGATGAAGTCCATGTCGATCTCGCTCTCGTCAACCTTCAGTCTTTTGTAGATGTCGCGCATCATCAGCATGAGGAGGCGCTCTCCATCGGAAAATCGGACACATCTGTCGTCATCACCGGTGGCGCAGCTCTCGAGCCCCAGACCTATAAGCCTGCGTGTCGCCTCCGCCCGTGAAGGAACGTCTTCTTGTACTCGCCGCCAGCGGTCAATCCGCTCCAGCGTCGCTTCGTCCACCCGCATTTCGAAACGCTCGGTCCTGTTTGCCATTTTGGCCTCCCGACACATACGGCTCACAACCGATGTGTACGGCTATTGTACGGTATCGCCGTATTTTTGTCAGGCTCGGCGATGAGCCGCGCCTAAGTTGCTGGCAAGGTCCGTATTTGCGAGAATTGGGATCGTGCCAAAGAAGAGCGCCCGCTCTCGGATCGGCCACTTTTCGGCGGATCCGAACCTTTCGGGCTACGAGAACCTTGTCGGGACCTGCCGGGAGTGCGACACCCAAATAATCGTGAACCGCGCCACGGACCTTCGCGGGACGTACCCCTCCTCCCGCGTCATGTTCAACTGCCCCAACTGTGGTCGCAGGCTCCGGCAGGGTGGGGACATTGGAAACCACCCCGTTGACCAGATCATCTACGACGCCTACGAGCCGATGCGAAACAGGCGGTACATGCAGGTGGTCGGGCTCACCGCTCAATCGGTCGAGCTAGCGCTCTCGATGTGCGTCCGGCAGGTCATTTTGGCGAAGCTCCCGACGCCGAAACGACTGCGGAGGACGAGTCCCTTTCTGAGGGTCGCCGCCGCCCTAGATAACGCGCTCGACACTCTCACGCTCGGCGCGCTTCGCAAGGTCGTGGCGAATCTGGCCTTCCAAGAGAGTCCCACTTCGATTCCCGAGGCGCTAACCGCCATCAAGGGGTTGGACAAACTCCGAAGAAAGCTGCCCACGCAGGCGGAGATCGCCACTCTTCCCGACGCCGAGCTTCAGGAGGCCGTGGGCAGTCTGGTGGGCATGCCGAACTACGTCAAGCTTCGCAACAAGGTCGTGCATGAAGCCCTGAGACCAACGCAGGCCCAAGCCGAATGGTGCTTGGAGAATATCCCGAAGCTCACCCGGGCGCTCCTCTGTGGTTTCGGCATCGCGCGTGGTCAACTTGTCATGCCGCCGACGGCGGGCTGAACGCCGCCAATGCTCGCCAGGCATTGGAGGGGTCTGACCTTGATTGTTGCGAATCCCAGGAATCCCAGGAATCGGGGTCACACCTTTGGTTCTCGCAAGAATGAGCCATTCGAGTAACGGACTGGGATGTCAATAGGAAGCGAGAGGGGCCGGGAGTTCGAAACTCGGATGAATTTTCGCCGTCTGCATCAGCGGATGGCGCCGCAAAAGCATCGCCGGTCGTTGATCTGAGCGGTCGGAGACAGACCTCGAGCGCGCGACTCTTCGAACTCTAGATCGCTGGTGACGTAATACTCGTTGTGACGCCTGGGACGATGGGATGCAGCCCGGGTGGAGGCGAGCCGCGCAGCAGATCGCAGCAGCGATCCGCGGCGATGCGCAGGAGCGGTT
>JBDTRY010000339.1:0-3475 GCA_039931435.1 Acidobacteriota bacterium | reverse complement strand
CGGCAGACAGGTCGCCGATGGTGGCAATGCGATCGCCGATTACTCCGAGATCCGCTCGATACCAGGGGGCACCCGTGCCATCGACGATGCGTGCATGGACGATCTTCAGATCAAGATTCAGTTTCTTTTTCGGGGTCGAGCTGACACAACCCGACACCAGCATGAGCAGCCCTACGAGTGAACCGAGTATCCGAACCGGACGACGAGCGATCGCAGCAATGGTCATGGCTTCTCCGAAGTGGCCACCTGGGCGAGGTTCTGGCCGCGCAAAAGGTCTTGCATCGGTTCACGTTCACGAATGAGCGTAATTTCCGACTGGTCGACGAGTACCTCGGCGGGAAGGCGGCGGGCGTTGTACCTCGATGCCATGGAGAATCCGTAGGCGCCAGCATCGCAGATGGCCAGAACGTCGCCGACGGAGGTCGCCGCGATGGGCCTGGTTACCGGGCCATCACTGTCGCGCGTGAAGACATCGCCCGATTCGCAGAGGTTGCCTGCCACGACGGCTTCATGAGTGGGCGTCGTTTCCGGGGAGCTGTTCTGACGGAGATCCGAATCCGATCCGCGAGAAGCGTTGACGATGTGGTGGTATGCGCCATACTTCGCCGGCCGGGCCAGGTGATTGAATCCGGTGTCGCATCCGATCCACTCCACGCCGTTGCTGACTCGGAGCGATGTTACGCGAGTAAGCAGAATGCCGGACTCGGCGACCAGATAACGGCCGGGCTCCAGAATCGCGGTCAACCCCCGTGACCGCAACTTCCCCCCGGCCAGTTCCGCCAGGGAGCGTCCATATTCCGCGATGGGAAACTCTCCGTCGCCGGGACTGTACGGCACGCCGATTCCTCCCCCGAAATTCACCCATCGAAGGTTCGGGAAGTCGGCAATTAGACTCATCAGAGCGTTTGCTGACGCAGCGAGCGGCGTGATCTCCGTCACACCGGAGCCGATGTGTGCATGAAGGCCGACGACCTCCAGGCCGCCCGCTTCGGCGGTCAGCCGGGCCGCTTCGACCTCCGCCAGATCAATGCCGAATTTGACTCCGTATCCGCCGGTGACGACATCCCGGTGGTGGCCGGCACCGACCTCCGGGTTCACGCGGATGGAGATGGGATTGGGGAGACCGAGGCGGATGACGCGGTCGATCTCGTTCATGGAGTTCACGTTCACGACGATGTTCGGGTCGCTCAATGAAAGGAGGTCGTCGTCAGAGACATTGGAGCAGGTGAACCAGATGCGCTCGGCTGCGAACCCGGCGTGCCTGGCGATGAACACTTCGCCGGGTGAGACGCAGTCACAACCGAAACCGGCGTCGAACATCATCCGCAGCAAGGCCAGATTGTCGTTGGCCTTCATGGCATAGAAGGGGCGGAAGGGTAGTGACGAGAATGCCGATTTCACGCGGTCGATCTGGCGCCTGATGACCGCGGCATCGTAGACGTACAACGGTGAGCCGAAGTTCCGGATCAGTTCAGTGACCGGGACTGTGCCGACGGACAGGATTCCGTTTATGAAATGCATGGAGGCGTAGTGTGTGAGATTCGAAGGGATGAATCAAGCGAATGCCTTCCGCTACAATGGCTGCGATGCGTGCCTACCTCGATCTGCTCAGCCATATCCTCGACACCGGCACCGCCCGCAGCGACCGTACCGGAACCGGCACGCTGAGCACCTTCGGGTATCAGATGCGCTTTGATCTGGGCGAGGGTTTTCCTCTTCTGACGACGAAAAAGGTTCATCTGCGGTCGATCATCTACGAGCTGCTCTGGTTTCTCTCGGGGAGCACGAATGTCGGCTATCTCCGCGACCATGACGTGACGATCTGGAACGAATGGGCGGATACAGAGGGGGAGCTCGGCCCTGTCTACGGGTATCAGTGGCGTTCGTGGCCGGCGCCGGACGGGGAACACATCGACCAGATCACGAAGGTTGTCGACCAGATCCAGCGCAATCCTTATTCGCGAAGGTTGATCGTCAGCGCCTGGAACGTGGCGGACATCGAGCGAATGAAACTTCCGCCCTGCCACGCGCTCTTCCAGTTCTATGTTGCGGAGGGAAGGCTGTCCTGCCAGCTCTATCAGCGCAGCGCCGACGTGTTTCTGGGCGTGCCGTTCAATATCGCTTCGTACGCGCTGCTGACGATGATGGTGGCCCAGGTCACCGGGCTTCAGCCCGGCGAGTTCGTGCATACGCTGGGTGACGCACATCTCTATGCCAATCATCTCGATCAGGCCCGGCTACAGCTCACCAGAGAGCCGCGGGCGCTTCCCCGGATGGAGATGAACACCGAGGTGAAATCGATTTTCGATTTCGACTTTCATGACTTCACCCTCGAGAACTACGACCCCCATCCCTCCATCAAGGCGCCAATCGCTATATGAGTCTATCCATCATCGTGGCGGTGTCCGAAAACGGGGTGATCGGGCGGGACGGAGGACTTCCCTGGCACCTCGCCGACGATTTGAAACTCTTCAAGGAGTTCACCATCGGTCACACGCTGCTCATGGGCAGACGGACGTTCGACGAGGTCGGAAAACCGCTGCCCGGACGGACGACGATCCTCATCACCCGTCAGGCTGACTACTGTACGCCCGGTGTCCTCATCGCTCATTCGCTCGAAGAAGCGCTGGAGATGGCTCCTGGTGATGAGGAGGTCTTCGTGGTGGGTGGGAGCGAGATTTATGCGCAGACCCTGCCGCAGGCGACGCGGTTGTATCTGACTCTGGTCAGGGCTGAGGTTCAAGGGGATACACGCTTCCCCGAATTCGACCTCGGGGAATGGACTGAAATCTCGAGAAGAGAATTCGCCGCGGACTCCCGCAACGACTTTCCCTTCACTTTCAGATTATTCGAGCGCAGCAGAGTCTGAGTTCGTTCCGTTGGTCAGGATCGGACGGCGGTCGATTATTCTCCGGCCACCGGGCTGATTTCGGCAAGGATGGAGTCGTCGATCTCGGTTTCGGTGACGACAGGTTCCAGACTGAGGTCCGGTTCCCCAAGCGGATTGGTTTTTCGGTCGGTGCGGCGTTCGGCCTTTGCTTTCTGGCGTTCGCGCTTTGCCTGCTCTCTCTGGCGCTTCGTAAATGATGTCTGTGGTCTTCCCAAACTGGTGTCTCCTTATTCTGGGCCAGACCGCCCTCACCGTGCCACGAACTGCTCTCAGGGTGGGTGCGCGGACCGGGCCGGACCGTGTTTGCATCGTATCACCTCCGGCGATTTCGCAGCACCGGAGGCAGGCAATCGCAGCGTGAAACGCACGCGGGCATTGCGGCCGTGCCACCGGATCGACCGGGATGATGACGCGCATGTGACAACACGCAATACCACGAAAAACTGCCCGTGGCCGAAGATTCGGACGTTTGTCGGTCCCTTTGAGCCGCGGGAAGGCAGAAGAGATCCTTCGCTCGCTCGTTCGGGACGACAGCCGGCCATAGAGTTTCTTCACCCTGGTTCAGCGCCAGCGCTGTGCCCTCGC
>JBDTRY010000338.1:0-3482 GCA_039931435.1 Acidobacteriota bacterium | reverse complement strand
GTCGGAGTCATCGTCCAACGATCGATCCTCGTCCCTCTCGCTGCCGGCGAACATCAACTGGCTCACATCAGGACAGGCGGCGGCTGGCTCCCCATCCTCCCCCATGCCGATGACGAGCTCATGCCGCTCTACTCGGCGATCCGACAACTCGGACCGGCTCTTGAACACCAGGTGGACGAATGGTTGGAGACCGATCGCCGCAGCCAGGCCGCCCTGATCTTTCTACAGCTGAACAGACGCCTGCACGAGCCGATCCGAGAAGCGACCGAGGCCGCCTCCTTCCTGCAGAAGGTGGCTAGCCTTCCTCCCTCCCTTAGTGAGTCTGTCCGCGTCGTGCAAGAACAGCTCGAACGAATTGCGGCAGTCCTCGATAGCGAACAGGAGAGCGCGCTATCGAGCCTCGGCCGGCACGATGTGGTGAGCGGAGCCTTGCGCAACTCTGAACAACCGGAGAGCCGGTCATGACGAGAAATTTCGGTGCTAACCGAGGGAGTGACGGGACGCCGCGAGAAGCAACCGCCGCCGCCAAACTCGCAGAGCTGGCCGCAAATCGTGCGCAGTTGCTCGGATTTGTCAAACGACGCGTGGGCAACCCTGACCTGGCCGAAGAAATCATTCAGGAGTCCGTCGCGCGCGGCCTGCTGCGCATCGGACCGGTGTGCTCCGGAGAGCGCACCGTTGCCTGGTTCTATCGTCTGCTGCGCAACGCGATCGTCGACCACTGGCGTGACCGGCGGCTGGAGCAACGTGCCACCGAACAGATGGCTCGCGAAATGGGCAGTGGTGGAGTGCCGCCTCCGGAGATCGAAGCGGAACTCTGTCGCTGCATGGAACCTCTGCAGTCTCATGCCTCGGCTGCTTGTTGGCATCAACAGCCCGTTTTTCGGAACCGCCGTGGAATACCTCCGCGTCGGGGCCGACATGGAGCGACTGCCTTCCGAAGGAGTCGCCCATCGGCTCCGCACCGTCGGCACGGATGCTGCTGAGGTCGTTTGGAAAGGAGAAAAATATGAAACTCGATACCAGAGCCATCGCACTCGCCACCGGCACCGTCGCTTCCACCCTATTCGTACTGTGCGCGATCTTCGTCGCTTTCGCGCCCCAAGCCACCATCTGGGCGACGCGGGAGTTGTTCCATGTCGTGGTCAGCGCAGCTCCCTCGATCACGTGGAGCGGGGTCGTCGCGGGAATCGTCTTCTGGTTTGTACTCGCAGCCGCAAGCGCGGCGGCGGTGGCGTGGCTGTTCAATCGATGGTCGACCCGTTGAGCAGCGGATGCACATCAGAGGTTCGATCGAACCGCCGCCGGCATACGACCCGCGCCGGCGGCACGTGGAGGACCTACCATGTACTCGACGTCAGATTCACTCAGGCCGAATCGATGGTCGATCGTGGCAACGATCGTCCTGTTCGCGATCGCAAACGTGCATCGACACCTTCGATCAGAACTCGAGCGCATACACGCACGAAGTGAACCCGCAGTCCTCGCATCACGGCGAAGTCGCGGGCTTCTGACCATGGAAAGGATCCCGCTATGACACGACTCGATGGAAAGGTTCTCGGCGCTGCGATGGGCTCGTTCCTCGCAATCGCCTACGTGACGTGCGTTATATACGACATCGTTTTTCATCAGACGATGTACCGCGCATGGGTGGCATTTCTGCCCGGATTCGTATGGCTCTCCTGGGGCAGCTTCTTCCTCGGCCTAGTTGAGGTCACCGCCTACGGGGTCTTTTTCGGACTCGTCTTCGCGCCCCTCTACAACTTCTTCCTCGTGAAGGTCCGGAGGTATGCACCATGACACCCACGTTCCCCCACGAGGAGACGGAGTCGGAGGAGTACATGAACTCGAGTGAGCATGGCATCGAGATCTCCGGAGCAGGACCATCGGGTCTGGCCGCGGCATTGACTCTCGCGCGGGCAGGCCGGCGCGTCACAGTCTTCGAGCGCCGTCCGGAAGTCGGCGGGCGGTTTCATGGTGATTTTCAGGGGCTGGAAAACTGGACGACCGAAGGCGACGTTCTCGAGGAGCTCTCGGCGATCGGCATCGAGTCGAGCTTCGATGCGGCCCCGTTCCGGGAGGGCGTGTTTCACGACCCCGACGGGCGGGAGTATCGGTACTCTTCGGATCAACCGCTCTTCTATCTCGTGCGCAGGGGCCCCGGTCCAGGCACAGTCGACGACGGGCTCAAGCGCCAGGCCCTCGCCGCCGGCGTCGAGATTCGTTTCTCGGAATCGAAGGATCATCTCCCGAACGGCGGGATCGTTTCGCAGGGCCCCCGCGGCGCTGACGTGATCGCGGTCGGCTACGTCTTCGAGACCGATGCTTCCGATGTCGCGTTTGGTGCCCTCTCCGAGCGCCTGGCACCTAAGGGCTACAGCTATCTCCTGATTCACGGCGGCCGTGGGACGGTCGCTTCCTGCATGTTCGACGACTACCACGACGAGAAGGTCTATCTCGAACGCACCGTCGAGTTCTACCGGAAGACGGCAGGGCTTGTGATGAGGAATCCCCGCCGCTTCGGAGGAACGGGAAACTTCGAGGTTCCCGCGACGGCACGTCAGGGGCGACTGCTGTTCGCGGGCGAAGCGGCCGGTTTTCAGGATGCGCTGTGGGGATTCGGAATGCGTTACGCGATGCTCTCCGGCCACCTTGCGGCCCAGTCGCTGCTCGAGAATGGAGGCCGCGACTACGACCGTCGTTGGAACAAGAGACTCGGCGGGCTTCTGCGCAGCGCGATCGTGAACCGGTCGGCCTACGACGCAATGGGCGATCCCGGATACCGGAAATTGATGAAATCGCTCGATCGCGCGCCCGACGCCCGGATGTGGCTACACAATCACTACGCGGGCTCGCTCTGGAAACGTTTGTTCTTCCCCCTCGCGCGGCGACGTGTTCGCTCGCGCAGGAAAACGACAGTCTGTGTCAGGGAAGGCTGCGACTGCACCTGGTGCCGGTGCGCGCACGCGACCGAGGAGGAGAAGTGAGCAAACTCTCGAGCTTCACGCCGTGTCGAATGCAGACGGAAGGCGCCCGATTCGGGGTGGACCCTGCCGGGCGCTATCGAATGACGAAGGAAGAACGATCAAAATGGAGACTCGAAATGCGAGCGTACAGATTCCTCACACTGATGACCCTGACCCTGCTGGCAATCGGAGCATCTGCCCAAACGGCAGGGACACCTCCCTCGACGACGCCCACCCACTCGATGATACAGCCAGCGGAGGCGCTCCCGATGAATCAGGGCGACGGGATGAAGATGCGGGACGGAACGCAGAAGAAGATGGCCGCCATGGACGCGAAGCTCATCATGCTCGAAGGGATCACTCTCCTCTGGTTCGCTCTGACCGCACTGTCGGTGCTGTTCGTGGCGGTCGATATCCGCACGACTCCCGCATCCCCTGTATTGAAGTGGGCGTTCGTTCTCATCACCTTCTTCATCGGACCGTTCGGGGCATTCCTTTACGTCCTCGGCTGCCGTG
>JBDTRY010000337.1:0-3498 GCA_039931435.1 Acidobacteriota bacterium | reverse complement strand
TGGCGATGAGATTCCCGCGTCCGAACTCCACGAGCATGCGTTCCGTCCCGGCGGATACCAGTGAGGCGCTCGTGCGGATGAGGATCTGTCCGTTTCCGGCTTTGGATGCTGGTACCTCGGCAACCCTGATGATGCCCGTGTCGAGACTCTGCAGGACCTGCTTCATGGCCTGGCGTTCCCCGGAGATGCGGTCATCCGGCAACCTGCCGGCTCAGGGCCGGATCGGATCCGTAAGGGTAAACCATGAGCGGACGATTGGCTTCGAGGGCTTCCCGGGTCTTCAGAAAGAGCTGGCCGGTCTCCCAGAGGTAGGACACGGCTGAGCCCTTCGATTCTCCGTCGGGCAGGCCGGCGGCGTAGCTGCGCACGATCGCTTCTTCATGTCCGTGGTCACGATAAGGCAGTTTGATGGTGCGCTTGTCTTCCACGACCTCGATGATCAGTGTCTTGAAGTCATCCAGAGAGATCAGTACGTCACCCCGGTGGGCGGAGAATCGTTCGCGAACCCCTTCGAACGTGTGTCCTTTTGCCGAGAAGGTGATCGCTGCCACCGTTCCGTCACCGAAGAGATACGTCACGGCAATGTCGCAATCCGACTTCTCCCATCGCGTGGGCGTGATCTTGATCGGATAGCGATTCTCCGGCGGCACCATCTGGTAGATAAAATCGGTCCAGTGACAGAGGTTGCCCAGTACGCGGCCCCCTTCGTCAGGATGAAAATACCAGTGGTCGGGGTCGATGGCATGCCCGGCGACGAACCAGTTCATCACTGCCGGGCCTTGCTGTGCGTCGAGAACCTTTTTGATTTCACGACCGAGTTTACCCAGCGGGCGGTTGAATCCCAGCGTAACCCGGCCTGTGCTCTCCGAGGCTGCGGCGCAGAGCCTATCCAGCTGATCTTCTGTGACCACGTGTGGCTTTTCGATGTGCACGCTCTTTCCCTGTTTCAGAGCCTCGATGGCGTACTCGGCGTGCGTGGCATGGTTCGAAGCGATGAAGACCATGTCGATCTCGGGATCGTCGATGATTCGTCGGGGATCGTCGGTGTAGTAGGCTGCGCGATACTCACGGGCCAGCGAAGCCGCGCGTTCCACGTTTCGATCCATCGTTCCCCGGATGACGTAGCCGAAGTTCTTTTTGAGGTAATAGGCGACGGCGCTGAATGAAAAGTTTCCGCAACCCATTACTCCCACGTGTTGCTGCACGCCGGAAGCGGGCTTGAGCTGAGGAAGGTCCGTGAAATGGCGGTTCATGTGGTACTGCGCCCGGACCTTGGCAAGTGTGCGGGATGGCCCGTAGAGCCTCACATATCGCAACGCTTTCCGAATCTTCGTACTCCATCCTGCTTTCGTGTAATCCAAACTTACTGCCTCCGTTGGTGATCTGTTGTCCTGACGCGGGCAATACCGATGGGAGTCTTCGGTCCCCTGGCATGTTCCGGCGCCGGTCCGGGCAGGGGTTGCCGGCGACCGGACTGGAACCTGGCTGAAGAACGTACCGTGCCGCTTCGGTGTTCCACGTTCGACAGACGGCCGGCGATCGATGTTGCGATCTTCCGGCGTCGGCTGCCGAGCGCCCTGTTGGACCGAACAGTCCAGGATAAGTTTAACAGTGGATCTGTGGCGGCAGAGTTTACTGCCTCATTTTTTCATCCAATCCCGAAGCGTGACCGCGTAAACTCGATGCGTGCTGGCTGTACTGCGCGGAATGCGACCGGTTCATCGAAACGTTCGTTGCCCATAGTGCTCAGAGCAGGCCCGGTGCGGCGACGCGTGCCGAAGGCTTGGATGGCCGCTGCGTACGCGGTTTTCATCAGGCACAGCACGATATCGAGGAGAGTTCATGAGCAGCCCTGCGGTTTCCGAAGTTTCCAGGATCGACAGTTTCCTTGAGAAAATTGAAAAGAAGTCCGCGGTGGTGGGCGTGATTGGGCTCGGCTACGTCGGTCTACCGCTGGGGTTGATCTTTCAGGAGACGGGTTTCCCCGTCATCGGTTTCGATACAGACAGGCGCAAGCAGGAAATGCTGGAGCGGGGAGAGTCGTACATCCGGCACATTGGAGCGGAAAGAGTGCGTCAAGCATTCCAATCCGATCGGATGAGCGCCACCACCGATTTTTCGCGCCTGGCGGAGTGTGACGCCATTCTGATCTGCGTTCCCACGCCCCTCGGCGAGCATCGGGAACCGGATCTGACGTACGTCAAGGTGACCGCCCAGCAGATTGCTGGTCACCTCCGTGCCGGGCAGCTCGTCGTACTGGAATCGACGACCTATCCGGGAACGACTCGCGAAGAACTGCTCACTCGTCTGGAAGAAACCGGTTTGCGCTGCGGAACCGATTACTTTCTGGCCTTCTCTCCGGAGCGCGAAGATCCGGGCAACGAAAACTTCAACACCAGAAACATTCCCAAGATTGTGGGAGGAATTGACGCGGCTTCACAGAGTGCGGCCACAGCACTCTATGGTGCGGCTCTCGATCAGGTCGTGGCGGTGTCCAGCCCTGAGATCGCCGAATCCTCCAAATTACTGGAGAATATTTTTCGCTCGGTGAACATCGCCCTGGTGAACGAGATGAAGATCGTTCTCGATCGGATGGGCATCAATGTCTGGGAAGTCATCGAGGCGGCCAAGACGAAGCCGTTCGGCTTTATGCCGTTCTATCCCGGTCCCGGTCTCGGTGGGCACTGTATCCCGCTCGATCCTTTCTACCTCTCCTGGAAGGCCGCCGAGTATGGCGTCTGGGCCAGGTTCATCGAACTGGCCGGCGAAATCAACGCATCGATGCCGCGATATGTCGTGCAGCGAACCATGGAGGCACTCAACGACCAGGGGAAGGCGCTGAACGGTTCGAAAGTGCTCTGTCTGGGCCTCTCCTACAAGGCCGACATCGACGACGACCGGGAATCGCCGAGCTTTGAGGTGATCGAGATGTTGGAGAGCAAAGGCGCGCATGTGGACTACTGCGATCCCTACATTCCGGTTGCCCGCCCGGGACGCCATCACGACCTCGGCAAGGAGTCGGTCCCCTGTGATGCCGAGACATTTGCTGGTTATGACGCGGTCGTGCTGCTGACGGCGCATAGCGATTTCAGGGATCAGTCCTTGTACAAGAACTGCAATCTGCTGGTAGATACCCGGAACCTGATCCATGAGGGTGCAGGTGCGGGTGTTCTCACTCGCGCCTGAGAAAGATCGTGCATACATCCGCCGAGGGCTTTGACGCGTTGTCTCTGGCGGGAGCTGTGTGCCCGCCTGGTGGTACGGTCGAGTGGTCCAATCATCGCCAGACGTGCAGAAAGCCTGGCCAGGATGACTGACTGTCATCCGGGCGGGCGACAACCATGTCAATAACGAAGCGGCTCTTTTCCGGAACCATTCAGCTGTCCGTCAGTAGTGTGCTGGTGCGGCTGATCTCCATCGCCACGATGCCCATTCTCACGGCGCTGCTCACTCCCAGCGCCTATGGGGCGGCCTCGCTGGTGGGAACGGCCACCTCGC
>JBDTRY010000336.1:0-3505 GCA_039931435.1 Acidobacteriota bacterium | reverse complement strand
GCACGCTAACACATTCTGTGACGCCTGTCACCACATTTCCGACACAGCACACTAGGAGCGTACGCTGGCGTCCGGACGAGCCAGCCAGCCCAGAAATCGCTGGTGGAATCGCGTCGGGCGCGGCGGTTCAACGATGGGATGTTCCTCCATCGCTGAGGGAACCCCAGCCAGTTTCGGCGGCCACTCGCCGGGATTTTCCACCTGCAGACCGTTGTAATACTGCGGTACGAGTTGACCGGTGACCACATTCACGGACTTTCGCACGAACATCTTGCCGATGGCGGCATCCGAAAGCAGCGGGGTGTAGTAGAGACATCCCGAAAAATAGTAGTGCGTGACCTGGGTCAGGCGGCTCCGCGACGAGTCGATAATCGGGCTGCCCCCGTGAAATAAATTGGCGGCCCAGATCAGGCATTGACCCCGTTTCACCCGGATCTCGGCCCGCTGCAACTCTTCGGTGAGCATCAGGGCCTCGACGAAATCTTCGTATTTCGAGTAGTTGTCGTACGGATGAGACTGCAGGCTGGCGCTGATGCCGATGTCGGACATGTTGTAGATCGGCAGCTTTTGACTTCCCGGGTAGTAGTGCAACGGACCGTTGTTGGCGTCTACGTCCTCGAGCGCCACCCACGCTCCGCACATGAACCCCTGCGGGATGGAGTCGAAGTGAATGGTGTCGCTGTGTGTCCGCTGCTGCGACCCGACGCAGAAATTCAACGTTTGGAAGGGAATTGCTTCCCGCTGATAGAGCGCCTTCAAAATCTCAAGTACGCGAGGAGCGGAGGCGATCTCTTTCACAGGCTGACTGAAAATCCAGCCGTCCTGAATTCGAGTCTGGTCGGCGTAGTAGGGCTCATAGGTAGGAACGAAACGATTCCGGAGATCCCGGGCAGTGCGCTCGATGATCTCATCAGGAATCTCGGGATCGATGATCACGTACCCGTCGCGCGCGAAGTCCCGGGCGATGCGCTCCATCTCAGGGTCGAGACCGAGCGTGGGAAGCAGATGAGGGAAGAAGGGAGAATCCACCCAGGGCACGTTCGTCGCACCCGTTTCGACCTTGAACTTCGCCAAAGCACTTGCAGCATCTGCCGGTATTGCAGTCATCTCGGTCTCCGTGAGCAGTATAGGCGTCCGTTTCCGCAAAGCCGCCGAGCAGCGGTAAATTCCCTGAGGAATTCGGGGCATCGACCGGATGTATATCGTCGCCATGGTGAAATCGTCGGAAGCTGGACTGGCCTCTGGCTCGGATGCGTTCGAGATCCGGGCGGATGACGTGCCCCTGGACGGCATCGGCCAGTCCATCGAAGATCTCGTTGCGTTGTACGGCGGCGAAATAGACGATGTCGGGGCGAAGGATGCACGGTTCAGGCTGCCAGTGCGCCGCGGGGTGGCGGCCTCGGGGCAACTGAGTTGCACGATCCAATGGCAGGGGCCCGGTTCGGCGGAAACGGGCACGGTCCGGCTTCGTTCCAGGGTGGCCATACGTCCCCCCAGACTGCAGCGACTGCTGCTGCTGGTGGTCGGGGCCAGCGGTGCCATGCTTTGGATTCTGTGGCCTTTCTTTCCGGGTATGGGCGCCCTCTCCTGGATCGGTGGCGCGATGGCCTTCGCCACGTACTTCCTGACAGTGAGGCAGACGGGCGGGGGAATCTTCTCGGATTTTCTGAGCAGGCTCGTGGCCGTGCAAAACGAGCCGATGGCTGAGGAGTAGGAGGCCACGGTTCCCGCGCTTCTAATGACACGGCTCGGAGGGCGTGAAGGAGCGGCGGCATCCTGCCGCCTGGAACGGCGGCTTCCAGCCGCCGCGGGACGAGAGCGGGCGGCGCGGGACGCCGCCCGTCCAGACGCCTGGAAGGCGTCGCTCCATTGCGTTACTGACGATCATGGAGTGTTTTCCCGCTTCAACGGTGCTTGCTCCGTTCCGCTCGCGATGACACGGCGTGTCATCCCTCACGCCTCGAGCCGCAATCAAAGGCGGTCGGTGAGAATGGTTTTGGCGATCGTAGCCAGCTGCATATTGGAAGTTCCTTCGTAAATCTGACCGATCTTCGAGTCACGCCAGAATTTTTCAACGGGGTACTCCCGCGTATAGCCGTTGCCACCAAAGAGTTCCACCGCCGCTGACGTAATCCGCTCGCAGGCCTGCGAGGAAAACAATTTGGCCATCGCTGCTTCCTTTAGAAAGGGCATGCCGGCGTCTTTGAGCCGTGCGGCGTTGTAGACCATCAGCCGTGCGGCTTCGAGCTGGGTTGCGGCATCTGCGATCTGGAATTGAACTCCCTGGAATTCAGAGATCGATTTCCCGAATTGCTGTCGTTCCTTCACATAAGCGACAGCGTGTTCCAGTGCGCCGCGGGCCACGCCGATCATCTGTGCGCCGATGCCGATGCGCCCTTCGTTCAATGTCTCGATAGCGATCTTGTATCCTTTGCCTGGATCGCCCAGAACGTTCTCTGCCGGCACCTCACACTCCTCAAGAATGAGTTCGCAGGTCGACGACGCGCGAATGCCGGTCTTGTCCTCTTTCTTTCCGACCGAGAAACCCGGGAAGTCTTTCTCCACGAGGAATGCCGTGATGCCCTTGTATCCGGCATCCGGATTGGCGTTGGCGAAGACGATAAAGATACCTGCCTCGGCAGCGTTCGTGATCCACAGCTTCCGTCCCGTCAGCACCCAACCGCCGGCTTTTTCCTCGGCCCGGCAGGCCAGGGCGAAGGCGTCGGAACCGGA
Organism: Acidobacteriota bacterium; assembly: GCA_039931435.1. Lineage (GTDB taxonomy): Bacteria > Acidobacteriota > Thermoanaerobaculia > Gp7-AA8 > Gp7-AA8 > JBDTRY01. Next base: position 772 of record JBDTRY010000336.1, on the reverse strand, counting down.
GCCGGCTTCGGACAGTGCGTAGGCGCCCACGGTGAATTCGCAGAGCATGGGAAGGTACCGGGATTTCAGGTCCTCCGATCCCCAGCGAGCGATGGCGTTGTTGACCAGTGTGTTCTGCACGTCCACCAGCACGCCGCAGGAAGCGTCCACGTGCGAGAGTTCCTCGACGACGAGCACGGCATTGAAGAACGAGGACCCGGCACCGCCAAATTTTTCAGGAACCTCGATGCCCATGATACCGAGGTCAAAAAAGCTCTTAACGAGCTGCTTGTCCATGCTGGCGTCCTGGTCCATCTGATGCACGAGGGGGCGGATTTTTTCCACCGCGAACTCACGGACGCTCTGCTGAAACATCTGTTCTTCTTCGGAAAGACTGGTCAACGGATTTCCCGTGGTGAGCAACTCCGTTTCCGCTGTCATGAAATCCTCCAGTACGGCCAGCCCCGTGTGGACACGATACCAGCGGAGCGGGGGCCTGAGTATCACAACTGAGGAAGAAAGAAAAACGACTGACATTCGGGATGACAAACTCTCGCGACGGGCAATTACTTGTCATCATCGTCGCTTCGCTCGTCTGCAGACATTTACACTGGCAACCGGGAAGGTGGAAGAGATCCTTCGCACGACGCTTGTAAGAAACTCACATGGCGTCCTGTGAGGTCGGCTCTGGGGATTCAACAAGCGATGCTTCGTAAACGGGTCATTCCGAGCGTGAGGGAGGAATCTCAGAGGGGCGGGTGGTAAGCGCCCCAGGGATCGTGCCCCCCGTCCA
>JBDTRY010000335.1:0-3511 GCA_039931435.1 Acidobacteriota bacterium | reverse complement strand
ATCTGTGTTCCCCGGTTCGATAGCTCGAAGCGTGGCAGCAGAGACTCGGGAACCGACTGCCACATGGTGGTTGGTGCAGCAATGATGAGCGCCCCAGCCTTCGCTTCGCGCTTTGAGCATGCCTGCTGGGTTACGTGGAGTGTTCGAAGCGGTGGCGGGAGTTTGCCAATATCCGAATTCGAAGCGCCGGACGAGCGGACAGGCGGACTGTTCTCCGTCCACAGCCACACCTCGTCCGATCCCTCCCGGATGCTCTGAGCTTGCTCGAATCGCTCCGCGCGATTCCCATAGACTGCAATCACGGTTTCGCCCTTGCCCACCTTCCGGACATCGTTCTTCACTGACGAAATGAGGACGGGTAAACAAGCCAGCAGAACGAGCCGAGAGTAAGTGCCGATCATCGAATATCACCGATCAGCACCTGCGAAGGCAGGGCTTTCCGCCCAGGCACTTCAGCGTCAATGACGAGGAATGCCACCGCCGACCCACGCTGATCGGCACGAATCCTGGCGTTACGGGAATCCGACTTCAGAGGGAGCGCAACCTCCCGCGTTTTCCCATCCCACTGGAAAATCAACAGACTCCAGGTTGTCCCTCGATCCGAAGACTTGCGCACAATGACGGCAGGCCCGTCCTTCAACTCGAGCGCATCATCAACGGTTCGATGGGCCCTGAGCCATTCGAGCCTCGCTTCATAATCTCTTGCATACAAGGCGCTCTGCTGATAGTCGAAAGGGCATCGGTCCACGAAGTTCAGGTGGTCTGTCGGCCAGGAACGTATCAGGCGTCCGTTTGTGTCGTAAAGCAGGGCACCTGGTTCTACCCCCGGAACCAGGAACAGCCGCCCATCCTGGAGGAAATTTACGACTCCCGTTTCCAGGAAGTGACACCATCCCATCGATTTCTCGCCGGAGCGCGCGGGTGAGAAATAGATCGGCTTCAGATCACGCAGACGCGAAGACAGAGAACCCTGCCAGACAAGAGCGCCATCAGGCGCCAATTTGCCGGACCCGTCCCTCCGCCCACCCAGAAGAGCCAGGTTACTTCCCCGAACATCGATATCGACTATCGTGTCAAAAGCCTGCTCCATCAATGGGCCGGGCCCGGTCCCGCGAAAGGCGAAGCCTCGGAACGGTGAGGCGGCCACGACGTACTCGTCCGACGCGGCAAGCAGACGACTAAAAAAGAATCCTCGATCGCTCCCAGACTCCCGTAATTGCGATCGATCGGCGTCAAGCGGTGCGACGAACAGACCGCACTTGAGCCGACCGGTCAGCAGGCACCGGACAACCCCGCCCTTCCCTATTGCCAGGTAGATCGCATCGGCTGAAGCCCATCGCACATCGGAACTGTCTCTGAGGTCGCCCGAAAGCGTCCACATCCTCGAAGTGGCTATGGACTGAGCGCCGACCGACGCTGCACCTAAGAAACATACCAGAGCCAGAGAAACCGCCATCCGTGAGGCAGTAGCTGTCAAGGCCCAGCAGTGCACCATTCACAACTAACTTCCGCTGGCTTCGCACTCGCAATGTCGGTTTGAGGGTGGCCCTGAACACGTGCAACAGTACGTGCAGTAGAAACCCGATCCCGCGCAGATGCTTCCATATCCCTGATAGTACAAGGGCTTTATCCCGTAGTAGGTTTCACATTGGATATCTTCTGCGATCGCAACCGAGGATGTGAGAGCTAGCAACAGCGCAAGCAGAATTAAAATAATTCTCCTGACCTTCATCACTCCTCTCCTTCCGACGCTCAGAAACTGCGACTTAAAGATGAGATGGCTGATTGACTAATTGTCGATGCTCGCATTATTGTCCGCCTGTTGAGGCTTGCGGACAATATCGAATCGGACTCGGTGATTGTCAAGGCCTCTGTCAGGAGGCGACAACAGTTTCGTCCGTGATTCTCGGTCCCATGTACTGATGGCCGCACCCTGATCAAACCAAGGCCTGATCGCTCTAATGGCGGTGAGCGGGGTACGGCGCCGCGACACATCTTCTGGTCTCGGCGTAGCCACCTCCGACTGTCTCCAATCATTAGCGAACCCTGTCATCCGAAGCCGAAGGCGAAGGCGAACGATCTCCGGTCGCACTCGCGGCGCCGCGAGAACAAGACCAAATGGTGACGCGCCCCTCATCCGGCTCGCTTCGCTCGCCACCTTCTCCCCGCAAGCGGGGCGAAGGACTGCGGTGCTTTCTCGCCTCTCACCTGTCATCACGAACGCGAGAGCGGTTCGTCAGGCGTCGTCGCTCCCGAGGCTTCGGACGTCTCCTGGAGGCTGCGGGTGACGGCACCAATCCGCTCTCGGATCATCTTGTAGTCGATGGCTGCCCAGGCTCGAAGAAGGGGGATGAAGTCGCTCCGCCCCGAATTTTCGATCTTGTCCAGCAGTAGAAGGATCATGCCGCGATTGCGGTCTTTGAGGTCGCTCATCTCGAACGGCGGACCATGCGCCTGTCGATGGTCGAATGATTCCAGCAGCTCGTCGGTCATCGTCTCGATCTCGATGGCCCATCCCCGATCAGTGAAGACCAGAGTGGGCAGCCGCCACTCATACGCGATTCGCAGATACTTCTGCTGAATGGTCCAATCGATCCGCTTCAGGATCTCCTGGAGCGGGAGCTTGCTGTAATAGCCGTGAACCGGACATCGATCGAGCCCGAGCTCCAGGATCTTCTTATCGCGGGAGCCTTTGAGAAGCTTCGAGAGCAGCGTTCGCCCTCCCGAGGAGATCATCGTGTCTGCCCCTCGGAGGATCGCTCTTATATCGTCCATCGGCAGCTCCGCGATCCCGCCCGAATCGAGGTGGACTGGCACGCGGTTGACGTTTCGTCTGCTCATGAATTGATCTCCCCCACGGTCAGTTCGCCTTCGGATCGAAGCGAATGGCAGCGACGGTGAATTGTCCCGGACTGTCCATGCCGATCGGACCGGTGGGAACATCGGCCAGATAGTCCATCATGTCCTCCAGCGACGGGCGACTCCCTTGTGCCCCGAGCCACTTCAACAAGCTCGCAAAATCGTTCATGGTCCCCAGAACGCTGCGGTCGGTTGACGCGCTCCAGGTGAGCTCCGTCATCCGGGCCGCATAGCCGAGGGCCATCTCTTCGGCAACACCGAGGCGGATCAGGAGGTCGTGAAGAGCCGAAGCGAGACGTTGCGGGAGACGAGGCAAATCGCGGGCACGTACGACAAGGGAAAGCCGCGTTCGATCTTCCACGGCGAGCACCAGCGGGAACTTGTCCACGGTGATCACATTCGCATGCCACTCCGAGAGGAGCAGCCCTTGCGACGGAACCTTCGGAAGGGGTGCCAGCCTAAGTCGTTTTCTCAGTCTCTCGGTGCAGCGAATGTGGACCATGACGCTCGTCTGTCAACTGCAGGAGGCTTTGAAAGCTTCCCGTCTTGCAACGATCGACGGCGATGCAAAGGAGGGGATGGTATCGAGATCCGCAGCGCAGATCCGCGTCAGGTCCGAAACCCGTCTGCGGTACGGCATGACGAAAGCGGC
>JBDTRY010000334.1:0-3567 GCA_039931435.1 Acidobacteriota bacterium | reverse complement strand
ACGCATATACCCTTCCCTTCCTTGTGAAAATCGTGGCTGAACTGTTTCAGAACCTCCATCAGAGTCTAGGAGCGCTCTCGATGGCAGTCAAGGAAACCGCTTCTGTTTCCGGTGCACAGATTCATCGGCTACTTCGATCTACCTGTTGGAATCTGCTGAAGACCGATTGCTTTCGATGATCGTATCCTGAAAAGCGTGATCGCGGACGACGATTCGCGCTCCGGCGCGGTACATGGCACCGGGACCGTTGCTTTATCTTTCGGTTCCGGAGGCGGCGAGCGTGACGCGGGTCACGTTCCGGCCACTGCGCCGGCATTCCGGGCGCTGCCCACCAGTGTGCTGATCTCGGCGGCGATGGTTTCCGGATTTCCATACTGCCGCTCGCGATCCCGCCGGAAGCTCCACTCAACCTGACCGTTGGCCAGACTCTTTGCCCCCACCACAATGCGCAGAGGGAAGCCGATCAGGTCGGCATCCTTGAACTTAACTCCCGGTCGTTCGTCACGATCGTCGAAGAGGACGTCGACGCCCGCCTCGAGGAGCTGCTCGTAGATTGCCGTGGCCACTTCCTGAACCTGTTCCTCCCGCCCCACGCTTGTGACCACCACCTCGAACGGTGCGATGGGTACCGGCCAGATGATTCCGTTCTCGTCGTGATTCTGTTCGATCGCGGCGGCCACCGTGCGCCCCACGCCCAATCCGTAGCAGCCCATGATCATTGGCTGCCGTTCACCCTTTTCGTCGAGATAGACGCAATTCATGGACGTCGAGTACTTGGTGCCTAGTTTGAATATGTGACCGACTTCGATACCGCGAAACAGTTCGAGAGCTGTTCCGCAACGGCTGCACGAATCGCCGGCTTCCACGAGCGTGAAGTCCGAGAAGTCCGAGAGATCGAAATCGCGTCCGGGATTGGCGTTCCGCAGATGTGTGTCCGGCTTGTTGGCGCCCACGATCCAGTTCTTTTTTCCCTGCAGCGAAACGTCCGCGACGACACGCATCGGCCTGGCACCCACCGGCCCGCAGTAGCCCACCGGTGCCCCGACGAAGGTAGTGAAGTCCTTGTCGTCGACCATCTCGAGAAGGTCCACGCCGAGGTAGTTCTTGATCTTGATCTCGTTAGCCTGACGATCACCCCGCAGCAGCACCATGACCGGGCCCTGGTTGGTGCTGTACACGAGAGTCTTCACCACCTGCGAGGACTCCAGGCCCAGGAAACGCGCCACATCGTCGATGGTCTTCGTGCCGGGCGTTTCCACTTCGACGAGGTCCAGGGCCGATTGTTCGCCGGTTTGCCCGTCGAAAAAGGCCGAGGTCGCTTTTTCGACGTTCGCGCCGTAGTCGCAGGACGGGCAGTGCACGACGGCGTCTTCCCCTGACTGGGCGAGCACCATGAATTCGTGGGAAGCCGATCCGCCGATGTTGCCCGTGTCGGCCTCGACGGGGACATGCTCCAGAGCGCACCTGTGGAAGATCCGCGTGTAGGCCTGACGCATGGTCTGGTAGGTTTCGTCCAGGGATTCGGGGGAAACGTGGAAGGAGTATGCGTCCTTCATGATGAATTCGCGTCCGCGCATCAGGCCGAAGCGGGGGCGAACTTCGTCGCGGAACTTCGTCTGGATCTGATAGAGATTCAGCGGAAGCTGCCGGTACGAGGAAATGGCGTCGCGCACCGTGTCGGTGATGACTTCTTCGTGTGTTGGGCCGAATACGAAATCCCGTTCGTGCCGGTCCTTGATACGCAGCAGTTCTTTTCCGTACTGCTGCCATCGGCCCGATTCTGCCCACAACTCGGCCGGTTGAATGGCCGGCATGAGCAGTTCCACCGATCCGGCGCGATTCATTTCCTGTCTGACGATCGCCTCCAGCTTGCGGATGGAGCGAAGGCCGAGGGGAAGGTAGGTGTAGATGCCGGCAGCGACCTTTCTGATCATTCCGGCTCGCATCATCAGTTTCTGACTGATGACGTCGGCGTCCGCGGGCACCTCCCGCAACGTGTTGATGAAATACTGGCTCCAGCGCATCGTCTCACCGAGAGGGAACTGGTCACACAGGGAGCTTCGTGCCGTTCGCCTCTTTCTCCCGAATGGGCTCGCAGAATAGTCGAGGATGGGCGGGGAGAGCAAAGGGGAGCACCGGCGCGGCAGTACGGTTCGGTTTTTGAATGGAAAAAGGACGTGACCGATTTCGACTCCGACGGGAGGACCCTGGTCTTCGACCGCACCCCGATTGCCCGGATCCTCTCCTGTGCCGCCATCTGTGCCGCAGGGGCGTTATTTTTCGACTACCTGTCGCTGGGATCCCGTGTCCATTTCCTTCCGCTGACGGGTCTCTTTTTGCTGCTGGCGGGGACGGTCCTATCTGCGCTGCTGCAGTACGGTGACCACATTTATGTGGGACCGAAAGGGCTGCTTTACGAGAATCGCTGGCTGTCCATGTTCGGCTCGGGAACCCGCTGGATCGGCTGGGATGACATCGTGGAGGTTCGTGAAGTCCGGAGGAAGATCCTCATCCTCCTCTCCAGCGACGGCAGGCGCGTTCTGGTTGATGCCATCGTCGGCTATGCCATCGCCCGGCGGGAAATTCTGCGCCGCGTTCCCCACGCTGTGATCTCGGGAACCCTCACCCGGGGTGACCGGTCCTGATCTTCCTGCTGCTCTCGGCGATCAGGTCAGAAGACGGTTGACGATTTCCTGGACAGTTTTCCCGTCGACCTGCCCGCGGTGCGTGGCCATGATTTCCTTCATGACTTTTCCGGCGTCCTTCTTTGATTCCGCTCCGGTCATAGCGACGACATCCTGGATGAGTTTTTCGGTCTCCAGGACCGAGAGCTGCTGGGGGAGATAGGTCTGGAGAAGGGTTATCTCTGACTGTTCCTTCGCGGCCAGCTCCGGCCGGTTACCTTTCGTGTATTGCTCGATCGAGTCCTGGCGCTGTTTGACAGCACGTTGAATCACGGCCTGTGCCTCTTCGTCTGAAAGCTCGCGTCCTTTGTCGATCTGGTCGTATTTCAGCGCCGACTGGACCATGCGCAGGGTGGAGGTACGCGCCGCATCCCGAGCCTTCATCGACGCCGTCAGGTCGGCCCGGATGCGTTCGGTCAGTTTGGCCATGGGAAATCTCCTTCAGACCCCAAGGTTTTAGTTCATGCGCGTCGTCGATGCAAGAACGCGCACGGGGTGACATCGATCCGGGCCCATTGTCACCTCTCGCTCGGTAACGATATCCTCCCACACATGTCTGCGGGTATTCCTCTGGATATCGAATCGATGCTTCGTGAGACCGGAGCGCTTCTTTCCGGTCACTTCCGCCTGTCCTCCGGACTGCACAGCTCCAGCTACGTGCAGTGCGCGCGGCTACTGGAGCATCCTCGGAATGCCCGTGCCATCGGAGAGGCACTGGCGCAGGAACTTGGTGGGCAGTCCATCGAACGAATCATCGCTCCTGCTCTGGGAGGACTGATCATTGGGTACACCGTAGCCGAGGCCCTCGGCGTGCCGATGATTTTCACGGAGAGGAAAGACGGCGCGATGGTCCTTCGGCGCGGGTTCACCGTCGGCGAGGCCA
>JBDTRY010000333.1:0-3574 GCA_039931435.1 Acidobacteriota bacterium | reverse complement strand
CTGATCTTCCTCTGGTACGACGTAGGGAGGGCACTCTGGCCCGGTGGACACTTCGGCGTCACGGTGGGCACGCTGGTGCTTCTCACCAACTCCACGCTGCTCACGCTTTACACTTTTTCCTGCCACTCACTCCGTCATCTCATCGGCGGAAACATCGACTGCTTTTCCTGCAGCGCCGCCACGCGCACGCGGCAGCGGCTCTGGGGAAGACTTTCGATCCTCAACGCCAACCACATGAGCTGGGCCTGGACCAGTCTGTTCGGCGTGGTCTTCGCCGACTTTTACGTGTGGATGGTCGCTTCCGGCCGGTGGGTGAACTGGAGAATCCTCTAGATGGAGAAGCATGAACGACATCAGTTCGACGTGATCGTCATCGGCGCTGGCGGTGCCGGACTCCGGGCCGCGATCGAAGCATCCTCGCTGGGAGCGAAGACCGCGCTGGTCTGCAAGAGTCTCCTCGGGAAAGCCCACACGGTCATGGCCGAGGGGGGGATTGCCGCGGCCCTGGCGCACGTCGATCCCCAGGACGACTGGAAGATACATTTCCGGGACACCATGCGCGGCGGAGGACTGCTCAATCACTGGCGCATGGCGGAGTTGCATGCGCAGGAAGCGCCCGACCGCGTCCGTGAACTGGAGACGTGGGGTGCGGTCTTCGATCGCACCAAGGACGGCCGCATTCTGCAACGTGCCTTTGGCGGTCACACGTACAAACGCCTTGCACACGTCGGCGATCGCACCGGGTTGGAACTGATTCGAACGCTGCAGGACAAGGGAGTCCATCAGGGAATCGACGTTTTCATGGAGTGCACCGTCGTAGGTCTGTTGAAGGAAGGCGATCGTGTCTGTGGCGCCGTCGGCTACTGGCGTGAGACGGGGCGTTTCGTCGTCTTTCGGGCCAAAGCGGTAGTCCTGGCGACAGGCGGGTATGGCAAGGCCTGGAAGGTGACGTCGAACTCCTGGGAGTACACCGGCGACGGTCACGCACTCGCCTACGAAGCGGGAGCGGAATTGATCGACATGGAATTCTTTCAATTTCATCCCACGGGAATGGTCTGGCCACCGGGAGTGATGGGCATCCTCGTTACCGAAGGAGTACGCGGCGAGGGCGGAATCCTCACGAACTCGGAAGGCGAGAGATTCATGTGGAAGTACCTGCCGGAGAAGAAGCGTCAGGATTTCGCGGAAACTCCCGAGGAAGCGAAGCGCTGGCTCGACGCCACGCTCGAAGGAAAGCAGACGGACGCGCGGCGGCCCCCGGAGCTTTCAACGCGGGACAACGTTGCCCGCGCTATCTACACCGAGGTGAAAGAGGGGCGCGGCACGCCGCACGGAGGAGCGTGGCTGGATATCAGCTGGCAGGACGCCGAGCGCGTGAAGAAAAAGCTTCCCAGCATGTACCATCAGTTCAAGGATCTGGCGGACGTGGATATCACGAAGCAACCGATGGAAGTGGGACCGACAGCCCACTACGCCATGGGTGGGATCCGCGTCGACCCCGATACCGGAGCGACGACGGTACCCGGACTTTTTGCTGCCGGCGAGTGCAGCGGCGGTATGCACGGTGCCAACCGCCTCGGGGGGAACTCCCTCTCCGATCTCCTGGTCTTCGGGAGGCGTGCGGGAATGGGAGCGGGGCAGTACGCAACGTCAGCGGAAGCGGTGGAAAGCTGGGACGAGGAGCAGATCGACCAGTACGTTCAGCGTACCCGGGCACCCTTCGAGCGCAGCGGCGAAGATCCATACACGTTGCACCGGGCCATGCAGGACATCATGGGAAAGTACGTGGGCATCTTTCGCAACGAGGAAGATCTGGAGGAGGGTCTGCGTCAGTTGACGGCCCTGAAGGAACGGGTAGCGAACACGCACGTGGAGGGCTCGGTGATGTTCAACCCCGGCTGGCATCTGGCCCGCGACCTCGAGAACCTCATCGTCTGCGCCGAGGCCACCTGCCGCGCGGCGATCATGCGCAAGGAGAGCCGGGGAGCGCACAGCCGTATCGATTTCCCAACCGAAGTGCCCTCACTGGGAACCGTGAACCTCACCATCAGACGCGATGGGGACAGCATGAGCGTCACGCCGTCGCCGCACGCTGAGATGCCGGGCGAATTGAAGGCATTGATCGAGGAGAAGAAATGAAGGGCGAGTGCACCTTCCAGATCTTTCGCGGCGACGTGTCGGGCGGTGAGCTGCAGAGCTATACCGTCCCGGTGGAGACAGGCATGGTCGTGCTCGACGCCATCCACTGGATTCAGGCCAACGGAGCGCCCGATCTAGCCTGCCGCTGGAACTGCAAGGCGGCAAAGTGCGGTTCCTGCAGCGCGGAGGTCAACGGCCGTCCGAAGTTGATGTGCAAGACCAGGCTGGACGAGTATCCCCAGGGAACGGAGATGGTCGTTCGCCCCATGCGCACCTTCCCTGTCATTCGCGATCTGGTTACGGACGTAAAAAGCAACTACGCGGCGGCCAGGAAGATCACTCCGTTCACCCCGAAGAAGGACGGGGAGTGGAAGTGGTATCAGGAAGATATCGATCGCGTGCAGGAGTTCCGGAAGTGCATTCAGTGCTTCCTCTGCCAGGACGTCTGCCACGTGCTTCGGGACCACGAGAAGCACGAATCGTTCGCCGGCCCGGCATTTTTCGTGGCCACGGCGGCGCTGGAGATGCATCCCATGGATGCAGCCGATCGCGTTCCCCAGCTGAAGGAACAGCTCGGGGTGGGACTCTGCAACATCACCAAATGCTGCACGGAAGTCTGCCCGGAGGATATTCACATTACGGACAATGCGATCATTCCTCTGAAAGAACGGGTGGTCGATCGTTACTACGATCCTTTGCGCATGCTCTGGCGCAAGATCATGGGGAGGTGAGCATGGCCATCGACGAAGAGGTGAAGGCATCCTTCGAAGTGAAACGCATCTCGCCGGAGGGAATCCCCCGGGCCATCGAGAAGGCCGACCGCTACCGTCTGCTGAACGAGCCGTCTGATGCCGAGAGCATCTGCCTGGACATCCTGGCCACCGATCCGGACAACCAGCGCGCGCTGATCATTCTCATCCTGGCTGTGAGCGACCAATTCGGACAGCGGGGATTCCACGTACAGCGGCACGACCCGAAAGAGTTGCTGGCGCGCGTGCGGGACGATTATGAGCGGGCCTACTACTCGGGCGTTGTTCACGAGAGGCGGGCCAAGGCCACACGCAGCCGCGGCGGGCACGATTTTGCCGCCGTGGACTGGTTTCATAAGGCCATGAAGAGTTACGAGGAGGCCATGGCTATCCGCCCTCCCGGCAACGACGACGCCGTGCTGCGCTGGAACACCTGCGCGCGCATCATCCTGCACAACCGCGCGCTGCAGGATTCCGACCCGGGCGACGACCAACCCTACGGAGACTGAGTCCGGCTGCCCCAGCGGACGCGATCCCTTCTCCCGGCGGGAGAAGGTGGCCCGGAGGGCCGGATGAGGGTCTCGGTGGGCACTCGCTTGTAAGAAACTCACTGGGGCGCTTGTCATCCTGAAGGGAGCGCAGCGACCGAAGGATCTCTTCAACGAGGAGTGGGCTGGCAACCGGGA
>JBDTRY010000332.1:0-3590 GCA_039931435.1 Acidobacteriota bacterium | reverse complement strand
CTAGCCTTCGCTGAGTCGGCCGATTAAGGCCGGTCAGAAAACGTTCGTTCGAAGGCTGGATGGGCTGCTACCAATCCCAGCGATCTGTCCAGCAGTTGGCGGTTCACCGGATTATTCAGCCACGTCGATCTGCCGGACGGGTGGGGAAGGACGATTACGTCGAACGTGCGTCCGGCCCGGGTCACTCGATGCGTAAGCCCCACTGTTCTGATTAATGTTGAATCACCCGTAAGTTGATGCGCGGCGAGAGTGCCCACGGCGATCACGAGCTTCGGGCTGTTCATTCGCAGCTCCCGATCCAGATGTGCGCCGCATCGGGCGATCTCGTCGGAATCGGGAACGCGATCTCCCCCTTTGGAGTCCTTGCCCGGGAAACAGCGGATGACCGAGGCGATATGCACGCGCCGGCGAAAAGTCTCTTCATCCACTCCAAGAACGGCGAACCAGGCGAATAGCCGCTTTCCCGCGGTGTGGGCGAAAGGCTTTCCAATGATCGGCTCACGGGGGCCGGGGGCCTGCCCGATGAGCATGACACGGGCGCCGTACACTCCGCTGCACACCGCACCTGACTGGACCCCGGGACAGGCGCGGCACGACTGCAGGCTTCCAAGATGCGCGTCGAAATCTGCGCGGCTTGATCGTTTCATCGGCTTCGCAAACGGACACTCGTCGCTCAATATTTTCGAATCCCATCAAGCTCCTCCACCGCAACCCGAATACGATGGCCAGTGGCGTGTATTGGATGAATTGGTACCAGATGACGCAGGAATCGGCGAGACCAAGTCAGGTGGTATCAATTTGTCCAATACACGCCACGAGTGGCCCAGGGCTGTTCCGCGCGCATTCTCCTGGACTTTGAATTGTGGAATTGATCCATTGTCCTTAAGATCGCTTCATGCCCAGTCGATACATCGCCGTCGCCTTCCTGGTACTTCTCCCGTCCTCACTCTTCGCCTGGTCCCCGGCCTCGGATCAACGGATCGCCCGTAAGGCCGCCGAACTCGCTCCGCCCGACCTCCGTTTGCTCATCCAGCAGTTTCCAACCGAATACCAGCGTGGACTGCAGTCGGCGGCCCGCGACGAGGGGTCGGAGTGGCACGTCTTGTTCACGGCCTCCCGACGGGGAACTCTGGACCGGCAGATGAGCCAGGAAGTCGCCGAAGCGGTGGCCCTTGTGCGTACGCGCCAGCCGATGAACCGCTTCGTGGAGAAGCTCGGGGTGATCGCGCATCTCACCGCGGATATGAACAACCCTTTCAATGTGGACAACTCAAACATGCAACTCAGCGCCATGAAGAACGATTTCGAGAGTTACGCCGAGGCTCACACCGCCGTCGTTCCGACAGTTTTCTACGGGATCACACTACCGCTCGACCCGGCCTCGTTCATCAATCGAAGCATTTCCCGAACCGCTTCCTACTACCCGCTGCTGGCCGAAGAGTATTTCCGAGGCGGCGTCCGACACACATCGGCCGATTTCGATGATCGCTCGACCGCTTTCGGAATCATGTCCCTGACCTACTCTCACTCAGTGAGCGACCTCGTGAATCTCTACTATTACATCTGGCAGCAGGCAGGTGGCGATGTCCGTTCCGCCACACAGATGCGACGGGGAACGCTTCTTCTCAACGAATCAGCGATCTTCTCGCCTCGTCCTCCACCGGTGAATCCGCAGTGAACGAGCAGGATAAAGTCACCATTCAACGAGCAATCCTCTCGGTCTCGGATAAGAGCGGAATCATCGAGCTGGCCAGATTTCTCGTTGGGCACGGCGTCGAGATTCTCTCCACCGGAGGAACGGCCCGGCATCTTGCCGAAGCCTCGATTCCGGTGATTCCCATCGCCAGGTGGTCGGGGGCGCCGGAGGTCTTCGGTGGCCGCGTGAAAACACTTACACCGAGAGTCTTCGGCGGCATCCTTTTCGACCGCGACCAACCGGGACATCTCGCCGAGGCGGACGAGCACGGGATTCCGAGCATCGATCTTGTGGTTGTCAATCTCTATCCGTTCGAATCGACGGTGGCCCGAGGCGGAGTCTCGGTGGCCGAGGCCATCGAACAGATCGACGTCGGAGGCCCTTCCATGCTTCGGGCCGCCGCAAAAAATCACCGTCATGTTCTGCCACTGTGTGACCCCTCGCTCTATGGCAGCTTCATGGAGGAGATGAGTCAGGGTGAAATCAGCCAGACCTTCCGGTTGCGCGCGGCCGTTGAGGTATTTCGCAGGACTTCCGCGTATGACGTAGCGATCGCCGGGTTTCTCGGCGCTCACGTTCCAGGAGGCTCCACGGATCTTCCGGAACAGCTCAACCTTCGCCTGAGCCGGATCCAGACTCTGCGCTACGGAGAGAATCCGCAGCAGACCGCGGCGTTGTACCAGGCTTCATCGCGAAAGCGTGAAGAGCTTTTCGAACAGATTCACGGAAAAGAACTCTCCTATAACAACCTCCTCGATCTCGATTCGGCCTGGAAACTTTCGAGCGCCTTCGACGATCCTGCTGCGGCAATGATCAAACACACCAACCCCTGCGGAGTTGGACGAGGTGCTTCCGTTGATGAAGCTCTTCGTCGGGCCATCGATGCCGATCCAGTCTCGGCGTTTGGAGGAATCCTTGCCGTGAATCGTGAGTTGGACGAACGGGCGGCCTCCCTCGTCGAAGCGATTTTTCTGGAAGTGATCGTGGCTCCGTCGTTTTCTCAACGTGCACTCGAGGTGCTGCGCCGCAAGAAGAATCTTCGTCTCATCGCCGCCCCTCCCCTTAACGTTCCCTTCGAGATTCGTTCCGCCGCGGGGGGGTATCTCATTCAATCCCCGGACTCCTTCGGGGATTCCGCAGTCTGGCGCGTGGTCACAGGCAAGCAACCGACGGACGAGGACCTCGCCGCAATGCAATTCGCCTGGCAGGTCTGCGCGCATGTGAAATCCAATTCCATCGTTCTGACCAGGATCAATCAGACGGTCGGTATCGGCGCCGGTCAGATGAGCCGCGTCGATGCTGCCAGGCTTGCGGTCATGAAGTCGATTCTGCCAACCACGGGCGCCGTGGCCGCCTCTGACGCCTTCTTCCCTTTCCGTGACGGCCTCGATGTCCTTGCTGACGCAGGCGTCACAGCGGTGATCCAGCCGGGCGGCTCCGTTCGTGACGAAGAAGTCGTCGCAGCAGCGGAAGAACGGGGCCTGTCCATGATCTTCACGGGCGAACGACACTTCCGGCACTGACAGCGCCGCGCGCAGAGCACTCCCCCGACATCACCGATCTTCTCCGCTATCATTGACCGATCCTCCCGGGGATACGACTATGACGACGCCTGACCTTCAGAACATTCACATCATCGTCTCGGACGTCGACGGCGTCTGGACGGACGGGAGAATCATCTATATGGGGGACTCCCGCGAGATCAAGGCGTTCAACGTCCGCGACGGCCTGGGAGTGAAGATCGCCCAGAAAGCCGGGATCGAAATAGCTGTGGTCACCAGCCGATCCTCGAAGGCGCTTACACGCCGCTGCCGGGAACTTTCCATCCGTCACCTGCAACAGGCCGCCCGAAACAAACTGGAAGCGATGGACCAGATCCTCGACGAACTGAAGC
>JBDTRY010000331.1:0-3591 GCA_039931435.1 Acidobacteriota bacterium | reverse complement strand
AGATCGAAGGTGGTGGCGGTTCCGAAATCGACGACCACGGTCGGGCCTCCGAAAAGCTCGAAGGCTGCCACAGCGTTGGCGATCCGATCCGCGCCCACTTCCAGTGGATTCTCTGTGTGAATGGACAGCCCGGTCTTGATTCCCGGCTCGACAAAGAGTGGCTCGACACCGAAATACTCCTTGATCATCTGCTGCATCGTGGCGTTGAGGGGAGGAACAACCGAAGCGACGATGGCCGCGGCAGGCTGGTCCTGCCCTGCCACCGCTACCAGTTGCCGGGCGACGATTCCGTACTCGTCGGCCGTCCGCTCGCGCGCCGTAGCCAGTCGCCATGAACGCATGAGTTTTTCGCCCCGGTAGATCCCGAGGACGATGTTCGTGTTGCCGACGTCAACGACGAGAAGGTTCGAGTCCATGGTCGAGGCCCGGCGATCAATTCGATGAGGGATATTCGGCTGGCTGGTTCATCGTCGTCTCGTACAGCGTCCTACTCTTCCCTCTCGTACGGAATCTCAACGATGAGATCGCCAGCACTGATGAGGGTCTTCTCTCCATTGTGTTCGATCACGGCACGCCCTCTGTCGTCGATGCCACCCCATGTGCCCGTCACGGTTTTTTCTCCCACGACACAGGACATACGGTCGCCTGACGAATGAGCGCTGAGGCTGTTCCATTCGGCGAGGATGCGCTCCGGATCGAGGGGAGCCGCCAGGCGGGCATCGACATATTCGATGAATGCTGTCGTGGCCGCACTGAGATTCATCGAGGACCTCTCCAGTCCCGCCGACTCCACGATGCTGGTTGCCTTCTCCGGACCCTCGGTTCCCAGCGCGCTGACGTTGATTCCCGTGCCGATGAGGACGGCCACCTCGTCGTCCCGTGTCCGCGCTTCGATGAGAATGCCGGCAATCTTTCGACCCTGCACCAGAACGTCATTCGGCCACTTCAGCCGTGCGTCCAGGGCATAGGTCTCGCGGAGAAATCCCGCCACGATGTTGCCGATCTCCAGCGGAAGGAGCGGAAGCTCCCCGGGGGTGATGGTCTGCATGGTTGTGGCGTAGATGCCCTTTTCCGGCGGTGAGTACCAGGTACGCGAGCCGCGCCCCTTCCCGGCCAGCTGTTCGCCGGCGAGGAGAATCGCGGAGGGAACAGGAAGATCGTTTTCGAAACATTCGTCGGAGATGCGGCGGGCCAGTATGTTTGTGGAACTGACACGGGGAATGACCGCTACACACTCGATACGGCGGAGCCGTTTCACAAGCGCTCCTGTGTCGATGGCAATCACGAGGCGTTCCCGCCTGCATTCTGTCGCAGTTTTTCCAGCCGGGCCATGAGGTCCTGACGTTTGTCGCGAACCTGCTGAACCACCGCGGCCGGCGCGCGACCTACGAATTTTTCATTTTCCAACTGAACCTCCGTGGCAGCGAGATCCTGTTCCAGCTTCTCGATGTCGCGCGCTACCCTTTCGACCTGTTCCTCAGTGAGCACCTTTTCCGGGAACTCGATGGCGATTTCCAGACCGTCGATTGAATCACGGTAAGCATCGTCCCGCACCGATTCATTGATGGTGACCACGGATAGCCGCGCCAGCTCCAGGAGAAGATAGGCGTTGCTCTGGAAAAATTGGGCGTCACGCTGATCCGGAATCGTCAGATTCAACCGGAATCGGTCTTTCGGCGCAAAGCCCCGCTCCAGGCGCAGAGTGCGCACAAGGGTGATGATCTGCTGGATCGTCTGAATGACCGCTTCCGCGCCGGCATCCTCGAGGATCTCTTCAGCGAGCGGATAGTTGGCGATCATGATCGAAGGTTCCCGTGCGCCCAGCTTCTGCCACAGTTCCTCGGTAATGAAAGGCATGAAGGGATGGAGCAGCCGGAGCGAACGATCGAGAACCTCGAGCAGGACTCTCTTCGCTTTTTCCTGCGCAGCGCGATCTCCGTGCCGGCCTGAAAGCACGGGCTTGGACATCTCTATGTACCAGTCACAGAACTCGTGCCAGAAGAACTGGTAGATGCGATTGGCCGCCTCGTCGAAGCGGAAGTTCGACAGGGCGCGATTCACTTCTGCCGTGGCCGTGTTCAAGCGCGAGAGGATCCATCGTTCCACGGCGTTGAGCTCGTCGCGAAGGATCGGTTTCGCGGATTGGAGATCCTGTTCGATGTGCATCAGAGCGAAACGGGTGGCGTTCCAGATCTTCGTGGCAAAGGCTGCGTAGCCTTCGATGCGGCTCCTGGCCAGAGGGATGTCGCGACCGGAGGTGAGAATGGCCAGTGTGAAGCGGAGGGCGTCGGCTCCGTACTCGTCCACGATGACCAGAGGATCGATGACGTTTCCCCGCGACTTGGACATCTTCTGTCCGTGTTCGTCGCGAACCAGCCCGTTCAGAAATACCCGGCGGAACGGCGGAACGCCGGTGAAGCGGATACCCATCATGATCATCCGCGCCACCCAGAAGAAAAGGATGTCGAATCCGGTGATCAGCGTGTCCGTGGGATAGAAGGCCTGCAGGTCTGCGGTCTTCTCCGGCCAGCCCATGGTGGAGAAAGGCCAGAGCGCCGACGAGAACCACGTGTCCAGGACATCCGTCTCCTGCCGGAGCGTGTCCTGCGAGCATGAAGGGCAGGACGCCGGGGGCTCTTCGCTGACAATCATTTCTCCGCAATCGCAGTACCAGGCCGGGATGCGGTGGCCCCACCAGAGCTGACGGGATATGCACCAGTCGTGGATGTTCTCCATCCAGTTGTAATAGGTGGAGAGCCAGCTTTCCGGAAGGACTTCCACTCTGCCGCTGCGCACAACTTCCAACGCCGGTTGCGCCAGCGCCTCCACGCGCACGAACCATTGACGGGAAATCATCGGTTCCACCACGGCGTCGCACTTTCCGCAGTAGGCCACCGAGTGCTGATGCGCTTTCACTTCTCGAAGCAGTCCCTGGCTCTGCAGAGCCTCCACGACCGCAATCCGGGCGGCATCACGATCGAGTCCGGCAAAGAGCGCTCCGGCAGCATCGGTCATCATCCCTGCCTCGTCGATGACCTGGATCCGCGGCAGCTCGTTTCGCATTCCCGCTTCGTAGTCGTTCTTGTCGTGCGCGGGAGTGATCTTCACCACCCCTGTTCCGAACTCCGGGTCGACCAGAATGGCGTCGGTAATGATCGGGATCGTCCTCGAGGTAAGAGGAAGCGCAACCTGTTTGCCCACCAGAGACTGATAGCGGACGTCATCAGGATGCACGGCCACCGCGGTGTCGCCGAGCATCGTTTCCGGACGGGTGGTGGCGACGGTCAGCCGGCGCTCGTCTCCCACCACCGGGTAGTCGATGAGGTAGAGCTTTCCTTCCGTATCCTTGTACTCGACCTCGATGTCCGAGATCGCCGTACCGCATCGCGGGCACCAGTTCACCATGGCCAGATCGCGATAGATCAGACCTTCGTTGTAAAGAGTGACGAAGACATGGCGGACAGCGCGCGAGAGACCTTCATCGAGAGTGAATCGGGCGCGAGTCCAGTCGCACGAGGCACCAAGCCGTTCCAACTGCTCCTTGATCTGGTTTCCGTGATCCTCTTTCCACTCCCAGACTTTTGCGACAAA
>JBDTRY010000330.1:0-3629 GCA_039931435.1 Acidobacteriota bacterium | reverse complement strand
ACCTTGGCCCGCAGGTCGACGAGAGTCTTCTTCTCGGTGGTGCGCTGGCGCGGCGTATCGGGCTTGGAGCGGATGCTGGCGACGATCTCGCCGGGCTCCTCGAGGATGGCGTCGCGGTCGAGGTCGCAAAGATACCAGCGAGTCGTGCCGGCCTCCTCGGTGAACTCGGGAGGGTCCTTCTGCTTGTCGAGGGCGGGGAGCGCGTAGCAGAAGAACACGCCGCGCACGCCCTTGGCCGGCCGCTTGCGCCCGCTGAAGGTGGAACCGGGGAGGCGATTCAGGCGAGCGTCGAGTGCGGGGTCGGCTTGCAGCAACGCCTGGTATTCGAGATGCATGTCCTCCACTGCGGTCTTGGTGCCCTCGTAGGCGTGGTTGAAGTCCTTCAGGGCTTCGTAGTCGTCCTCGGGCGTCAGGAGCTTCTTGCCCTCGATCCCGAGGGTCTTCGAGATGAGCAGAGTCTTCTGCGTGACCCGGGTGTAGAGCGTCAGGATCGCGTTCAGCTCCTCGGGCGGGAGGAAGTTCCAGAAGCTCACCTTGCCGCGGGAGTCCGCAACGTCGGGGTGATCGCCGACCAATCTCTCCTCGACTTCGGGATTCATGCGCCGGTCCACGCGGCCGATGCGCTGCATCAGGCGGACGGGGTTCCAGTGGATGTCGTAGTTCATCATCCGCGAGGCGTCCTGGAGGTTCAGACCTTCCGAGAGGACGTCCGTCGAGATGAGGACGCGGATCTCCTCGCGACTCTTGGCGGCGAGCGCCGGTGAGGACATGCCGTTGTAGTAGGGCGAAAAGCGCTGGATGACATCTGCCCGGTTGCCCTTGGTGGCGCTATCGACTTGCGCGACGCCGTCGATGCTGGCCTTGTCGAGCTGGAGCTTGAGATAGCGGGCGGTGTCCGCGAACTCGGTGAAGATGAGAGCCTTCTGGCCGGTAAACTCCTTGGTTTTGAGCAGGCGGATGAGCTTCTGCAGCTTGTCGTCGTGCTTGGGCTCGAACTTCCGGGCCTCGTCCAGAAACTGCACGATCTGGTCGAGGTCGAGGAAGGTCTCCGACATCATCTCGACGACGTCGAACTCCTTGCGATCGAGGCGCTCCACGGCGTCGAGCAATTCCTGAGGCACGATGTCGTCATCCTGGAACTCTTCGCCGGCGTCCGCCCAGAACTCGAGTTGCCGCTTAGTGGCGTAGCCGATGGCCTCGGCGTTCTGGCTCTTCCACCGTTCGAGGCGGTTTTTCTCGCCGTCGGTCTCGCTGTGCACTTCCAGAAATGCCAGGAGCTTCTTCAACAGGCGGTCGCAGGACAGTTCGAACGCGACAACAGAGCTCTCGAAACGCTTGAGGAAGTTGGTGCGAATGAGACCCACCACTTGCTTCTGGCGGCCTTCCACCAGGGGGTCGATGGTCTTGTCATCGCCCTTGTACCAAGCCAACGGATAGTACATGGGCAAGGTGAACAGTGGGTTCTTCCGCGTGAACGCCTTCTCGAACATGTCGAGCAGCCGGCCATAGGTCTTGCGGATCGAGTACTCCGCAACTTGCGGTTCTCGGCGATCGGGGAACACAGCGGCCTTGCCGGTCTCACGGATCTGGCTTTCGCGCGCGTAGGCCCTGCTGCGCTGGACCACGAGGTGACGGAAGATGGTGTCCTTCGCGAGAAGGTCTTGCGTCTCGGGCATCGCCTCTGCGGTATCCACGACGTCGCGTTCCACCGTTTTGCGGAGTGCTTTCTCCATGTTGTTGAAGTGCGCGCGCAGGTTGTTCACGCCGAGGGTTCGAGCGAAGTAGGCTTCGTCGCGGCGCGTGAACAACTCGGCCATGTGGCGGAAGTCGCTCAGCCGGTTGTTGATCGGTGTCGCCGTCAACATGAAGAGGCTCTTGGGCCGGGCGGTGTTGTCGAGCAGGTTGAATAGCTCGTAGTAGCGCGACGGCTCGCTTTCATCGTCGGCTTCGCCCTTGCGACCAGGATTGCGGAAGTGGTGGGCCTCATCGATGACCACGACATCGGCGAGGTCGGCAATGCGGCGGAATCGGTCGGGGAAATCCCCCTTGCGTCCCAGGTCGGTGTGGCTAAAGACGGCGAGGTTGCTGAAGTCGGCGTTGCCGCCGACACCCCCGATGTGCGGCAGCCAGTCGCGCAAGTGCGGCTCCCACACGGCTTCCTTAGTCGCCTTGGGAGCGAAGAGCACCACGCGTTTGCCTTCGTGCAGCACGAGGCGCTCGATCAGCATCAGGCCCACGAAGGTCTTGCCGAGGCCGACGCCGTCGCAGAGGAAGGCGCCGCCGTGCTGGCGCGCGATCTTCAACAGCGCCCAGTAGGCTTCCTTCTGATAGCGGTCGATCCTGGGAAACATCTTCGACCGGGTTTCGTCCCACTCCGTGGCGGTTAGTTCGTGTCCGCGGAAAAACTCCTGGAGGGCCTTTGCGTAGACGTCGAACGGCGAGTACTCAGCGATGTGTCGCTCAATTGTTCGCAGGATCTTAGGGGTAACGTCTTCTGCTGCGCTCCAACGCTCCTCGTACCATTCCTGAAGAACCGCGACGGGCGTGCCCGTGATCTGCACGTTTAGCTCAAGATTCTCCGTCAAGCCAGGAAAGGTGAAGTTGGAGGATCCGACAAGGGCAGCTGAGCCGATGACTTCGAGGCGAGCATGCGTGATGTACGCCTTCGCATGGAACTTATCTTTGCGATAGACGCGACACTGGATTCGGCCACTCCGGATCGCTTCGACAATCGAGGGGACCCCCGCCAAGAAATCGTTCTTCTGCTTCTCAGATTCGAGGCTCCTGTCGAGTCGCCCCTCTATAGTCGCGAGTGCGGCTTCAAAGGCCTTGCCTGTACGAAGCGAAACCTCGTCGCCCATGAGAATCCGGATTTGATCAACCTTTTGCCATTCTCCGTCGAGAGCCAGAAGAGAGCCGATCTCGAAGTAGGCCGTAGCAATATCGATCCCTTTCGAGATTTGGCACCATTCGTGGAGATACTGCCGAACTTTCCAGAGCTCGTCGCTGTTGTCGACGATGAAGAGTTCGCTTCCAGTCGGGCTCGTTCGGGTCGGCATCGTGCTTAAAGGTCTGAGTCTTGCCGAAGTCGCCGTAGGAAGCGGACAAAGTCTCTCAAGGTGCTGAGATCCTCAATCGGACTTCCATCGGGGTCAAAATGCATTACGTCGTTACGGATGTCTAGCACATGGCGAAGCTCGTCCGTAAAGATCTGGCGAGATATTCCAAGACCTAGCCGATCCCAGTTCGCAGGGTTCTCGAGGAGTCGGAGAAACTCGCCAAGTGTGAGATCGGCAACGCGAGTTACCGCGCGGTCGCTATCCGACGGGTTGCGCGCGGCACCGAGCTCCGTAACGTTAAAGTGGTCCGAAATGACGGAGCGCACGTGATCCTCAACTTCGTTTAACAGAAGGAAAGGCTCAGTGAGCGTCCGGAATTGCTCGCAAAGGTCAGCGGAGGTTACGATCCCGCAAACTACCTTATTCTTGTCTCTGATTAGTGCACAGTCTCGCTGAACGATAAACGGAATAGCTTCAAAGAGGGACGTGTCCGCGCTTAGCTCGAGCGGCTGTTCAGCGGCGTCGAGAACTCGCACGAGTCGTTTCCCGCGCGCCAACCGCTGTCCTAGT
>JBDTRY010000329.1:0-3642 GCA_039931435.1 Acidobacteriota bacterium | reverse complement strand
CTCGTCGTGTTCGCTTCCTCCCGCCACGACTATGGCGCGCTGCTCACCGCCATTCAGAAGACCTGCGATCCGGGCGTCATGGTCGGTTGTTCCTCCGCAGGCGAATTCACTACCGGAGATCGTGGCGAAGGAGCGGTCTCGGCCCTCGGCATCCGCTCGAACCAGATGCGGTTCGCTGCAGGCCTGGGAAAGGGGCTGCGCGAGAACCGTCAGACTGCGGCCGAACAGATCGCCCAATCCTTCTACGGCGTGAACACCCGCGATTATCCCCATAGAGCGGCGCTGGTCCTGGCCGATGCCCTGGCAGGCTACACCGATGAGTTTATCGATCATCTCAACCGCGCCACTCTGGCCGGATATCAGCTCTTCGGCGGTGGCGCCGGAGACGACGCGCAGTTTTCCACCACACACGTCTTCTGCGGAACGGAAGCCTTCACCGATGCCGCTGTGGCCCTGGAGATCCTCTCCCAGAAACCGATCGGCGTCGGCGTCAGTCATGGCTGGGTCGTCTCCTCGGATGCGATGCGAGTTACGGAAGCGGACGGATCGCGGGTGATCAGCCTCAACGCTGCCCCGGCGGTGGAGGCATTCGAGGAGCACGCCCAGACCACGGGACAGACCTTCGACAGGAACGATCCCATTCCCTTCTTTCTGCACAACGTTCTGGGAATCGAGACCGGGGCAGGCTACAAACTTCGCGTCCCTCTGGGAATCAATGAGGATGGATCGATCAATTGCGCCTCCGACGTTCCTCTTCACGCCACGGTGCACATCATGAAGACCACCAGCCGCTCGGCATCCGAGGCGGCCATGAGCGCGGCTACCTCAGCAATGCAGCAGATGGGAGGCGAGCAGCCTCAGGTGGCTCTCTTTTTTGATTGCGTGGCCACCAGACTTCGCATGGGCGGTGAATTCGGCGTGGAGATCGCATCGTTACGGAAGACGCTCGGCGACGTGGACTTTGCCGGCTGCAACACCTACGGCCAGATCGCTCGGGCCGATGGGCAGTTCAGCGGATTTCACAACTGCACGGCCACGGTCGCTCTCCTGCCGCAGTAGTAGTCGATGTGTTCATGCTGTCCATGTGTCCATGATGAATTCCGGGAACGATTGGCTGCAGGCGCTGGCGGCGCTGGCTTTGCCCGAAGAACGGGCCGGAGCTGCGCGTACTCTGGCAGCACTTCTGGGAGCGGACGATCTCATCCTCTTCGCCCA
Source organism: Acidobacteriota bacterium (assembly GCA_039931435.1). Lineage (GTDB taxonomy): Bacteria > Acidobacteriota > Thermoanaerobaculia > Gp7-AA8 > Gp7-AA8 > JBDTRY01. The sequence continues at coordinate 2,427 of JBDTRY010000329.1, read as the reverse complement.
CGACCCCGTGACCGGCCGTTCCCTGCCAGCGGAGGGATTTCTCCGGACACTTCCCGGGGGGCGGGCGTGGCGGGATCTGATCGAGATGGCAGTTCGCGATGGGGAGGCGATGGCGACGCTGGACTTGCCGCACGAGGAAGGAGTCCGGGCCCGGGCCCTGGGAACGGCGGACGGAAGCGCGCTGGTCCTGTTGCATGTCTCGGATGAACGAGCGGATCTTGCCGCTACACGTACGGTACTTCCTCTCCTTGGAGCGCTGGCCCGACGAGAGTCTGCTCAGCTGCGGGCCGAGACGCAGGAACGGCTGGCCCGCCAGTCCGCCACGGAGGCGGCGGAGCTTACGGCGAAGCTGGACGCGACGCGCTCGGAACTGCAGCGTGCCGTCACGGCCGCCGAGCACGCGGCGCATGCCCGGGACGAATTTCTGGCCACGGTATCGCACGAGCTGCGCACGCCCCTGACGAGCATGATCGGCTGGCTGCAACTGGTGGAAGGGGAGACGAATCCGGAGGTGCTGCGGGAGGCCCATCAGACCATCGAACGGAACGCCAGGGCTCAGAGCCGTCTTATCGAGGACATCCTGGACTTCTCCCGCATCCACGCCGGGAAACTCCGTCTGGACGTGGATGCGGTCGACCTGGTGAGCGTCATCGGCGCGGCCATCGACATCGTTCGTCCTGCGGCCGCGGCCAGGGGCGTGCGGCTGGAGAGCATCCTCGATTCGAACGCCGGACTGGTTTCCGGTGACGCCGATCGCCTGCAGCAGGTCATCTGGAATCTGCTTTCCAACGCGGTGAAATTCACGCCCCGGGATGGCAGGGTGCAGATCCATCTACAACGGGTGAACTCGCACGCCGAGATTGCCGTCAGCGACACGGGGGAGGGGATCAGCGCGGATTTTCTTCCCTTCGTCTTCGATCGATTCAGCCAGGCGGAAACCGGCTCTACGCGCCAGTACGGCGGGCTGGGACTGGGGCTGGGAATTGTCAGGCAACTCGTGGAACTGCACGGGGGGACGGTAAGGGCTTACAGTGCGGGACGCGGTCAGGGGGCGAGCTTCGTTATCGCCCTGCCGCGTCTCATCGCCCGGGAGCAATCGGCAAGCGAAGGACGGCCGATCGAATCGGATGCGGGGCCGGCCTTCTCCTTGCCGGAAGCGGTCAGCGAACCGCAGTTGTCCGGCATCCGCATTCTGGTCGTGGAGGACAACGACGACGCCCGGGCGCTGATCACGACGATCCTCAAACGGTCGGCCGCCCAGGTCTACGCTGCCAGCGGTGTCCCGGAAGCTCTGGAGCACCTGCGCCAGCAGCAGCCGGACATCATCATCAGCGACATCGAGATGCCTGGGGAGGACGGCTACTCGTTCATCCGCAAGGTGCGCGCGAACAGCGCCCTGGCCCGCCACCTCCCGGCCATCGCTCTCACTGCCTACGCCCGAAGCGTCGACCGCGTTCGGGCCCTGGCCTCCGGCTACCAGATGCACATGGCCAAGCCGGTGGAACCGGCCGAACTGATCGCCGCGGTGAGAAGCCTGGTGTCGGCAACACGCGTGGAGTGAAGGGAGAAAATTCTGGAGCGGGCGGGGTCGCGTCGAAAAAGAAATGTGATAGGCAGATGGAGCTGATCCGAGCGCATCCGGACTGACACCGGAACCAGAGCGTGTCCGCCCACAATCAGGCCGGGCTTTTTCATGCATGACCTCAGTGGACCGCTACCCGGCGGGAGTTCGATCCGGCCGGACTCCAGAGCGAAAGTCCCAGCCCGAGGATCATCAGAGAAAGAAGTGCCAGGTTGAATGCGAATGCAGGTGGATGGCCGGCTCTGATGACCGGGACAAACTGCAGAATCAGTTTTCTGCTCAGGTGCTCGACAACGAGCAGCAGGAACATGAATGGAACGATGCTCCGATAGCGAACGAGGACCAGGAAACAGATCAGGGATAACAACAGGTGTGCGAGTCCCCAGATGGCGAAGAGGGCGACGATCGTGCGCGCTGCTGCCAGCGGATAGGTATCCAGGGGAACGCCGTCAGCCGTTGTGGCTACCACGTAGCCGTTGAAGATCAAGTTCACGCTCATGGCGGACTTGGCCAAAGCCACCAGTCCGAAGAGCCACAGGGCGATCCGGGGACCGTGATTGCTGTTGTCGATCACTCGGGGAAGAAGCTGGTTGAACACGGTGTCCTCCGGTGCGGTCTCGAGCGTGCCGAGAGAAACGATCGCGGGAAATTGTTACCCTATGCTATCCGGCGACGGAAGCGATGGACATGACGTCAGGCACCATGAACATGACCGCAGGTCTCATCCGGCCTGGGAATGATGGTTGAGCCCACCATTGCAGCCGGTTATGCGTCAGCCCTGATGGAGCTGGCCGAATCCCGTGGGGTCAGCCGCCAGGAACTGACGCTGCGTTCCGGCATCGATC
>JBDTRY010000328.1:0-3643 GCA_039931435.1 Acidobacteriota bacterium | reverse complement strand
ATGTCCGTCACCGTTCCGGCGCCGACAGTGCGGCCGCCTTCGCGGATGGCGAAGCGCAGACCCTTCTCCATGGCGATGGGGGCGATGAGGTTGATGGTCAGCGAGGTGTTGTCGCCGGGCATGACCATTTCGCTGCCCTCGTTCAACTCCGCCGTTCCGGTCACGTCCGTTGTACGGAAGTAGAACTGCGGGCGGTAGCCGTTGAAGAAGGGCGTGTGACGTCCACCCTCTTCCTTGGTGAGAATGTAGACCTCGGCCTTGAACTTGGTGTGGGGAAGAATCGAACCGGGCTTGGCCAGAACCTGACCGCGCTCGACGTCCTTGCGCTCCGTACCGCGCAGAAGCAGTCCGACGTTGTCTCCGGCCTGACCCTGATCGAGAAGCTTGCGGAACATCTCCACGCCCGTGACGACCTTCTTCACCGTGGGACGCAGCCCGACGATCTCCACTTCCTCGCCGACCTTGACGATTCCCCGCTCGATACGGCCGGTGACGACCGTGCCCCGGCCGGAGATGGAGAAGATATCTTCGACGGGCATGAGGAAGTCCTTGTCGATGGCCCGCTCCGGAATGGGAATGTAGGAATCGACGGCGTCCATCAGCTCAATGACCTTCTTGCCGGCCTCGGAGGTGGCGTCGCCGCTCTCCAGAGCTTTCAGCGCCGAAACCTGAATGACGGGAATCTCGTCGCCCGGGAACTCGTAGCTGCTAAGCAACTCGCGGATCTCCAGCTCGACCAGTTCCAGCAATTCCGGATCGTCGACCATGTCCACCTTGTTCAGGGCCACGACGATGCGGGGCACACCCACCTGGCGGGCCAGCAGGATGTGCTCACGGGTCTGGGGCATGGGACCATCCGCTGCGGAGACGACGAGAATTGCCCCGTCCATCTGCGCGGCGCCGGTGATCATGTTCTTCACGTAGTCGGCGTGACCGGGGCAGTCCACGTGCGCGTAGTGGCGCTTTTCCGTGGAGTACTCGACGTGGGCGGTGGCGATGGTGATCCCGCGCTCACGCTCCTCCGGAGCCTTGTCGATCTGATCGAAGGCTACGTACGTTGCCGTGCCCTTCGAAGCCAGAACGCGGGTAATGGCCGCGGTAAGCGTGGTCTTACCGTGGTCGACGTGACCGATGGTGCCGATGTTCACGTGGGGCTTGCTGCGGTCGAACTTTTCTTTTGCCATTTGAGAGCTACCTCCCGCTTTCGCTTTTGCAGTTGGCTGTGAGCGTTTTCGCTGACAGCGGAGACTCGTTTACATTAATAGTTATCGTTGATTAAAAATGCACTAGTTTTACAAGTCGATTTAACTCGACCAATTATCCAGCTACTTTCGCGATGATTTCGTCGGCCACGGACTTCGGTGCCGGCTCGTACGCGTGGAACTGCATCGAGTACAGGGCCCGGCCCTGGCTCATCGAGCGGAGCTGCGTAGCATACCCGAACATCTCAGAGAGAGGAACGAAGGCCCGGATCGCTTTCGCTCCGCCCCGCTCTTCCATCTGCTGAATCTTTCCCCTGCGCCTGGAGAGGTCGCCCATGATGTCGCCGGCGAACTCCTCGGGCGTGACCGACTCCACATCCATGATCGGCTCGAGCAGAATGGGGTGCGCTTTTTTCGCACCTTCCTGATAGGCCATCGAACCGGCGATCTTGAAGGCCATTTCCGAGGAGTCCACATCGTGGTACGAACCGTCGTAAAGAATGGCCCTTACACCCGTCATGGGATAGCCGGCAACGATTCCCCGTTCCATCGCTTCCTTGATGCCCTGCTCGACCGGCTTGATGAACTCGCGCGGAACCGAGCCGCCGACGATGTCGTTCACGAACTCGAAGGCCGTACCGTCGGTGAGGGGCTCGAAACGCATCTTCACATGCCCGTACTGTCCCTTACCGCCTGACTGGCGGATGAATTTTCCTTCGGCCGATGAGGGTTTGGTGATCGCTTCGCGGTAGGCCACCTGAGGCTTGCCCACGTTCGCGGCCACGTTGAACTCGCGCACCATGCGGTCCACGATGATCTCCAGGTGAAGCTCGCCCATGCCCCGGATGATGGTCTGATTCGTTTCCGGGTCGGTGTGCACCTTGAAGGTGGGGTCTTCCTGCATCAGCTTGGCAAGAGCCATCCCCATCTTTTCCTGGTCCACTTTCGTCTTGGGCTCGATGGCCACGGCGATGACCGGCTCAGGGAAATTCATGGCCATGAGCTGGATCGGTGCGTTGCGATCGGAGATCGTGTCGCCGGTAGTGACGTTCCTCAGGCCCACGGCGGCGGCGATATCGCCCGCCCACACGTCCTTGATCTCTTCGCGCTTGTTGGCGTGCATCTTCAGCAGCCGTCCGATGCGCTCGGTTGAGCCCTTGGTGGCGTTGAGCACGGCCGTGCCCGAATCGACGTGTCCGGAGTAGACCCGGAAGAAGGCCAGCTGGCCGACGAAGGGGTCGGTCATGATCTTGAAGACCAGGCCGGAAAAGGGCTGATCGTCTTTCGCTTCCCGGGTCTCCTCGGCCTGCGTATCGGGATTGACACCCTTGATCGCTTCGATGTCGACGGGCGAGGGCAGATAGTCGACCACCGAGTCGAGCAGAGGCTGTACGCCTTTGTTTTTGAAGGCCGAGCCACAGACGACGGGAATGATGCGGTTGGCCAGACAGGCTTCGCGCAATGCGGCCTTCAGCTCCGCGGTTTCGAGCTGGATTCCGCCCAGATACTTCTCCAGGAGCTCGTCATGCGACTCGGCGATGGATTCGACCATCTTCTCGCGGTAATGCTCGGCCTGCTCGCGATACTCGGCAGGAATCTCTTCCGTGTCGTATTTCGAGCCCAGCGTTTCGTCGCGGAAGAAGAGGGCCTTCATCTGCACGAGGTCGATGACGCCTTTGAACTGATCTTCGGCGCCGATGGGAATCTGGATGGGAACGGGGTTCGCGCCCAGCTTTGATTTGATCTGAGCGACGACGGCCTCGAAGTTCGAGCCGACCCGGTCCATCTTGTTTACGAAGGCGATGCGGGGAACGCCGTAACGATCGGCCTGACGCCAGACGGTCTCGGACTGCGGCTCTACACCACCGACAGCGCAGAAAACGGCAACGGCGCCATCGAGGACACGGAGCGAGCGCTCTACTTCAGCGGTGAAATCGACGTGGCCGGGCGTATCGATGATGTTTACGCGGTACTCGCCCCAGAAGGCGGTCGTGGCCGCGGAGGTGATGGTGATTCCCCGCTCCTGCTCCTGGACCATCCAGTCCATGGTGGCAGTACCATCGTGCACTTCCCCGATCTTGTGGGTGATGCCGGTGTAATAGAGAACACGCTCGGTCGTCGTCGTTTTACCGGCGTCGATGTGAGCCATGATCCCGATGTTTCTCGTTTTTTCCAGTGGTACCTGACGTGCCATAGCCTTGTTCGCTTCCCTCGCTGACGCCGCGGGCCCGCCCGACAGGCCAATGGAGTCACCTGTCGCGGACTTTCCGCGCACAGCAGCACCGCGCGAGAGCGGGACTTCTGTGCACCGGCTCACACCAATGGCGCAGCCGGTCCTGATTGCACTGCTCGTTTCCCGTTGCTCGGTCCGGAACCGCAGAAGCGACTGCCTTCTGTGTTATCCGGTCGAGACGGAGCTCCGGGGGGAACTACCAGAATCG
>JBDTRY010000327.1:0-3665 GCA_039931435.1 Acidobacteriota bacterium | reverse complement strand
ACGAGGTCCTGCGCTACGTCGTTCTCAATCCCGTCCGTGCCGGGATGGTCAAGCGTCCCGACGAGTACAGGTGGAGCAGCTACCGAGCCCTTGCCGGCTATGAGGAGGCTCCGTCCTGGCTGGCAACGGACAGTGTGCTCGACCGCATCCGCTCCAATCGGAAGAACGCCCAGCAGATCTACCGGGAGTATGTGGATGAGAGGCTGAATGATCCCCGCTCGCCCTGGGAGGATCTGGTCGCCCAGCTCTACCTCGGCAGTGAGTCCTGGATTGCGAAGATGCGTGCGGTGATCGAGGAGAAACCCCGCAGTGATGATCATCCGCGAGCGCAGCGGGAAGCAGGACTCCCCACGATGCCGGCCATTGTTACGACCGTTGCAAGGACCTTCGGCGTCGAGGCGGACGCGATCCGTCACGGACACGGCGGAGCGGAGCGGATGCTGGTGGCCTGGCTGGGATGTTACGAGGGGATGCACCGGTTGCGCTCGATTGCTGCCGCGCTCCGCCTTCGCAGCAGCGGACGGGCCTCGGATCTGATCCGCCTCTGCGATGCCGAGCTCAATCGGGAACCGCTCCTGCGAATCGCCGCCGATCGCTGCTGCGATCTCCTTCGCGGCTCGCCCCCACCCGGGATGCATCCTATCGTTTCCACCGTCACAACGAGCATTCCTTCAGTAGCGACATAGATTTCCAGAGTCGCCCGCTCGAAGTCCGTCTTCGACGCTTCAGATCGAGGCGCGTCGATGCTCTTGCGGCCCCAACTTCTCTGCAATCGGCAGAACGCAGTCGAGTTTCGACTTCCTGGGTCCTCTCGATTCCCGTTGACAGTCCCGTTCGTTGCTTCGAACGGCTCATTCTTGTGAGAGCCAAAGGTGTGACCCTTATTCTTTTCTCGTCGCAGGAGAGCTGATGTGGTTCGTCGCCGCATCGACGCTCAGCGGGCTCGTCACCGTTCCCTTCGTGATGGAGGTCAGGTTCCCGTAGGTGTCGTATGTGAAGGTCTGGGTCTTGGTCCCACCGAGGGCTGTGCCGCTGACAAGCCTTCCGACCTTGTCGTAACGATAGGTGTCCCCTCCGATGGCCGTGATCGCGCCCGCGGGGTCGTAGGTGTAGTTGCCAAACGTCAGCGAGCCGTTTCCGTTCGACGCGATCACCCCTTCCGGCATGGTCGGCGGCGGCGGAAGGACAGGCGGTGGAGGAAGCGCTGGCGGCAGTACTTCCGCAGCGACTGTCTGGGCATCAGACTGAGTCTCGGATGCCCAGGACTCTAGGGTCAGACCCTCTGCTCTCAAGCCGCAGTTACTGTCGTTCTTGAGGAGACTCGCAGTTACAAACAGGTACGATCCAGGACTGCGCCGATAGCTGGGCACCCGTAAGTTTCATCGTGATGGCCGTTGTCCCAGGCCGAGAGAAAACGAATTCAAAAATGTCGTTTTCATCCAGGCGAACGGCGCCCGGAATCTTTACGATCGCTCCGCCCCGCACAGCGCTTTGTGTAATTAGGGTTCCATCAATCACTTGAACCCTGTACGGATGATGTGAGCAGTTGACAACGAAGACATCTTTCTTGATCGTGCATACCGTGAAACATGCAGCCAAAACGAGGATCGTACACCTCCACGGCTTCCTAAACTGATTGCTCAACGATTTGCCTCGAGTTCTTGAGAGATCACGCGGTATCCTGCGTACCGATCTCCCATCGCAATCCAATTGAACAGATACTGACTGGCGTAATCGGGGTAAAAGAGCAGACCTTGACGAGAATATTGTTCGACATGTTTGCTTTCATGGAGAAGTGTTCTCGCATCCGACAGTCCGTTCTTGTTGACGATAACAACATTGCCGAAGGTCACGCCCTGTGCGCCAATCACACTTAGCCACCAGTCGTTCTGAAAAACGAAAGTATCGGTGTCCCGTACGCCGCGCCATTCACTAAATGCCGCAATAATCCAGCCAGGCGCTGAGGCGCTACGCCTATTGATGAGTTCCGCACCGCGCCTAAGCTGCTCACCATTTGCCAGGAACCTTCTGAATTCCCGAAACATCTCAGTTTTCTCGTCGTACTTCGGAACTTTTCCTGTTGCGGTGACGCACGGGCCTTCGCTGCCTTTAGGACACTCGTTGCCGTTTTGGTCCTTTTCATTTGACTCCGCTTCAGCCAGGCCCGTTGGATCATAGAAGACAATCGGATCATCCAACACATACGTGTATCGGTTCCAACTCTGCGGATTCCCCGGATCTCCTTCGATCGGATCGGGACTGAGGAACCGTCCGTTCAGCGGGGCGTAATAGCGGGCGTGCATGTAGTCGAACGAGTCGCCGCTCGTGACGTTGCCGCTGAGCATGTCCCGCTCGTGTCCGGTGAACTTGCGCACCTCGGCATCCTGACTCACTCCGCTGGCCTCCTCGCCGAAGGCGTAGTAGTCGTGCCGCGAGAGCTTGAACCCGCCCCCGTCCGTGATCATGCGCGGGGTGCCCAGGTGATCGAGGTGGAAGTGCCGCCTGCCCTGCGCCGACTCGGTGGCCAGGATCCCGCCCGGCCCGTAGACGTAGTCCTCGCTCCAGCTCCACGAGTCCCGTCCTATCGCCCCGCCGCTACTGGTGAACACCCGCAGCACCTGCCCGTCCAGATCCCGGACCGACCAGGTCCAGCGGTCCAGCGTCGAGGTTCCGTACGTCGAGATCTCTTCCATGCCGATGCGCTCGTCGTCCGCCGTGTACACATAGCGGAACAGGCTCGTGCCGTTGCTCGTCCTGCTCAGCATGCCCCCGGCATCCCAGCTGTAGCCGTACACGCCGTACGCGGTCAGGTTCCCGGCCACATCATACGTCGCAGGAGAGCTGATGTGGTTCGTCGCCGCATCGACGCTCAGCGGGCTCGTCACCGTTCCCTTCGTGATGGAGGTCAGGTTCCCGTAGGTGTCGTATGTGAAGGTCTGGGTCTTGGTCCCACCGAGGGCTGTGCCGCTGACAAGCCTTCCGACCTTGTCGTAACGATAGGTGTCCCCTCCGATGGCCGTGATCGCGCCCGCCGGATCGTAGGTGTAGTTGCCGAACGTCAGCGAACCATTCCCATTCGAGGCGATCACTCCTTCTGGCATAGTCGGTGGTGGGAGGACAGGTGGTGGCGGAAGCGCTGGGGGCACTGGCTCCGCGGCGGGCGTCCGGGCATCGGGCGCCTGAGTCTCAGCAGTCTGCTCAGCCAGCAGGGGCGTACCCAGGCAAATGAAACTTATCGCTGCCAGGCTGCCCCACCTTCGCAATGCCCGAGTCGTCTTCCTGTCTGGCGTCGGTTCTGTCTGCGCTGCTGACGTTGAGCTGGTGATTTTCATGGACAGCCCGCTGTCGTCAGGCCGACGTTGACAACCCCGAGGGGTGTTTGCCGGGGTAAGGGTAAACCTCCCGTCCTGTTCTGAGCGTAGAAACTCATTCCGCTGGTGACCCACTTGCCCGTGGTGACCGAGGCGGAACTTCCCAAGGCGGCGAAGAGTGAACCGGCCGGAGACCCGAGATGAATCTCGACCGCGGAGGCATCCGGGAAGCTCCAGTTGATGGTGACCTGAGCAAGGCCGGTTCCGTCGCAGATCTGCGCGGGATTCGGCGCCAGGCAAAGCTTTGAACATCCCTGTTGAATTTGCAACAAGATTTCTTAGGTCTCCTGCCTC
>JBDTRY010000326.1:0-3674 GCA_039931435.1 Acidobacteriota bacterium | reverse complement strand
CTCGAGCGGCGAGCGCCACTCTCATACTCCGCTACGGAGACGCCAGAAACGGCGTAATCACCCAGGGAAGTCGCGCGCCCAGGCTCCACCCTGTATCCGCCTCCGGAAGCCTCGGTGCGTCCGTTGCGAAAGAGCTTCCGCGAGCATGGCACTCGACTGGAGATCTTTTTGCATCGTTTTTAACATGGTTTCCACAAACATTCCTTCCGAGCAGTTGGTTCTGACAGCCTCAGAAGCCCGTTACCGCCGCCTCTTCGAGACAGCACAGGACGCAATCCTCATTCTCGATGAAGAGAGCGCCAAGATCATGGACGCCAATCCCTTCGTCATCGACCTGCTCGGCTATTCGCTCGACGAGTTGATCGGAAAGCAGCTTTGGGAGATCGGTTTCTTCTCGGACAAGGAGGAGAACAAGGCCGCCATGATCAAGCTCCGCAAGGAGGGCTACATCCGGTACGACGACCTGCCGCTGAAAACCAAAGCGGGCATGACAGTGGAAGTCGAGTTCGTCAGCAATTCCTACATGGTCGGCGACGAAAAAGTCATTCAATGCAACATCCGTGATATCACGGCGCGCGCCAAAGCACTTTCCGCTCTGAAGTTATCCGAAGCACGCTACCGCCGCCTCTTTGAAGCGGCGCAGGATGCCATCCTCATCCTCGAAGAGAACACTGGAACGATCGTCGACGCCAATCCCTTCTTGATCGATCTGTTGGGTTACTCCCTCGATGAGCTCATTGGCAGAGAGCTGTGGGAGATTGGCCTCTTCTCGGATAAGGCCGAGAGCAAGGCGGCCATGGAGCAACTTCAGAAGGAAGGCTACATCCGCTACGAGAACATACCGCTCGAAACGAAGGCGGGAAAACGAGTGGACGTGGAGTTCGTCAGTAACTCCTACAAAGTAGGCGACGATGTCGTCATTCAGTGCAACATTCGCGACATCACCGACCGGAAGTGGGCCGAGGAAACGGCTCGCGTTAGTGTAGAGCGATTCCGGTTCCTCGCGGAATCCATACCGCTGATGATCTTCACAGCCAGGCCCGATGGAGGGATCGACTATGTGAACCGACAGTTCACCGAATTCACGGGACTGGGCCGCGAGGATGTCTGCAGGGACGGACTGTGGACATTCACACATCCCGACGAGGTGGAGGATCACGCCCGGGCCTGGGCTCACGCCCTGGCCACCGGCGAACGCTTTCAGCATGAGTGCCGCTTTCTCGGTGCCGACGGCCAGTATCGATGGCACCTCAGTCGCGCCTCTGCCATGCGGGACGCCACGGGGACGATCCAGATGTGGTTCGGCTCCAGCACGGACATCAATGATCGCAAGAGCGTCGAAGAGGGTCTCGTCCGTCAGTATCAGGAGTCAGAAACCTTGAGTCGCGCCAAGGACGAGTTCCTGGCAACGAGCTCGCATGAACTGCGCACGCCCCTGACCTCGATCCTTGGCTGGTCGGAGTTGCTTGTCGCCGGGGGGCTCGATGCCGCGATCCAATTGGAGGCAGTGGAGTCGATCAGGCAATCCGCGAAAGTTCAGTCACGGCTCATCGACGACATGCTGGACGTGTCGCGCCTCCTCACCGGCAAGCTCGAGCTGAGTAGTGAGCCGGTGGATATTACCGCTACGCTGCTTCTCGCCATCCGAGCCATCACTCCCGCGGCCGAGAACAAGAACATCCGCATTGAGACAACGTTTGCATCCCACGTGCTGCGTGTCCATGGAGACGCAACGCGCATCCAGCAGATCTTCTGGAACCTTCTCTCCAATGCCGTGAAATTTACTCCAGCCGGTGGAAGCATTCGCATCCGTCTGAGCTCCGATGACGGACACGTAACCATCGAAGTCCGTGATACGGGAGCAGGGATCCGCACTGACTTTCTGCCCCGCGTGTTCGATCGATTGAGCCAGGAGGGAGGAAGCAGCACCCGCAGGCATGGTGGCCTGGGGCTGGGGCTCTCGATTGTCAAACAACTCGTGGAGATGCATGGCGGAACTGTCCGCGCAGAGAGTGAGGGTCCGGGATGGGGCTCGACATTTGCGGTTACGTTCCCGGCCCGCAGGCGGAGCGTGGTGGAGGCGGGTCGTTTGCTCGCCCAGAAAACCCGACACTACGTCGCCAATGTGGACGGGAACGCCTCGGTCATGGGAGTCACCGTTCTCGTCGTCGATGACGAATCAGACATGCGCCGACTCATCGCCACGGCTTTGCGAGGTGCCGGAGCCGTGGTGACAACAGCAGCCAGTGCTGCCGAAGCCTTCAATCGCCTGTCCGAGGACGAGTTTGATGTCCTGATCAGTGACATCGCCATGCCGGAGGAGGACGGGCACTCTCTGGTTCGTCGCATTCGCGCGCGCGACGATGCGAAGGCCACTCTTCCCGCGGTTGCGTTGACTGCATACGGGGGACCTCTCCAACGTCAGCTGGCGCTCGCGGCAGGTTTCGATGAGTACTTGAAGAAGCCCTTCACGCCGCAGGACCTCGTTGGTGTCATCGGCGGCGTCCTTCGGCGGAAGGTGAAGAGTGCTCCGCCTGGTGGTGCGAAGAAGAGACGCGTACGGCGAGCCCGAGGAACAGCGCAATAACCAGCAGTGGTATCGGCTCGGGTCTTCGCTCGCCTCCGGGGTTCAGATCCCGTATGCGCTACCGGCAGTACAGCTAACTCACTGAGAAATCAAGAAACCGTCAACCCCTGGATCCCTCCTTCGGATCAGGGGAGCGATGAGGGATTGATAGCCAACCGCACCGCTCTACCCGCTAAAAGCAGCATCCATGGGTTGTAGGCAAGCGCCTTTGCAGCGACAATCCGTCTTCGCGCCCATCTGCCATGAACGGGACCTGGAAAGACATCGAGAAGCTGGAGAAGGATCTGTGGGAAGCCGCAGACAACCTTCGCGCTAACTCCAAGCTCACCTCCAACGACTACTTCATGCCGGTCCTCGGCGTGATCTTTCTGCGTCACGCCGCGAATCGCTTTGCCGCGGCGCAGAAGCAGATCGACGACGATCTCGCCTCGGGCAAGATGCCGAAGCGGAAGCTGATACCGCAAGACTACGTCCGTCGCCGTGCCCTCTGGCTGCCGCCCGAGGCGCGATACGACTGGATCATGGACCAGGCGGCCACGGGCGGCACCGACCTCCCCTCGCTCGTCACCGCCGCTATGAACGCCATCGAAACGGGATTCGAGCCGCTGCAGGGAGTCCTTCCGAAGGACTACGGCATTTTCGAACCGAAGGTGCTCGAGGATCTGATGCGGCTGTTCAACAGCGAGAGGATTCAACAGGCCAGCGGCGACGTATTCGGCCGCATCTACGAGTATTTCCTCGCCGAATTCTCCATGCAGAAGGCGCACGACAACGGCGAGTTCTTCACGCCGTCGTCGATCGTGCAGACGATCGTGAACGTCATCGAACCCGATCATGGCACGGTGTTCGATCCTGCCTGCGGCTCGGGCGGGATGTTCGTCCAGTCGAGCCACTTCATCGAAGACGAGGGGGAAGACACCGCGAAGCGGGTCGTCTTCTTCGGGCAGGAGAAGAACCCTGACACGATCCGCATCGCCAAGATGAACCTGGCCGTCCATGGCCTCGAAGGCAAGATCGCCGAGGCGATCACGTACTACCAGGATGAGCACACGCTGCGAGGCAAGTGCGACTTCGTCATGGCCAATCC
>JBDTRY010000325.1:0-3696 GCA_039931435.1 Acidobacteriota bacterium | reverse complement strand
GGCGCAGCTCAGCGCGATCTTTCAGAAGACACTCAGAGTCTTGGAGGAGGATCTACAGCGCGACACGGATACGGCTGAGAGCAACCGCCAACTCATCATCCGCGTTACCAACATGGGAGGGATCACCCTCACGGCCGGATTCATCACCTGGCTCTTGCAGAGCGGGTCTCTCCTGGCCAGTCTGACTGCCACGCTGCCGGCATGGCGGCACTTCGATCCGCTGCCCGTGACCCTCGTCGGCGATCGAGCGAGGCGCAAACGAAAAGCGGAGGCGGCCGCCTCTGCCGAGCGCGAAAATAAACAATTCCGAGGGCTTGGAAACCTTCTTGATAAGAAGGGAGAGCGCTCCGACGGTGGAGGCACGGCTGCATGAAGCGATTCGGCCCGCTCGTATGGATTAGCTTCAGCCTGACCTGCCTGACCATCAGTGTGCTGCTTGCCGGCGACATGCTGGTTGGGTTGTCGTCCAGGTCGCTCACCAGTACGGTGGAATACCGGAAGGCACTCTGCGAGGCCCTGGCGGCCCAGTACTCCCATCTCGCCGAGCGGAACCACTCTGACACGATTCGAATCGGATTGGGTCTCCTCATTGAACGGAACCCTCAAATACTGTCGGCCGCCATCCAGCTAACTTCTGGCGCGACGTTGGTCCAGGCCGGAGATCACCGGCAGCATTGGACGAAACCCGAAAACGATAGTTCCACTATCGATCACATTCAAGTCCCGATTTTTAACGGTGATACCCCGTGGGGCACGCTGCAGGTTCGCTTCCATCCTGCGGTCGAATCGGGCGATGCCTGGTCCTTCGCGCATCCCTGGACCCGTTTTCTCTTGTTCGCCGCTCTGGCGGGATTCACTAGCTACCTGTTGTTTATCAAGCGTACGCTCCGCCAGTTAGACCCGTCCGCTGTCATTCCGGCCCGGGTCAAGCATGCGCTGGACGTGCTGGCCCAAGGGGTCGTGATGCTGGACCACCAGGGTTCCATTGTCCTGGCCAACACCGCGTTTGCAAAGAGGACGGGCTTGCCGTTAGAGGATCTCATCGGCTCGACCTTGTCTGGGCTGATCTGGGCTCCGGCCAGTCAATCGGACGCGGTGCTGAGCGAACCCTGGACCATGGCTCTGACCACCCGCATACAGCAGATGAACGTGCGGATGGTTCTGACCGATTCGTTAGGTAAATCTCGCCACTTCATCGTCAGCAGCGCGCCGATTCTCGACGAGAGCGGGCACCTGCGCGGCGCTGTGGTGTCTTTCGACGATGTGACAGAATTGGAAGAATCCAACAAGGCGCTCAGCAATAGCGTAAAGGAATTGGAACAATCGCAGACGCAAATCATGAACCAAAACGTAGAGCTTGATCTCACCAACCAGTCGTTGGTCGTCGAGATCGCTGAGCGGAAGAAGGTCGAATCAGAACGCGAGGTACTCAACCGCCGTCTGCAGGAAGCATCCCGGCGGATCGGCAAGGCCGAAGTGGCAGCCTCCATTCTGCACAATGTGGGGAACGTGCTGAACAGCGTCAACGTGTCGGTCGGCGTGATTCACAAGACCCTGCAGAGGATCCCTGTCGACAAAGTGGGCCGTATCGGACAAATGGTCCGAGATCACATGAACGACCTGAGTATATATCTGTCTCAAGATGAGAAAGGTAAACAAATTCCCACTTATCTGGTGAGGCTGGCCGAGCAAGTGAGCACCAAATTCGCAGGCCTCCAAAAGGAGCTCGACTCGCTTGGGAGCAATATCGATCATGTCCGGCAGATCATCACATCTCAACAGGGTCTCGCCGAGACTCAGGTCATGCTGGAGCCAATTCATTTAAAAGATGTCATCGAACAGGCCCTGGCCATTAATCGGGACACCCTGGAACGGGGTGGAATCACTGTCGTGCGTGAATATGCCACGCTGCCGGCGACGATGTCCGACCGGCATCAGCTGCTTCAGATTATGGTCAACCTGATCAACAATGGGATCCACGTCATGAATGCCGTGCCCAGTTGCCCCCATCGCCTGACGGTGACGATCCGCTACCACCCCGAAAGCCGCGATCGGGCGCAGATCCAGGTACGTGATACGGGACTCGGTATCAAACCGGATAATTTCAAGCGCCTGTTCACACAAGGTTTTACCACCCGCGAGGGAGGGCAAGGATTGGGTCTTCACAGTTCGTGTCTGGCGGCAAAACTCTTGCGCGGGACCCTCTCCGCCGCAAGCGAGGGGGAAGGACAGGGGGCTACGTTCACGCTCGATTTGCCGCTTGTGCAAGTTGCCCTGGCAGCCTGAAAGTTCAGAAACCAGAGGAGAATCATGCTCAAAGATTTACGCAATACATCTATCGAAAACCGGCGTATCCTCGTCATCGACGACAACCTCGCTATCCACGAAGATTTCCGAAAAATCCTGGCGACGACTACCTTTCCCGACGAACTCGATCAGGCGGGAGCGTCCCTGTTCGATGAGCCGCCGGTTGCAGTTCACGGCGAATCCTTCGAATTGCGTTTCGCTGACCAGGGAGAAACGGGCTTCCACATGGTGGAGCAGGCCATCGCCGCCGGGACTCCGTACGCGCTGGCCTTCGTCGATATGCGCATGCCGCCGGGATGGGACGGCCTCCAAACCATTGAGCAGATCGGGAAGGCCGATCCCGATATTCAGGTGGTGGTGTGCACCGCATTCTCCGATCATCCCTGGCATGAGATTGCCACACGGCTCGGAAAAACCGACCGACTGCTGATCCTTCGTAAGCCATTCGATACGGTCGAAGTGGAGCGGTTGGCTGCCTCCTTAACCTGCAAGTGGGAGTTGACCCAACGGGCACGATTGCAGATTGACTACCTCAATGGGCTTGTCGACCTTCGGTACAAAGAATTGCAGGACGCCAACGCTCGATTGGAAGAAGATGTAGCTGCACGCACCGAGGAGTTGTCGAAGCGCAATGAGGAGCTTCAGCAAATTGTGGAAAAACTGTTTGAGCTTATTAAAACTGCGAAGAACACGAACGCGGCGTAAGTTTCTCGC
Organism: Acidobacteriota bacterium; assembly: GCA_039931435.1. Lineage (GTDB taxonomy): Bacteria > Acidobacteriota > Thermoanaerobaculia > Gp7-AA8 > Gp7-AA8 > JBDTRY01. The sequence goes on along the minus strand of JBDTRY010000325.1, from coordinate 675 downwards.
CCGCATGAGCCACGAGATTCGTATCCCGATGCAGGGCATCCTCAGTATGACCAAACTGCCGCTGACAACGAAGCTGTTCACTCAACAAATCCGATTTAAGGAATTTACTCCAGGCTATGGGCTGTGGTGTCCTCTCCACCGGTTCGGGCCCAAAAAGTCACTCTTAGGCGCATATTGCAGCCCTCGACGAATCTCCCCACCGAGCCAGTTTAACTGCCCTGTAAGAAAGAGGAATTTGCTACGTGAAGTGGCACCACCCTTGCTAGATTTGTGGGGAGAATCAAGGACTCTAACCTCTTCACCATGCCATGAGAATACGACGTCGGCACAAGCAAGCGGCGGTTGCTCCAGCGGGAGGGTGCCGTCATGCCTCCTCGGACCCGAGCGTTACCCGGTCGACGTTCGCCGGGTCATTGCTGGCGCTCGAATCACGTATCATGTTCGACGGGGCTGCCGTAGCCACGGTCAGTACCGTAACCACCGAGCAAATCACGCAAAGCCAGGCGGACACGTCCTTTGGTGGTGATGACGCGACGACCACTGACAGCGCGCCCGCTGCGCCGACGGGAGAGCCGCGACCTACCGCCGGCGATCAAGCGTTATTCGATGCCCTGGCAGCCTACGACACATCGACCGCCCGCCAGGAGATCGTCTTTCTGTCTCCCAGTGTCCTCG
>JBDTRY010000324.1:0-3724 GCA_039931435.1 Acidobacteriota bacterium | reverse complement strand
CGCTCCCGATTACCAGGCAGAGTTTCTCAACGGGAAGCCGTTCCGGCTCGCCGACTATCGAGGGAAAGTCGTTCTACTGAACGTCTGGGCGACGTGGTGCGGTCCTTGCCGCTACGAGTTGCCTGTGCTGAAGAATCTCCACGAGGGCCATCGATCGCAGGGGCTGGAGGTCGTGGGAGTGAGCATCGACGACGCTGGTATGAAGGCAGACGTGCAGCGATTCGCAAACGAGGAGAAAATGAACTACCCGATAGCCCTGGACCCGCACGGGACGATCGCAGACCTGCTGGAGACGACGGTCATTCCCACGTCGGTGCTGGTCGATCGCCAGGGAAAGATCGTCTGGTATCACCAGGGTCTTGTCGAGGCGGACGACGCCGAGCTGGCCGGAGCGCTGAAAAAGGCTCTCTGAGCGGCGTCAGGAATTACTGCGCCGATCGGGTGTCTCCCGGGCCACGCTTCGCCGGTCGCGTTGACGCTCGATGAATCTCTGAATGGGCTCGGTAATGTTCCTGGCAATCATGTCCATGAGCACCTTCAGTGGCAGAAAGGCGAGCAGAAGCGCCAGAGCGACCGCCACGATGATGATGACTGCTGTGGCGAGGGATGTCATCGGATCTGCTCGAACAAGTAGCAAGAAGCACGCCGCCGGGCTCGATTGTCAGGCGCCGGCGTTGCATTCGCACTTCAATGGAACCACGATCCGCCATTCACGTCCACGGTAACGCCGGTGAGGTAATCAGCGAACCTCGAGGACAGAAAGAGAATGACGCCGGCCACATCCGTCGCCGTTCCGATTCTTCCCAGCGGGATCTGGCGGAGAATTTCGGCGCCACGAACCGAGATCTCCGATGCGGCCATCTCCGTGTCGATGAACCCCGGCGCCACGCACGATGAAATGATCCCGTCCGGAGCACATCCCCGGGCGATGCTTCGTGTCAGGTTGACCATGGCCGCTTTCGAGGCACCGTAATCCGCGAACTCCATCTCACCGCGAAATGCAGCGCGCGAGGCGACGTTGATGATTCTGCCACCGCCCTGATTTCTCATCTGACGAATAGCCAGATAGGCGCAGTTCGCGGCGCCGAGAATATTCACGTCGAACGTCCGCCGCCAGCCTTCGCGCCATGATTCGTAGCTATTGTTGTCGAAGGGATTGTGAGCAAAGGTGCCGGCGTTGTTCACCAGGATATCCAGGCGTCCCAACTCGATCACCGTCCGTCCGACCAGTTCTTCGACGGCGAGGGGATCGCCGACATCCGCCTGAACCACCAGCGCCTGTGAGGGTCCGATCTCGCGGGCCACGGCGTCCGCGTCCGAAGCGCTTTGGCGATGATTGATGACTACCCGCGCTCCGGCCTTCGCCAGAAGGATCGCCGTTTCGCGTCCGATGCCGCGACTTGCTCCAGTGACGAGCGCTACTTTGCCGGTGAGATCGATGGCTACCTCTGAATTCATCTGCAGCCTCCCTTGCCTTTCATTCGCACGCTTCTGCTGGCGGGGACGAGCGTACTGCCGAAGCAGGGAAGGACGAAGAAATCCTTCGCTCGACGACTCGAATGAATGCCACGCTCGCCTCAACGATCATGTCATCCCGAACGAGCGCAGCGAGGAGGGATCTCCTGCTCGCGTGACCGAGTCGTCCTGGCACGCGCTTGACATCCCTCGCTTCGCTTGGGGAGGACACGCCGCGGGAGCAGTGTCATCTCCTGCCACAAAGCTGTTTACGCCGGTCGCCGCTCAGAATGAGAAGCGATCCTTCGTTCGACGAAACAAATTCGGCAGACCGCAGCTGCGGGGGTGAGTCGCTGACGTGGCCGAACATCTCTTCCGATGTTCGGCTCTGCACGCAGGGGAGTAAAATTCAGAGGAAGGCGGATTCCCGGTGACAGGTCTGAAGGATGATGACGTAGCTCCCTGCCGCGGAGATACTCCGCGACTGAAAGGCGACGAGATCGACGCCCTTACCCGGGAACTGGATGGGGGATGGGCGGTCATCTCCGAACATCACCTCGAGAAAGAATTCCGATTTCCGGATTTCAAGTCTGCTCTGGCGTTTACGAACGCCGTAGGCGAAGTCGCGGAGAAGAAGGGACACCACCCTGATATTCATCTCTCCTGGGGACGAGTGAAGCTCGAGATTTTCACGCACGCGGTGGGGGGATTGACCCGGAGCGACTTCGTCCTGGCCGCTGGAATCGATCAGGCAACTTAGTTCCTGTACTCCCTGAACTCAGGGCATTCCCGGTTCCTGCTGCAGCGGGGAGCGCACGAGTTTGTCGAACAGCTTCTGCAGTGCACCGGGCAGGTCGCCATCCACGCCGGCGTGTACGGGCGATGGCTGTATGACGGTGCTTCGGGGAGCCACGAGCCAGTGGAACCGCTCCCGCTGAGAAAGCTCACCGATCGGTCCCGCACCCTGACCGCCGGCGCATACGCGGGGGATGACTTCGAGGTGACTCTCTACCATTCGGAGATCGATCCCAGGCGCCATCGCTTCCAGGCGGCTTCGATCGAGCTCGAGCCGAGCTTGGAGGAAGGCCTGAGTGGAGCAGAACAGGATCACGCCGGCGTTCAGAAACTCGCCGCGCTCGACGCGGGGCACGATGCGTACGATGGCGTAATCAAACGGGTGACGTTCGTGCACGAACTGCCTCCTCCAACCACGGCCGCGGCGGCTGCAGACGGCTGCGCAGATAGTGGCCATAGGCTGTCCGATGTTCCTCGACGTTTGCAAACTGTTGCGCATCGCCCAGCCATGCTTCCGGAATCATCATCAGAATCTCGTCGATCACCTGCGGGGGGAGCATGGCCGCAAGCCCGGCGTCGACCGCTTCCAGTTCGCTGGCCCAGGGAAGCAGCACGTGCTCCCTGATTGCGGGGAACGATAACCGGGCCCGCTCGAGATACCCGTCCCAGGCGTGATGGAAGTAGAGCGAGGCGCCGTGGTCGATGAGATACAGCGCACCGTGCCAGACCAGAAGGTTGGTGTTGCGCGCCGTTCGATCGACGTTGGTGATCAGGGCGTCGAACCAGACCGTCGACGAGGCAAGCGTGGAGTTTCCTTCGAGCGGTCTCGAAACCAGTGGATCGAATGTGATCGATCCCGGCAGATAGTCCAACGCCAGGTTTAACCCTTCGCTGGACCGCAGCAGATCCTGAATTTCAGGATCGGGCTCTGTTTTCGCCAGTCTTCCATCAAGGTTTGCGAAGACGATCTCAGGCACCGGCAATCCCAGCGCGCGCCCGATCTCGCCGGCCACCAGCTCCGCAATCAGGGCGCGCACTCCCTGTCCTGCTCCCCGGAACTTCAGCACGTACGTACCGTCGTCGTCGGCGGTGACGATTGCCGGCAGTGATCCTCCCTCGCGTAGAGGCGTCAGATACTCGGTTGCGGTGACAATTCGAATCATGAGTCTGGCCTCTAGGATACGCGAGGGTTACCTCCCTCGGCGCTGTTTGAGGCCGGGTCGCTGGCGTTGCTGTCACGCCTCTTGCTGGGATCAAAGCCGGAGGCCTCAATGCGTCGGTCATTCTTTCTGCTCATCGGATCGGCATGGATCCTCGGTCTGGCGGGCTGCGGTGAAGTTGCCAGACTCCCTGTGTCCGCAGGCATCGGCGCGCACCCCGAGTTGCCCCCTCCCAACCATACCCTGATTCCCACGGGATAGCGGTGCTCTCTGGACCTCGGTAAACGAACGGGATGAACTGGGAAGCGATCTCG
>JBDTRY010000323.1:0-3734 GCA_039931435.1 Acidobacteriota bacterium | reverse complement strand
GCGGGGGGCACCCGGCAACGGGTGTCCCTACCGCGATCTTCCACCTTCCTGGTTGACAGCCTATTCCTCGTTGAAGAGATCCTTCGCTCGCTGCGCTCCCTCAGGATGACAAGCACCCTGTGTGTGAGTTTCTTGCAATCGAGGTGAGATCGCCGGTTCGGGGAAGGGCGGTCATTTCCACAGGATAACCTCGCTGGCGTTCTTCTTTCGGATGTCGGGAACCCGGCAGTCCTCTGCCGGAAACCCGACCGGCACGAGGAGGAAGGGTTTTTCGTTTTCCGGTCTGCCCAGCAATTCCCGGAGAAATCCCATCGGGCTGGGAGTGTGGGTGAGCGTGGAAAGACCCGCCGCGTTCAACGCCGCCAGCAAAAACCCGCACGCGATCCCCACCGATTCGTTAACGTAGTAGTGATGGAGCTTTTGCCCATCCCGCCAGCCGAAATCCTGTTTGAAAATGACGATGAGGGCAGGAGCGATTTCCAGGAACTCCTTTTTCCAGTCCGTCTGCAGTGGCGCCAGCGCTTCCAGCCATTCCGGAGGCATTCGACCGCTATAGTTCGCCTTTTCCTCCGTCTCGGCGCCCTCACGGATCCGCCGTTTCAGGTCGGGATCCTTGACTACGACGAAGGTCCACGGCTGCATGTTTGCCCCGGATGGTGCCGAAGCGGCAGACTGGAGCGCCAGGCTCAGTAGCGCATCCGCGACGGGATCCGGGGAAAACTGGCGGATCGACCGCCTGCGCGTAAGTTCCTCCAGGAAGGCCTCGGCACGATGGATCATCGCCTCGTCGTTTTCGCGAGGGCGGAAGTAAGGAATCGTCGGATAGATTCGCTCAGTCATGGCAGCTCATGCTCGGGATGACCTGTTTTCTGATCTGGGGGTTTCTCCGGAAGAAGGATCTCGTTTGTCTTCTCGGAAGCGTTCATGATTGTACGATTTTCGCTGAGAGGATCCGGGCTCTCTTTTGGCCCTCCTGACGAGAGAAACGGCGTGATCGGCGGTGTCCCGAACGAGACGACGTACCAGAACGTGTCGTCGCTTCGCTTGTTGGGCATGACATGATCGTTGACGCGCGCTGCCTCTCGAAGGGACGGGAGAAAGACAACTAGTGGCGTGTAAACGACGAATCGGTACCACCTCGCTTGCTCTCGACGACGATGGCCGCGTTGCGCCTCCTCAACTTAGTCACCGCTATGTCTGCGTCGGCGCGCCTTGCCCTCCTCGCCGATCGCTGCGCGATCTGGTACCGATTCATCGTTTACACGCCACTAGTGTACCGATTGCTCGGCAGTAGTGTTGCGTTGGCGCGGCAATTGTAGAGACGCAGTCCATGAACTGGCTCTTCTGGCTTGGTCTGGCTGTTGTCGTGTCTGCAATTGCTGCGGTGACGGGAATCAAACCAAAAGGAACGCGACAGGTAGCGCATACGCGGATGATGGGGATGGGACGGGTGTTTCTCGTCATCCTCGTGCTGATCTTCGCCTATCTCGCCTATCGTGCGCGCTCCGGCGGGTAACCGCCGTCACGATCGAAGTTTTCGGCCTTCATCTGTTTCGGATCTGTTCGGGAATGCGCGCGGGTGCCACCACCCCGGCCAGAAGCCCCGACTTCAATGTTCCAACGGCGTTTTTCAACCGCCGGGCTGGAGTTGCTGTCAACGCAGGAATCGGTGGTCCGGGATGCCTCGCCGTCCACTGTGGCAGACTGGTTGCACCTCCGTTGGACGATTGAGGAGGGAATGACCATGGAAGAGAACTGGGATACCCGGCAAATGGCGGCCCGGGCAGCATCGGTGGCAGCCGTCTGGGGAGTGAGCAAGCTTCTCGAGACCGAACAGGGAGAGGCGCTTTCGGATCTTCTGGACCGGAAGATCTCAAACATCGGACGGACGGTAGGAAAAAAGGCGACCAAGGCAAAGAGGAACGCTTCACACAGCCCGATTCTGATCGGCGTGGGCGTGCTGGCCATCGCCGTGGCCGTGATCGTTGTCGTTCGGGCCACGAGTACGAGTTAGTGGGAATGCCGGCTTCATAGAACATCCGCACCGGCGAACGGGCAGCGCTCTTCCTGAACACGGTTGTACTGTGCGTAGAAAGTACATTGGGGAGCACGCGTTCGCCCGCCGCCGATAGCTTTCGAGGCCCAGTCTTCAGAATATTCTCTCCCGTGAGGGAGGATGCTGCCGCGGAGGGCGGCGCAAGCGGAGTTCACGTCCGTTGCGTACGAGACGCTCAGGCGGCACGTGAGCGATGGGCGTTCCCGTGCGCAGATGCGAAGCCGGCAAATTGCACTGACATCGCCCGACATTTCCTCTATCCTGCCCAGCAATGCGACCCCTGTGGTTCTCCCTGACATTCCTCATCGTAGTGTCCTGCTCAACCGCGCCGCCCGCCGTTCAGCCTTCCCTGTCAACGCCGGTGCAGTCCGTTCCCGCCGTGGAATGGCCCGCGTATGGACGGGATGCGGGCGGTTCGCGATATTCGCCGGCCGCAGAGATCGATCGCCGCAATGTCCGGCAGCTACGGCAGGCCTGGGTGTTTCGAACCGGTGATTATGCGGTCGGGTCCGGCGCAACGCGGGATGAGTCCACGCCGATCTTTATCGACGGCACCCTGTACGTAAGCACGCCGTTCGGGCGCATCATCGCCCTCGACCCCGATTCGGGCGAAGAGCGATGGAGCTTCGATCCTCGGATCGATCTCTCTGGCGACTATGGAGACTTCGCCAATCGCGGCGTCTCCACATGGCTCGATTCATCGCTGGATCAGGGGCAACCCTGTAAGCGCCGTATCTACGTGGGCACCATCGACGCTCGCCTCATCGCCGTCAATGCGGTAGATGGAAAACCGTGCCTCGATTTTGGAGAGGGCGGCACGATCGCTCTGACGAGCGGTCTCCTCAACGGACCGGAGTACAAGGGTGAGTATCAGGTTACCTCTCCTCCGGCAATCATCAATGATCTGGTGGTCGTCGGATCGGCCATAGCCGACAATCATCGCGCCAATGCCCCAAGTGGTGTGGTGCGTGCGTTTGACGCCAGGACCGGGGCGCTTCGCTGGAGTTTCGATCCTGTTCCCCGCAGTGCCGCGGCCGCCAACCGTTCGACATGGGCAGGATCCAGCGCCGACGTTACGGGAGCGGCGAATGCCTGGGCGCCGATCTCGGCGGACCCCGAGCGGGATCTGTTGTTCGTTCCCACGGGAAGTCCCAGCCCTGATTTTTATGGAGGAGAGAGGGTCGGCGAAAACCTCTACGCCAATTCCGTCGTAGCCCTGCGCGGAGCGACGGGCGAAGTGGTCTGGCACTTTCAGGTCGTGCACCACGACATCTGGGACTACGACGTGGCCTCGCAACCGACACTCATCGAACTGCAGCGAGATGGACATGCAGTTCCCGCGCTCATACAGGCTACGAAGATGGGTCACATCTTCGTTCTCAATCGTGAAACGGGGGAGCCGATTTTCCCCGTTGAAGAGAGGCCGACGCCTCGAAGCGACGTGGCCGGCGAGGAGCCCTGGCCCACGCAGCCTTTTCCCGTAAAACCGGCTCCGCTTGGTCCGGAAACAATGACCGAAGCCTGGGGCCTCACCCCTTCGGATCGGAAGTGGTGCCGGAAGGAGCTGGCCGCAATGCGGTCGGAAGGGATCTTCACTCCGACCAGCCTGAGGGGAACGATCATCATGCCAGGCAACATCGGCGGATCGAACTGGAGCGGTGTGGCGGTCGATCCCCGG
>JBDTRY010000322.1:0-3761 GCA_039931435.1 Acidobacteriota bacterium | reverse complement strand
GCGTGAGCGAGGAATCCCAGAGGGGCGGGTGGTAAGCGCCCCAGGGATCGTGCCCACCGTCCACTGGGGTCCCTCGCTCGCGCTCGGGATGACGCAGTTCTGGATGACATCAACGGCGAATGTGTTGCACAAAAGACGCGAGCTGGTCCCGAACGTCGCTAAGATGCAGTGCGACGAATCGCATGAAGAAATCGCACGGAGTTGTCATCGTTGGCGGCGGGGTGATCGGGGCTAGTATCGCCTTCCACCTCGTCCGGCGCGGATTCACCGACGTCATTGTCCTTGACCGCAGCCTCGACGACGACGGCGGGAGTACTGCTCGGGCCACGGGAGGATTCCGAGCGCAGTTCGTCACCCCGGTAAACGTGAAACTGTCATTGCGAGCGCGGGAACGCCTTCTCCGTTTTGAAGAGGAAACAGGCATCGACTCCGGGTATCGCCAGTGTGGATATCTGTTCGTCGCAGCCAGCGACGAGTCTCTGGAAAAGTTGCGCAGCGTACAGTCCGTCCAACACGGCGCCGGACTCTCCGAGGCGCGAATGATCGACGAGAAGGAAGCTCGCCGGATTCAGCCCGCGCTCGGATCCATTCCCATCAAGGGCGCGGCCTTCTGTCCTACCGACGGTTTCATCCGGCCGTTGAATATTCTCCGCGGATACCGGGCCGCAGCGGAGGCTCGCGGCGCCAAATTCCTTCGCGGACGGACGGTCACCGGCTTTGGTATCGGTGGGAAGCGTATCGAGAGTGTTATCACCGATGACGGTGAGTTCGCAGCGGGGACTGTTGTCAACGCCGCGGGCCCCTGGGCCGGTGCTCTCGCTTCCGCCGCCGGCGTGTTCCTCCCGGTAACACCACTCCGCCGGCAGGTGGCCCTCTCCAATCCGACTGTCGTTCTTCCCGAATCCATGCCCATGACCATCTTCATCGAAGATGGATTTCACCTGCGCATGCGGGACGGCCGGGCCCTGCTTCTGCGGCCGGACACTCCCACCTCACCGGATCCGTTCCATGCCTCGGTCGACGACCGGTGGATCGAGGACGTCCTGGAACTGGGGCGGAAACGCATTCCAGCGCTTGAAAAGGTGACGATCGATCGCCCGCGCTGCTGGGCCGGGCTATACGAAATGACCCCGGACGAACACGCCGTAGTCGGCCCATCGCTGGAGATCGAGAACTTCTTTCTGGCGAACGGTTCCTCCGGCCACGGCGTCATGCACGCACCGGCCATCGGAGAAGCGGCGGCGGAAATGATTCTGGATGGGCACTCCACCTTGGATCTGTCGGCATTACAACCGGGGAGGTTCAGGGAGGGCAATCTCAACCTTTCAACTTCGATCCTGTGACAAGCCAGGGCGAATGATCACCTTCAGGGTCTCCCTGCGAATCATGCTCTCCAGCGCCTCCCCTACTTCTTCCAATGGACGCTCTGCACTGAGCAGGAGCTCGGGAGCGAGCGTTCCTGCCGCCAGAAGATCCAGCGCCCGGCCGAACGTAGCCGGGCGGTGATGGTACGCGCCACGGAGAGTCAGTTCCGAATAGTGGGTTCGATACGTATCCAGTGCCATCTTCGTCCCCGGTGCACATCCCCCGAACAACAGCACGGAGCCGCCCGGTCGAACGGACTCCACTGCGCTGCTCCAGGCGCCAGCCGATCCTGTCGCTTCAACGGCGACGTCGAACCCCGATGGATTTTCCGCCGCGGCCATGACTTCCGCCCTGCTGCTCTCCTGGCCCGACTGCACGACCGCATCGGCGCCCATGTCTGTACCGGCCTGCAGGCGCATGGAGTGCGGGTCGGCAAGCGTTACCCGGTGACCGAAATTGGTCAATACATTGACGAACAGCAGACCAATGGGACCGCCGCCGTAGACAACGACGTCCGATTCGGCTCCCGGGGAAGAGACTTCGATTCCATGGAGAACACAGGCCAGCGGCTCGCTCAAGGCGGCGATAGCGGCATCAAGTCCAGCCGGACGGACGTACAGGCTGCGCTGGACGAATCGCGATGGAATGACCAGTGAGTCGCCATAGGCGCCGTTCAGATAGAGCAGATCCAGGCAAAGGTTCTCCCTTTCAGCCCGGCAGTTCAGGCAGACACCGCAGGAGGCCGAATTGGACACGACTACGTCATCGCCTTCGTTCCAGCCGGTGAGACCCGCCGTGATCTCCACGATGGTCCCCGACATCTCGTGTCCGAACGGCGCCGGAACCTCGAGCATCGTGGGATGACTCCCGCGAAGGTAGACTTTGACATCGGTGCCGCAGGTGACCGCTGCATCGATGCGCACCCTCACTTCTCCCCGCTGCAGTGGCGGTGCCACGGTCTGCCGGATCTCGATCGCTCGGGGCCCGATAAGCCACGCCGTCGTCTGCAAATCTCTCGTCATGTCTCTCCCTCAGGAACCATCAGAACTTTAAGGGCCTGACGCTGGCGGCAGAGTTCAACCGCTTCATGGAACCTGGAGAAAGGAAGCACGTGGGTGACCAGCGCAGAGGCATCGAGCCTCGCCACCTCGATGAGCTGATGGGCGACGATCTGGTCGCTGAGTGAACTCGAATACGTGGCGATCATCCGGCACTCCCGTTTGAAGAAGTCATTGAAGTCGAATCCCGCGCGCCTGCCGTTCGCGCCATGCGCGAACAGGACGATCGTTCCGCCGCCGCGAAGGAGGGCAACGTGGTCCCCGAGAGAGTCCGGGCGTCCGGCAGTGTCGAAAACGGCGTCCACGCCAATGCCCTTACTGCGCGTTGTCACTGCCGAGGCCAGAGATGACGGCTCAGCTACGACGTCTGCCCCGAGGGTCCGCGCCAGATTCCTCCTGTTCTCGTCAAAATCGCTGATGATGACCTGTGCCGACGGATTCATGGCTTTGAGGACGAGCAGATGCAGCAGGCCCATGCTTCCAGCCCCGAGAATGACGGCGATCGGGGACGTTGAAGATCGTGTGTTGTCGAAAATTCCGGATCTGCGAACTCCTCGGACAACGCAGGCCGCCGGCTCCAGAAATATCGCTGCCTCGTCGGCGACGGAATCCGAGAACCGGTAGATCGCTTCGCGGACCGCCTTCTCGCGGACGATGACCAGTTCGCTGAAGCCGCCAGGGTCCAGCAGGTTCTCACGGAAAGCCGGACAGAGAGGCTCCGCACCCGCCAGACAACTCGCGCAGGTCCCGCAGGAGACGTGATGGGGAACGACGACCCTCTCTCCGACCACCACACCGGAAACCTCGTCACCAACGTTTTCCACCGTCGCCACCAGCTCGTGGCCGAGGACAGTTCCATGAGCGACCGAGTCGTTCTGAAGTTTGAACAGGTCCGTTCCGCATAAGCCACAAGCCCGAACGCGCAGCAGAATCTCCCTGCTTCCAAGGGGCCGGACGGCTCTCCTCTCGATGGCGACGCCACCGTCTCCTGAATAGACCACGACAGCGGAAGTGGCGGTCATCTGCCCATATTGTACGGGGTGGAAGGCTCCTGTTTCGCGTGGGAGGAGGAAGCGGTTGTGGCGCCCGCTACGCGGGCTCGGGCTTGGGGGGGGCGGACGCTAACCCCCGGCTGAGAGCCGGGGGCTACGGTTGTGTTGCCCGCTACGCGGGCTCTGGCGCATGCACGTGTGTCATCCGAGCGGACCAACAGCGGGGGGCGGCTGAACCAGAGTGAAACAACTCGATCCCTACGTGAGTTTCTTCAAGCGATCAGCCGGGCACTGAACCAGGGTGAAGAAACTCTATGGCCGGCTGTCATCCTGAGCGTCGAGCGAA
>JBDTRY010000321.1:0-3775 GCA_039931435.1 Acidobacteriota bacterium | reverse complement strand
TCGTCACCGCTGTTCTGTTCTCCGGCGCGCGGCTCGAGCAGCTTGGCAATTCCGAAGTCGAGAATTTTCGGCGCGCCGCTACGATCGATGATGATGTTGTCCGGCTTCAGATCGCGATGAACAATTCCCGAGGCGTGTGCCGCGCCTAGTCCGTCCGCGACGCGGGCCAACTGCTCGAGCGCCTTCGGCAATTCTGATGCGCGTCGTGCATGTCCGCGGAGAGTTTCCCCGTCGATGGCCTCCATGGCCATGAATCCCACCACAGGATGGCCGGAACTTACGGCACCCCTCTCCGTGAGTACCGGCGCCTGTCCGACATCATAGATAGTGATGATGGCGGGATGGTTGAGGGCGGATGCCGCGCGCGCTTCCGTAAAGAATCGCCGGACACGGTCGGGGTCTGACATCAGCCGCTCCGGGAGGATTTTCAGGGCGACGGAGCGGCCGAGCTCGAGGTCGTGAGCACGGTAGACCTCTCCCATACCTCCCGCACCAAGGAAGGATTCAATCCTGTAGCGATCAATGACCGCTCCCTCTTGCAGCCGTCTCTCAGCCATGTCCGTCTGACGATCATACGGACAAGAAACGTCGTAGTTCCGTGAACGAACAGTGACGGTGAGCTCAGGGGCTGCTGAGTTCCTTCACGGCCCGGTCGATCTGGCTGTCGGTCGCTTCGCCGATGGGGTCTTCCACGGCGATATCCACAGGCCGGGGGTGCAGCTCCATCGGTTCGCCGCTGGCCGTGCTGATCGTCGTCGACGGCAACCTGAATGTCGATCCGTCCAGGAGCGTGACGTTTCCCGTGTAGATGATCCAGCCCGCTGTCGGCTCTCCCACAATTTTCCCAAGACCCAGCTCCCGGTACCCCTCACTGAAGTCCTCGGCGTCGGAAAGTGAGTGACGATTGGTGAGGAGAACCGTCGGCCTTTCGAGGGAGCGCTGGCCGAGAAGAGTTCTGGCCGGAGTTGCCGTCCGGCCCCGCGGCGCCATGTTCAGGTAATGCTTCCGGGAGAGAATATCCAGGGCGTAGGCATTCACGAACCCTCCGTTGTTGTTGCGAATGTCGAAGATCACGCCCTTGCGCGTCTGATTGACGGCGTCCAGATCCCGGGAAAGTTTCAGCAATGAGTCGTAGGACATATCGGCCATGTGTACGTAGCCGAGCTTGCCGCCGCTGATGCGATCGATGTAGGCCCGGTTCGTTTCGACCCAGGCACCGTAGATCAAATCCTTCTCCACCCCCTGATCAACGGGTTGCACCGATACGTCCCGACGGTTCGCGTTCCCTTCTCCGGCGACAGTGAGGCGAACTTCTCTGCCGATCTTGTTGTCCAGCAGCTCGGCGACGTTTGTTCCCGCTTCGAGTTTTGATCCATCGATGGCCAGAAGGTAGTCGCCCGGCGAGATCTTCCGAGTTACGTCAGCGGGGGAGAGCGGAAGCACTTCCGTGATTCTGAATCGGCCGCTTCGCTCGTATTCATTGCGATCGAAGGTCAGGCCGATCCGTCCGGTGCTACGTCTGGGCCGGCCTGCCGAGCGAGACCCGAGGTGGGAGGCGTTCAGTTCGCCGACCATGAGATTGAGGAGGCGATGAAACTCGTCAGGGGTCGCTGCAGCCGCGACGCGTGGAGCGAAGCGTGTACGAACCTCCTCCCAGTTCAGCCCGTGCATGCCGCGATCGTGAAAGTGAACCCGTTCCCAATTCCAGGCTTCGCGGAAGGATTCTTCTTTTTCACGGTCGAAATCGACGGTCATTGAAGCCGTAAGGCTCAGCGGCTTCGGGGCACCGCCATCGGCCGGAACGCTGACTACCTGGCCGTCCTTCAGAAAGAAAATCTGCTTGCTGTCCGGCGAGAATTCGGCGTAGCTGATCCGTCCGGCGGCGGAAGTGATCGGGTGAGGAACCGGCGGTTCAGTGGAAAGCTCGTCGAGCGAGAAGGTGAAGAGGTTCTCCTGGCCGATGGCCGAGGCGATCATGAGCAGGAGCTTGCCGTCGGGACTGATGGCGACGTACTGCACGTCAAGATCAATGGGAAGAAGGTCCAGTCGCTTGCGGATGTTTTCAGCCACGATCTCCATGAGCTTGTTCTTCTCTGCTGCCTTGGGTGGCGGAGTCTTCTCCGCCTTTTCCGTAGCTGGCTTGTCCGTCGAGGGGAGGGTCTTGGGCGTCTCCTCGTGAAAGAGGTCGCGGAACTGTGTTTCGTGAAAGCTGGGTGTGTGCGGCACGAGCCAGACGCGGGCCACGGAGTCAGGTTCCGTGCGCTGACCGGTATCGAAAAAGAGCGCCGAGCCGTCGGGGGACCAGGCCAGGGTGTCGTTGGCCACGTTGCCCAGAAAGCTCACCGGAGTGACCGCTGATTGCCCGCCGGTCACGTTCACCACGCTGGCATTCCGGAAGAGCCGGTCCCCGTTGGACATGAAGGCGATCCAGTGGCTGTCGGGAGACCAGACGAACGGCCGCGTGGACTCGAAGGGGCGGGGGTCGTCGATGTCGGCCGTGGCCACAAGGCGATCTGCACTGGAGGCAAGATCCACGATGCGCAACTCGCGGCCATCCCGCACGAAGGCGATCGATTTGCCGTCGGGCGAAAACTGCGGCCGGAGGTCAGCACCGCTGCCGTTCGTGATCTGCTTCTCCGTTCCGCTGGCAAAGTCATAGAGATAGAGATGCGCGCTATCGCCGCGGGAGGAGCCGTAGACCAGCTTCCGGCTGTCAGGGGACCAGCGCACGTGATACTCGCGCTCGGGGGTGGAGGTCACGCGTGATGCTTCCCCGCCGTCCTTCGACGACCCGGCAAAGATCTCGCCGTGGACGATGATGGCAACCTTCTTCCCATCCGGGGCCAGAGCCAGTTCATCGAAATCTCGTGAGTATCTCCGGTAGGCCTCGTCGGGAGTTGCCGGCGCTCCCAGAAGAGTAATGGGGACTGTGAGCGCCGTGCCGCTGGAGGTGTCCAGGATGCCGAGCCGAAGTCACGTTCGAAGACGATCTTTCTTCCGTCCGCCGAGATCGAAGGCCAGATCAGGCGGCCGTTTTTGAAATGAGTGATCTGGGATCGCTTGCCGTCGAGCGACGTCGCCCAGATGTTCTCGGAGCCGTCGTTGTCGGACATGTAGAAGACTCGCGTACCGTCGGCGTTCCACATCGGCCAGAGTTCCTTGGCCCCGCCGGCAGTCAGTTTCCTGTACGAGGGTGTGCCCGTCAGGGTCAGAAGCCAGATCTCTGATTCGTCGATGTGGCTGTGCCCGTGACGCCACCACTGCGACGATCCGATGCCGTGTCCGGCAAAGGCCAGAGTGGAACCGTCCGGAGAGGGCGCCGAGAAGTATTCGTTGACGTAGCGGTCGGCGCTGACGGCCATGGGCGTGCCGCCACTGACGCTGACGCGATAGATGTCATTCATGCCGGAGATGTCGGCCGTATTCGAGTTGAAGTAGAGCCACTTTCCGTCGGCCGACCAGTTGTCGAGCTGGTTGAAGCCATCGTCCCATGTGATCCGCGCCAGTTGGCCCGTGGTCAGGCTCATTACGTAAATGTCGCCGTTGCCCGTGCGCGTGGAGACGAAGGCCAGGCTCTTCCCGTCGGGCGAGAAGAGCGGTCGCGATTCAGTGGCCGGGTGGGAAACGAGCAGCCGGGCCTGTCCGCCTGCAGAGGGGACGGTCCAGATGTCGCCGCCGGAGACAAATGCGATCTGCGAGCCGTCCGGGGAAAGAGCGGGGTCGTACATGGACGGCTGCGGTGGGAGGGGAGCGGCTGGGAAGGCACTGACGGCGA
>JBDTRY010000320.1:0-3786 GCA_039931435.1 Acidobacteriota bacterium | reverse complement strand
ACGAATCGATGGCCACGCTCGCGGCGATCGGATCGATTCTTGATCTCACGCCGTCGGGTGTCTCCCGCCTGCTCCAGCGACCCGACACGTTACGCAACACATCCCGGGAGTTTCGCGAACATGTGATGAGCCTTCAACACGCAATAACTCACGCACAAATCAAGGTCTGAACATCAATGGCCCACGAAAGCAAGGACGAAAAGCCCTGCTGTGAAAAAAACAAGAACGCGGCAGCTTCCTCGTCAGAACGACGCCTTCATACTCGCGGCAGCGAACGTACCTCGGGGGCGAGCATGAAACGAATCTGCCTTCACTCTCTTCGGCAAATCCGATGGTAGACCCCAATGGCCCCCAACTCTGACCCCAATGGCCCTAACCGTTCAGCCCGCCGCAGGATAGAGCTTCTCGAACTCCGGGTCGCCCACGAGGATCGAGAGGTCGGGATCCTGCCGCGCCCAGTTTGCGTCGCGGTAGCCCGATTCCCAGGCCTTTCTGAGGGCAATGAGAGCGTCCTTCTTGTTGCCCATCGAACAGAAGACGCAGGCGGTGTTGTAGAGGATCATCGAATCGTCGGGGCGGAGGATCATGGCCAGGTCGGCCTCGCGCTTGGCGTCCTCCACACGGCCGAACTCCGCGTAGTTCGTGGCAAGCAGAACGCGGGCCCGCGCATCTTCCGGATATTTCCGAAGGCTGGCTTCAAGGATCTCGATTTCGCGGAGAAGGAAGTTCCTCAGCGCTTCCTTCTTTCCGAGCGCGCCGAGGGAGTTGTGAATCGGCACCGTGACGTTGTAGTTCTCTCCGGAATGGGCGAGAGCCTCCTCCAGTATGTCGGCGACTTGCTGGTACTGGCCGGAGGCGAAAAGCGAGCGTCCAAGCAGGTAATATCCTCCGTCCAGATCAGGTTTCCGCTTCAGCGCGCCGCGGATCTTTTCGATCGCCTCGTCGTAGCGCCCTTCGGCGAACGACAGCCACGCCTCCGCGGCATGAATCTCGGGATCGTTCGAACCAGTGGCGCTGGCCATCTTCGTCGCTGCAATTGCGCGGTCGATCCACTTCTGCTGGCGCTCGAAAAAGTAGTAATACTGCGCGCTGATCAGTGCCACTCCGGCGTGAGCGAGAGCAAAGTTCGGGTCCATCGCCACAGCGTTCTCGTACATCTGCAACGCAAACAGCAGGTCCTGCCGGCCTACGCGCCGCGCATAGTCGCGGCCGCGGAGAAAAAGATCGTATGCCTGCAGATTTTCGGTCGGCTTTGCCGAGAGCGCCTGCTGCTCCTGCGGGGACAGTGTGATGCGAAGCGCGGAAGCGATCTTCTGCGCAATCTCGTCCTGTACCTCGAAGACATCCTGCATCTCGCGGTCATACCGCTCGCTCCAGACCGGAAAGTCCGTCGCCGCATCGACGAGTTGCGCGTTGATTCGGAGCCGGGTGCCGGCGCGCCTGAGGCTGCCCGAGAGCACGTACGCTGCGCCAAGGTCCTTGCCGATCTGCCCGGCCGTGACCGGCTTGTCCCGATAGGCCAGAACCATCGGCCGGGAGAACGTCTTCAGCCCTTTGATCTTCGAAAGCTCGGTGGTGATGTCTTCGGTGATTCCGTCGCGCAGGTATTCGTCCTCCGAGACTCCGCTCAGGTTCTCGAAGTACAGAACGGCAATGGCCTGTGTATCGCTGGACGCTCCGGTTGTGGAGCGGCTTCCGCTCGACTGCGATGCGCGCGGACCCGAATCGAGGTCGCGCTGCAGCCGCTTGAGCGCCGTCTTCAGATCCGTAGCCGTCTGGTAGCGAAGATCGCGATCCTTTTCCAGGGCCTGAGAAAGAATTCGGTTGAATTCCTGCGGAATTGCCGCCATGTGCTGCGTCACGGGAACGGGATCACGATTGAGAAGCGCATCGAACACGACCGCGGAGACTTCGCCAGGGAAAGGCATCATGCCCGTCGTCATCTGGTACAGAACCGTGCCGAGGGAGAAGATGTCGGTGCGAGTGTCGGTGACCTGTCCGCGCGCCTGCTCGGGCGACATGTAGGACACGGTCCCGATCGTGGAACCGGCGGCCGTAAGTTCGTCCTTCAGCACCGCGGTGGGAGCGTCGGCAACCTCCCCGTGGCGCCCGTCGATCTTGGCCAGGCCGAAATCGAGAACCTTGGCCTGCCCCCGCGAGGTGATGAAGATGTTCGCCGGCTTGAGGTCCCGGTGGACGATGCCCTTCGAATGGGCCGATTCGAGAGCGTCGGCTATCTGAACACCGAGGTTCAGCACCGCGGTCAGGTTCATCGGCCCGCGGTGCAGCGTTGAAGATAGCGGCTCTCCTTCGAGCAGTTCCATGACGATGAACTGCTCGGACTCGTGCTGTTCTATGCCGTGGATCGTACAGATGTTCGGATGATTCAACGCCGAGGCGGCGCGCGCTTCGCGCTGGAATCGCTGGAGCGCTTCGCTGGTGGTGAGTTCGGGCGGAAGGAACTTGAGCGCGACGTGTCGCCCGAGGTTTGTGTCTTCCGCCTCGTAGACGACACCCATGCCCCCGGCACCAAGCTGGCCTGTGATTCTGTAATGAGAAACGGTCGTGCCGATCAATCCCTGGGCCTCCGGAGAGTGGTGGTGAAGAAGGGTGGACGTCGTCGCAGTCCCATAGTATCAGGCGGACGCGGTACTGAAGATTTCGATGCTGACCCGGGAG
Organism: Acidobacteriota bacterium; assembly: GCA_039931435.1. GTDB lineage: Bacteria > Acidobacteriota > Thermoanaerobaculia > Gp7-AA8 > Gp7-AA8 > JBDTRY01. The sequence goes on along the minus strand of JBDTRY010000320.1, from coordinate 1,107 downwards.
ACCGCGCCGATGCTACGGATTGCCGGATTCTCGGTGTGTGGTTTCCAGAGCTTCTCAGGGTCAGAGCTTCGTCTCTCTGTGGTGAGACCTTCAGGGTCACAGCTTCGTTCTCGGTCGACACTTAGCGGACTTCGCGCGGCGTCAGCTATGGCATGAGGCGACGAGGCAGAACGAGTCGCTACTTCTGGATGATCCCCATCGATTGCAGCCAGTCTTCGGCGAGCTTGGGCCACTCCGTAATCGGAAATTCCGTGCGCCGGAGGCCGAAGGCGTGTCCACCCTTCGCATACAGATGCATTTCTGCGGGCACGCCTGCTTTTTGCAGAACCGAATAGTAGACGAGTGAGTTTTCAACCGGATCTACGGGGTCATCAGTAGCCTGGACCAGCAACGTCGGTGGGGTCTGGCTTGTCACCTTGATGTCAGGGTTCAGGACGAAGTTCCTTTCCTCGACCGCGAGATGTCCTGGATAGAGCGCGATGGCAAAATCAGGCCGGCAGCTGACTTTGTCGGCCTCGTCGACGGCTGGGTATCGAGGCTGCTCGAAATCCGTACTGATCGCAGCCACCATGTGCCCGCCCGCCGAAAAGCCCAGCACTCCGATCTTGTGCGGGTCGATCCCCCACTCGGTGGCTCGTGTCCGCACCAGTCTGACCGCTCTCTGTGCGTCCTGCTGCGCGGACACGCATTTCCGATACGGGCCCACTCTGTCGCAGGGAACGCGGTATTTGAGGAGCACACAAGTGATTCCGCGGGACGTCAGCCACTGACACGCTTCCGTGCCCTCGAGGTCGATGGCTACGACGGAGTAGCCGCCGCCGGGGAAGACGACAACGGCAGCGCCGGAGTTTGTTCGCTCCGGTGAATAGACGGTGATCGTTGGCTGCGTGACGTGCTCGATATAAACCCACGGCCGGCCGGCAACCTGCTTACTGCCATACCCCGTTACTTCGGCGCCCTCGGCTGGTGGAGCGCCAGGCGCTCCGGCTGGCCATAGCGGAATCTGCGTATGCCCCGCGGCTGGCCGCCATGGAGCAGGAGGAGTGACTGCGTCGGCCGCCGGCCGTGTCGTCACCGTGGATCGCGCAACTGCCGGCTGGTCGCTAG
>JBDTRY010000319.1:0-3794 GCA_039931435.1 Acidobacteriota bacterium | reverse complement strand
GGTCTTTCAGGCGTTATCGATACGGTAGTCACATAGATGAGTACCGTATCGCACCGAGACGACAAAGGAGGACGCCATGCTGCAATTAAAGTCCTGTAGCCACTGCCTGGGGGACCTCATCGAGGAAGAGGTCCAAGGTGAGCGCGAGCTCGTTTGCTTGCAGTGCGGAAACCGAGTCCCACGTCGAGGTCTTGTGTTTGCGCCAGTCCCTGTATATGCGGGATCGCTGCACCAGACGCCTTACGAGAGAGTGCTCCGAAGATGAGAATTGCCAGCCAGCACATTCCGGCGGGAGACGAGCGTCCCAGGAGAATGACGATGACCGAGTATCCGGCAGATGTGGTCGAGGCCCCTCGTCAGACCCTCTTGCGTGACTCAACGCTTCCGCTTTGGCGGGAGCTCGGGATGTGGCGGGAGTGGATTGATCTTCGCCAGTCTGCGATCTATCGCGGAGTCGGCGTCCCTCGCGGACACGGGCAGGTCGTGATCCTGGTTCCCGGCTTTCTTGGTTCAGATGGGAGCCTGTCCGAGATGCGGCGATGGCTCGTTCGGATCGGGTACCGCGTGTTACCCTCCGGAATCGATCGGAACATGGATTGCCCCGATGTCACCCTGGCCAGGCTAATCGAGGCGGCGGAGGCAGGTGCTCAGCTGGGGGGAGCACGTGTAAAGCTAATCGGGCATAGCCTGGGCGGAACCCTGTCACGGGCAGTGGCGGTGCGTCGGCCGGATCTTATCGGGCAGGTGATAACGCTTGCGTCGCCGATCCATGAGATTGTCGCGCATCCGTTTGTGATCACGATAGCCCGATTCCTCGAGTCTCATTTGCCTTCGCCCGACGAACATCCCCGAAGGCACGGCAATCACTTCCACGACGGTTCCTGCTCCTGCGATACGCTCGACGCTCTCTCCCGACCATTTCCGAAGGATGTGGCCCGGACGGCGATCTACACCCGATCAGACGGTGTTATCGACTGGCAGAGTGCGCGCGAAGACGATCCTGAAATGAACATAGAGGTGCAAGGCTCGCATCTTGGCCTTATCGTTAACCGCGAAGTCTACCAGGCGATCGGTCAACTCCTCCCGACTGGGCATGATCGAGAGATCGAGCGTGAAGTTGCGAAGAAGAAATTACACCGGCCCGCGAAACACGTCACCATCCCAGCCGGCCGAGGTGCAGACGTTGGTAAGACCCGACGACAACTGAGAGATAGGACAATATGAACCACCACAAGTACGCAATAGTCGGGGGCGGCATGGCGGCACACGCGGCCGTACAAGGCATCCGCAAAGTCGATTCAGCAGGGACCATCGTAGTATTCGGTGCGGAGCCGGACGGGCCGTACAGACGCCCGCCTCTGTCCAAAGGGCTGTGGTCGGGAGATGCCCTGGACAGCATCTGGTACAACACGAAGGAATTGGCCGAGCTTCAGCTAGGTCAATCTATCGCACGCCTGCTTCCGGACAAACACGCAGTCGTCGATGCGAGCGGAGTGGAACACACCTACGACAAACTCCTGCTGGCCCCGGGGGCACGCCCACGGAACCTTCCGTTCGGTGGCGACGCCATCAACTACTACCGAACCGTTGGGGATTATCGTCGCCTGCGTGATGACGTTGACCAGTACCAGGACTTCGCTCTGATTGGGGGTGGCTTCATCGGCTCAGAGGTCGCTGCGGCTCTGGCTATGAATGGGCGCAACGTCACGATGATCTTTCCGGACGCGGGTATCTCGTCTCGCGTCCTGCCGACTGACCTTTCCAGCTATGTTGGCACTTACTTCGAAGCGAAGGGAGTCAAAGTTCTGGCCGGCTGGTCGGTCACCGATGTTCAGCGCAAGGATGATCGATATCTCGTCAAGGCATCGTACAAGGAAGAAGCGCGCGACATTCTGGTCGACAGGGTGGTCGCCGGTATCGGCGTAGTTCCAAACGTTGAGCTCGCGACCGAGGCGGGGATCCAGGTAGACAATGGGATCGTTGTTGACGAGTATTTGCGTACGACTGCACCTGACGTCTTTGCGGCAGGCGATATAGCCGCGTTCACAAATCCGACGCTAGGCAATCGGATGCGTGTTGAGCACGAAGACAATGCGAAGACGATGGGACGAGTAGCGGGCCAGAATATGGCCGGCGAGAGCATCAAGTATGACCATCTCCCGTTCTTCTATTCCGACCTCTTCGACCTCGGTTATGAAGCGGTTGGTGAACTGGACTCGCGCATGGAGACGTTCATCGACTGGCAGGAACCCTACAAGAAGGGCGTCGTCTATTACCTGCGCGATGGCCGGGTGCGCGGAGTACTTCTTTGGAATGTATGGAAGCAGGTTCCCGCCGCGCGCAAGCTGATAGCGGAACCCGGTCCCTTCCGGGCCGAGGATCTCCGCGGCCGTCTGCAGGAGGAGGCGAAGTGACGACCCCCGACGGTGGGCCGCGCAATGATCCGCTACCACACGCTCACGATCCGGAGTACGAGGACTTTCGCGAGGCGATAGAGGCGCGGAGGCGGCATATCTCCGACGACCAGCTGCGCCGGTACGAGGCGTACGCTGCGGAGATATTTGCTGGTCTCGGCATGGATCTTGACACCCCCAGCACCAGGGAAACGCCTAAACGCTTCATCCGCGCCCTGATCGATTCGACGAAAGGCTATGACGGAGACGCCAAGCTACTAAAGATCTTCGAGACCGAGTGCCGCGGAGCGCCAGACTGCACCTCCAGCCAGGTCATCGAAGGCCCGATCCACTTCTATTCGTTGTGCGAACATCACGCGCTGCCCTTCTATGGGCATGCATACGTTGGGTACATCGCCCACGAACACATCATTGGTATTTCCAAACTGACCCGGATGGTTCGCATCTTTGCGAAGCGGTTCTCCGTCCAAGAGCGAATCGGTCAAGAGGTGGCGGACACGTTAGAAGCCATGCTGAAATCGCATGGCGTTGCCGTTTACCTCGAAGCCAACCACATGTGCACGCAGATGCGCGGCGTCGAGGAGACCGAGCAGCTGACCCGCACGACGTTCTGGCGCGGAGCTTACTATGACGATCCGGCACTGAGATCAGAGTTCTTCGTGGCATGCGGGCTGACGCGGTGAAAGGCCCAGTTCCGCTCGAGGTATTCTTCGATGCGGCTCCGGGTGAGAACGTTTCCTTGCCTCCTGCTTTGGAGCGGGCTTACGGACGTCTATCCTTTCCTGTGGCAGCGAGGCCATATGTCATCGCGAACTTCGTAGAGACATTGGACGGCGTCGTGTCACTCGGCATTCCTGGTAGAGCCGGTGGCGGTCCAATAAGTGGGGCGAATCAAAGCGATCGCATGGTGATGGGGCTCTTGAGGGCGGTGGCCGATGCTGTCGTCGTTGGAGCCGGTACCCTGCGGTCGGTCCCGAACCACATCTGGACTCACGATTACATATTTCCTCCCCTGGCTGACGAGTATGCGCAGCTTCGATCGCAACTCGGCAAGCCGCCTCACCCGCTGAACGTCATCGTTTCGAGCTCGGGGGCCCTGGACGCTAACTACGCCATATTTAAACAGACTCAGGTTCCGACGCTCGTTCTCACGACAACGCGTGGTGCGGAGGAAATGAAGTCATCAACGCTACGAGTGGACCGAACAGCCCTGACGGATGCTGAAACAATTCCCTCATCAGATATCCTTCGTGCGCTGACAGACAGAGACCTGGGAGACTTAGTGCTTTTGGAAGGAGGACCGCAATTGATGGGCGTGTTTCTGGCAGAACGCGCCGTCGATGAGCTATTCCTAACGCTGGCACCCCAGGTCGCAGGACA
>JBDTRY010000318.1:0-3801 GCA_039931435.1 Acidobacteriota bacterium | reverse complement strand
TGTCATCCTTGAGGGAGCAACGCGACCGAAGGATCTCGTCAACAACGAATCGTACCCTTCATGACGGTGGCAACCGGGAAGGTGGAAGAGATCCTTCGCTCGACGCTTCAGGATGACATGCCGGTGGTAGTCGTGTCATTCACGCCACCCCGGTGCCTGCGCCGTTCTCCCCGCTGTGGGATGACAGGATTGTTCCTTCGCTTCAGAGCCGGTTCGATCGAAAGTACGTTGCCAGCATGTCGTAGGCTCTCCGCAGTTCCTCGGAGGGCGTGCTCAGCTCAGTGAAGGCGTCACGATAAATCAACCCTGCCCGCTGCAGATCCCGCTCGCGCAAGGCGAAGATGACCTCCCGAATGGCTTCGGAGGACCGATTGTCGAGCTCGGGCCGCCTCACTTCCGCCTCGAGAAGCGAGAGGGCCTGATCGAGCGGCGAAGGCAGCGCCGGCGCACCCGCCGCGGTGGAGGCAAAGCCCGGTAGTGATCCGGACGAGGCTGGACGCGGCGCTTCCACCGACTGCGTGGCATGAAGATCGACATTTCCGGGAAGCTGCCGCAACTGGTCGGTGAACTTTCCGAGCATCAGATAGATCTCTTTTTCGTTGGCGAAGTTTCCGACCAGCCTGCTGGTCCTGGACAACTCCAGCTGCTGCGAGTCCTGCATCATGATGTAGGCCTTTGCGCGGTCTTCCAGCGCGATCTTCTTCGCCGTAACCCGCCACGCCGTCAGCGTTCCCTGAATGTAGCAGGCCTCGGCTGCCTTCACGCTCACCGCTTCCACATTCACGTTGTCTTCGATACGGATCGATCCGTTCGTCGACTCCAGTTCCGAGTAGTTACCGGAATTCTGAATGACGAGATTTCCAGGGGTCTTGATGGAGAGTTGCCCCTGACTGTTCACCTTGATCTCGGTGCCCTGGGGAATGATCATTGTGGGAAATTTGGAACTTCCTTCAGACGCAGCAGACATCACACACCTCTCCTTCTCCCGATGAACGCGGACGGCAACGGATCGAAGTTCTCATACTTCTTGCTCGAGCGCGCGCGGATGAGCAGTGTCTCTTCGTCCGTCCATTGATAGTTCAGAATGTAGATTCGCGGATCAACGGGCTCGAAAATGCCCGGATGCTGCAGGTCCGTTCGGATCTCGTAATGCAGATGGGAGTTGGTGCTCCACCCCGTGGAGCCTACCGTGGCGATGGGCTGCCCCTGGTTGACCGTCTGCCCCGCCGTAACTCTGACCGTGTCACAGTGCCCGTAGATGGTAATGAACCGGTCGCCGTGGTTGATTACAACCACGTTTCCGAATCGCCACCAGGCCACACTCTGGGGCAATGGAAATCTTCCGGCAAAGGTCACCACACCGTCCGCGGACGCAACGACCTGCGTCCCGACCGGCGCCGCCAGGTCCAGGCCCTTGTGAAAATCCGACGCTTTCGTGAAGGGTGAGATACGGATTCCGAATGGTGACGTGAGAACGAACAGATCCTCCGGTACGGGCAGAATCGACGGGATGTGGCGAATCAATTGAGCGTTAGCGGCTTCGTAGGTAGAAAGCGAATCCACCTGCTGCTGCAGCCGCTGCATGGCTACGGTCAGCTGGCGCTCTTCGGCGACAGCCTGAGCGATCTGCTGCGTGCTCGTTGCACGGTTGCTGTACTCGCCGGTCATGACGCCGCCGTGACCCAGCACCGGACCCTGCAACCCATAGGCGGTGGTCAGCTTGGCTACCTCGAGCCTGTGGGCGTCGAGGGCCTGCTGAAGTATCCGGATCTGCTCGACGTTGCGCTTCAGCCGCTCCCTCTCGGCAGCCCTCTCCTGACGCATTCCGTAGAGGTAATTATTGGTGTGGACACGACGGATAACGCTGGGAGCGACGGCCATCGAGGCCACAACGAAAAGGAGGAGCAGAGAGCCCAGACCGATACCGATCATCACCCGGCGCCGATCGAAAAAGAAGTATCGGACTTTCCGGCGAATGTCGCTTGGATGGATCTGAATCTCGATCATGGGTTCTGGCCGAAGTATGAGATAACGCAGCTTCCAGACGTAAACACGTTATCTTACCAGAACTTCCGGCAAGGGCCTCACAGCTCGTCGCCGGGAATCACTCCCGGTTCAGGTTCCATAACCGCACCGCGGACTCTCTTTTTCAAAGCGAGCGGGAGCAGGACCAGCGTGGCCATCAATACCCCGGCGATCAATATCCTGAGGAAGGCATGGCCGGCACTGAGACTCCCGCTGGCGATGGCATCAGCGGAGTAGGTGATGATGTAGTGGGAGGGAGCGGCCCCGATGAGCGTGGCCAGGATGAAGTCGCGGAAGCGCATCCGGGCTACGCCGCCCGCGTAGTTGAGCACCGGAAAGGGAACGAGTGGCACCAGCCTGAGGATGAGCATGGATTGGAATCCCCCGCTTTCCAGCTGCCGTTCCACCCGGCGGCCCTGTTTCCCTAGTCTTGTGAGGAGCCCCCCGCCGATGAATCGTCCGATGAAGAATGAGAGGCCCGCGCCGATGACCCCGCCGATCAGGGAGTAGGTCCCTCCGAACTGGCACCCCCAGATGATGCCGGCCGAAACGACGAAGATCGTTGCCGGCATGGCCACGACGCATCCCAGCGCGTAGGCCGCAATGAAGAGGAGCGGCCCATACCACAGGGAGCGGAGGGTGACGACGAGGGCACGGGCGTGCTCGATCGTCAGATAGGAACGGGCCGGCGAAACGTAGAGCGCCCCCACCACCACGAGGAGCAGCAGCCCTGCCCCGATCTTCAGTCGACTCCCCTTCCGGGATGCCTCAGCCGATCCTGGACTGGAAGATGGCGGTGGCGCGGCAGTCAAAGGCGAAAGCTCCAGATCAAGGTGAATAGACCAATGTGCCCGGAGGGCGCCGGGTTGACCAGCTCACGAATCATTGGTGTCCTGGCTGCCCAGCACTGGCCGCGGCCGCCGACCGATCGTATACGCGCCTGAACGACCTCGATTCGTCTTCGAGTGCGGCACTGGCGTCGCCGGTCATGGTCACTTCCAGCCTTCCAGTCTGGGGGTTGAGATCGAAGGTCTCCAGCATTTCCCGGTCATCATCGCGGGTTGTTCTCACTTCCAGCCGGTCGCCATTCCACACTGTCCGAACCTTCGAGCTGCCACTACGACGCCCCTCGACTGAGACAGTGCGGCCGTCGGTGAAGAGATGCCGCTGTCGGTCGTTGCCGTAGTCGACGATCAACTCCGGATCGGTTCCGGAGATGCGAATCGTGGCACTGGCATCGAGCGCACGCGACTTGCGCTCCCCCTCCGGATAGCGACCCCGTCCGCTGAATCCACCGCCCGGTCCCATCACTCCGCCCATTCCCGGTCCGCCGGGGCTCATTCCGCCCGCGCCCGGCCCCAGCCCGCCGCGGCTCTTGCGGGCTTCTCTCATTTTTTCGCGCGGGTTGTCGCTCAGATCCTTGTTCAACTTCCACGTTCCGGAGAGATCCGGATGGGAGGCAGAAAGAACCGCTGCCGAGGACCCGAAGGCAGCGAGAAATGCGCATGTCAAAAGGGAACGAATGATTCGATGGCTGGTCATGAGTCTCTCTCCAGAAAGTTGTTTCGACGTTTGCTGATGGTAACCGGAAGAGGGGCCGGCCGATTTCTCATCGTTTCCGCCGCCGCGGGTCACGTTGCCGACAGCAGTTCCAGCACGAAGGGCACTGCCTCGCGCAGATCCCGGGCGACGACCACAGCCGCACGCGCGGCCTCCTCGGAAGGAGCCTTCAGATCCGGGATCATGATCGGACTCATGCCCGCCCGGGCCGCGGCA
>JBDTRY010000317.1:0-3816 GCA_039931435.1 Acidobacteriota bacterium | reverse complement strand
GAGAGGAAAGACGGCGCGATGGTCCTTCGGCGCGGGTTCACCGTCGGCGAGGCCAAACGCTCGGCTGTCGTGGAGGATGTCGTCACGACCGGAAAATCGACCCGCGAAGCTGCGGGCGTGGCCGAGGCCGCCGGCGCGGAAGTCGTGGCGTACGGCTCTATTCTCAACCGCAGCGGAGTGGAGAACCCTCTCGATCGTCCATATCGCGCCCTGTTGACCTTGTCACTGGAAACCTGGCAGGAACCGGCTTGTGTTCTCTGCCGGGATCACGTTCCCGTGGACACTCCCGGCAGCCGCTTTTCGGCGCGATCATGAGCGAGCGTACGGTTCGCATCGGTGACGAGGAGATCACTTTCCGGATCTCTCACGAAGAAAATACTGTCCGGTTGCAGTCTCCCGATCGAGTAGATGAGATCGAGATTCTTTCGCTGAGCGCAAACGAAGCCTCCCTGCGCGTTCATGGAACCCGGATCGTTGTTCCCTTCGCCCGTCGGGGCGGAAAGATCTGGCTGATGCTTCGGGGACAGACGATCGAAGCCGAGGTCACGCCGGGACGGCCCCGTCCTCGCCCCCGTCATGGACAGCAGTCCATGACCGCACCCATGCCCGGCGCGGTGCTGAAAATTTTCGTTGCTCCGGGAGACGTTGTCTCGAAAGGGGAGCCACTGATCGTCCTCGAAGCCATGAAGATGGAGCATCAGATCTCCGCTCCGTATGACGGCACCGTGACGGCCATCGACTGCGCTGAGGGCGATCTCGTGCAGCCGGGAGTCGATCTGATCCGCATCGATCCTGCGGAGAAGGAATGAAGATCTACGTCGAGGAAGTGAAAGTGGTGGAGGTCGGGCCCCGCGACGGTCTGCAGAACGAGAAGGTGTTCGTTCCCACCGAGGTCAAAGTGGCCTTCATCACTGCGCTCGCGGACAGCGGACTGCGAACGATCGAAGCGGGAGCGTTCGTCCATCCGAAGTGGGTGCCTTCGATGGCTGACACGGCCGAGGTCTATCGGGACATACCGAAGGATCCGGGAGTGGACTATCCGGTGCTCGTCCCGAATCTGCGCGGACTGGAGCGGGCCATCGAAGCCGGCGTGAAGTCGATCTCCATCTTCACCGCTGCGTCGGAAACCTTCAACAAGCGCAACATCAACATGTCCATCGACGAATCGTTCGAAAACTTCCTGCCCGTGGTGGCCCGGGCACGAAGCGAGGGGATGCGCATTCGTGGATACGTCTCGTGTGCCCTTGGCTGCCCCTTCGAGGGCGAGGTGCCTCCCGAGAAGGTGCTGGAAGTGGCCGCCCGCCTTCTCGATCTGGATTGCTACGAAGTCTCCATTGGTGACACCATCGGTGTCGGTACCCCGCTGCAGGTTCAGGGACTGATCGGCCTCCTCATTCAGGTGCTGCCGAAGAGTGTTCTGGCCATGCATTTTCACGATACCCGGGGCACGGCGCTGGCCAACACGCTCGCTGCTCTTGAGATGGGACTCTCGACGTTCGACGCCTCCGCCGGTGGGCTGGGCGGCTGTCCCTTCGCCCCCGGCGCATCAGGAAATCTGGCCACGGAAGATCTGATCTACTTTCTGGATGGGATGGGAATCGCTACCGGAGTGGATCTGAAACTTCTCGTGGCTGCGTCGAGCGTCGTGGCGCCGTACCTCGATCATCCGCTCCCAGGAAAGTATCTGCAGTCGTGTGCGTCAAAGTCCTCGAAGGCCTCGCCTCCGACTTCCGTGCAATAATTTGAAATGCTCCCTGCGCAATCGCTTCCGCAAGTTGAGCGCGGCGACAAGCGGACACCTTCCTGGTCCGGCCAGAGCCCGGAGACAATCCTCCACATCGTTGCCACCTCGGGCAGAGAATTCGACGGGCTGGTGTCACGATGACTGTCCCGGCTTTTGCCACGTCCGGCTGGAGGGACGGCTGGTACTTTGTTCCGCACGAGGTTACGTGGCGCGACCTGGACGCGGTGGGCCACGTCAATAACGCCGTTTACTTCACCTTCTTCGAGTGGGCGCGCACGAAGTACTGGTTCGATCTCACCGGTGGCAGCGCTCCAGCTGATCTCGGATTCATCGTGGCCCGCGCGCAGTGCGATTTCCGGATTCAGTTGGGATTGACGGAGAAGATCGAGATCGGCGTGCGCATCGCCGGGATGCGCAATTCCTCGTTCGACTTCGTCTACGAGATTCGAAACGCCACGGGCCGAGTGGCAGCAGTGGGAACCGTCGTAGTCGTTCTGTATTCGTGGGAGAGAAACGAGAAGATCCGAATCGGGGAGGCCTTGCGAAGCAGAATCGATGCCTTTCAGGGAGAGGGAGCAGGGATATGACAACCGGCCGAATCTATGTTCACCCGGCAATGGCCCGGGAACGCTTCCGGCAGCTGGCCATGATGCGCGACGAGGAAGTGGATCTCACGGAGGCTTCACTGGTGATTGCCCTGGAGGAGTATCCAGGACTGCAGATCGAGCCATACCTGGAGCGCATTCACGTCTGGACATCCACCGTCCGCGAGCGCCTGGGTTCGAGCAGGGACGTGGAAAGAATCGTCGACGAAGTCAACCGCCTCCTCTTCGACGAGGAGGGTTTCCATGGCGAAGCGGACGACTATTACGATCCCCGCAACGCTTTCCTCAATGACGTTCTCGATCGCCACGCCGGCCTTCCCATAGCCCTCTCCATCGTCTACATCGAATTATCGCGCGCTCTGGGAATCGAGACCTCCGGTGTGGCCCTTCCCGGTCACTTTCTGGTCAAGCTCAGTGGCGAATGGGGCGATCTCCTGATCGATCCCTTCGATGAAGGGCGCGTACTTGCCCACGACGAGTGCCAGGAACTCATCGATCACGTATTCGGAGGAGCGGTACGGCTTCGGGAGCATCACCTGCGCTCGTTCGGCAACAAGGAGATCCTTTCCCGTCTCCTGTCCCACCTGAAGTCGGTGTATGTCAGCCGGCGCGATCCGGAACGCGCGGCCGCGTCCATTGATCGCCTGCTCATTCTCGACGACCGTGATCCCTTCGAGCTTCACGACCGTGCCCGACTGGCCATGGAACTTCATCAGTACGGTGTGGCCATCGACTACCTGGAACGCTACCTCAAGGCGTCGCCCGCCGCGGACGACAACAGGAGAGTTCGGGACGAGATCGACTATCTGCGAAGCTGGATCGGAGCCAATTGAGCTTCGTTTCCCATGCGCCGCCTGCCACGGGCGAAAGACTGCCGATGATGGGTGAGGAAACTCCGTCACTCTGCTACACTCGAAGGCACTTCCACGCCAGCGGAGCGGTGCTTTGATTACCGGTTTCAATACCGATGTCGACCACAACGACAAGGTCTACCACGTCCAGACGGAAGACAAAGGGATTCTGAATCCGTATATCGAATCGCTCGTCTATGTCGGCGGCGAGATTCTTGCGTCCAAAAAGACATCCTACGCGGAACAGGCCGAGACCGGCGTGGACGAGAAGTGGATCAGCGGGCTGATGGAGCAGCAGCATCGGACCATGATCGCCGCCGTAGTCCGGGGCCGGCTGGACCGTCCCGATCCCAATCTGGCCGATGACTCGACGCTGGCCGCGGGCTCCCGAACGCCTTCCTCTGCGTCGGCCGCCAGGTTGTCTCTCGACGAACAGGAAAAGACACTCGATCAGGTGATTATCGATTACCTGGCCTCCGAGGCCGAGAAGGAGCATCTGGAGTTGTCGTTTCTCAATCAGGCTGATTTTGTGGCGGGCCAGAGCGCTGAGTTGCGCGTCATGGCTCGCAAGAGCCTTTCGCAGCAGGCCATCAACGGCGCCGTGGTGGAGTTGAAG